>DATIJJ010000104.1:0-6758 GCA_035478795.1 Gammaproteobacteria bacterium | reverse complement strand
TCAGGGAGCGCGTCACTGTTTCAGCAAAATAAGTGACGCGCTCCCTGACGGTCGCGGCTCGGATAAGACATAGATCCAAATAGGCCGGTAATAGGAGTTACCGGGCTTATTGTGCATGCGCCGGGCTCACAAAAACCCTTTTAACTGCTCCAGCGAAATATTCCCGCCACTCAATACCACTGCTATTTTTTTTCCTTTTAAATCAGGAAGATTGCCGGACATCACTGCAGACAAGGCGCAGGAAGATGCCGGCTCGACAAACAATTTATCGTCCGCCAAAATAGCTCGCAATTCACGAACGGCGTCTTCATCGCTGACAGTCAAGACACGATCGACATATTTTTTAACGATTTCAAATGTGCGTTCTGCTACTTTCGTCGCACCCAGACTGATGGCAATGGATGTCACTTTGGATAATGCCACAATTTTGCCTGCTGCCAGACTTTTTGCCATGGCATCCGCACCGAGCGTTTCAGATCCATAAACGCGAATAACCGGATTAAACGATTTTGCATATTGGGCAATGCCGGAAATCAACCCGCCGCCACCGATGGGCGCAACAATGACATCCATATCCGGCACGTCATTTAAAATTTCATACGCGATCGTCGCCTGTCCTGCAATTACGTCTCCATCATCAAACGGATGAATATAAACAACATCAGGATTTTTTGTGTACTCCGCCACTTTGGCATTCAAATCATCCATGGTCTGTCCATATAAAATGACTTCTGCACCTTGTGCCCGTATCATCTCTGCACGATAAGGCGGCACAAATTCCGGCAACACCACAATGGCTCGCATGCCAAACTGTTTCGCTGCATAGGCGACAGCCAATCCATGGTTACCTGCAGAAGCCGTGATGATAGTTTTATTTTTATCCGGCATGTTTGTTATTTTACTGAATGCACCACGTACCTTGAAGGCGTGGGTATATTGCAAATTTTCGCATTTAAAAAAAACAGTGCTACCTGTTTTTTGACTGAAATGGGATGACATCAAAAGCGGCGTTTTTTTGATATAGGGCGAAATTCGCTGATAAACATCCGTTATTTTCTCGTGATAAGTCATTATCCTGTCCTTGTTGTCAGACCATCGTGTCAGGACGCACAATGTTGCGAAATTCTTCTTCGGTCAAATGACCTAATGCAAGACTCGCTTCGAGCAAACTTAAATTTTCATGAAAGGCCTTATGCGCAATCGCTGCTGATTTATCGTAACCGATTTTGGGTGTGAGTGCAGTCACGAGCATCAATGAATTTTCGACAAATTCACGAATGCGCCGTTCATCTGCCGCCAATGTTTTCACCATAAATGTTGTGAACATATTCATCGAATCAGACAAAATGGATACCGAATGTAGAAAATTATAAATCATGACAGGCTTGAAAACATTCAATTCAAAATTGCCTTGTGATCCCGCAATCGTAATCGCTGTATCATTACCCATCACCTGCACGCAAACCATGGTGAGTGCTTCACATTGTGTCGGATTCACTTTCCCCGGCATGATGGAGGAACCCGGTTCATTTTCAGGGAGAATCAGCTCCCCCAGACCACAACGCGGGCCGGATCCCAGCCAGCGAATGTCATTGGCGATTTTCATGAGAGCACACGCAAGCGTCTTCAATGCGCCGCTTGAAAAAACCAGCGCATCATGAGCGGCCAGTGCTGCAAATTTATTGGGTGCGGTGATAAACGGCAATTCAGTGAGACGCGCAATTTTTTCCGCAGATTTTTTGCCAAATTCCGGATGCGCATTAATGCCGGTCCCCACAGCCGTTCCGCCCAATGCCAGTTCATAGAGTCCAGGTAACGTCGCTTCAATATTTTTTAATGCCGCATTCAATTGTGCGACATAGCCTGAAAATTCCTGTCCCAATGTCAAGGGAACCGCATCCTGCAAATGCGTGCGCCCTACTTTCACAATGTTGGCGAAAGCATGTTGTTTTTCAAGTAGCGCTTTAACCAGTTCTTTTATCGATGGAATCAATCGGTGGATAATGGATTCCGTTGCAGCAATGTGCATGGCCGTTGGAAAGGTATCATTTGACGATTGCGAGCGATTAACATCATCATTCGGATGAACCGGTTTTTTGCTGCCGAGTGTTCCGCCCGCCATTTCAATCGCGCGATTGGAAATCACTTCATTCACATTCATGTTCGTCTGCGTACCGCTCCCCGTCTGCCAGACTTTTAAGGGAAATTGATCCGCCAGTTTGCCAGTAATAATTTCATCACAGGCAGCAATAATCAGTTTCATTTTATCATCTGGTAAAAGACCAAGTTCATGATTGGTCATGGCCGCTGCTTTTTTCAAAATGGCAAAAGCACGGATGAGTTCACGTGGCATGAGATCATTACCAATTGCAAAATGATGTAAAGACCGTTCGGTCTGCGCACCCCAATAAACATCATTCGGCACATTAATCGTACCCATGCTGTCTGATTCAACACGTGTATTTTTTGAGTGAGTGGTCATGGTTTCTCCTGAAGACTTTTTGTCACCAGTTCAAATAAATCCGGCGACAGGTTTTTATTATTCAAAAATAATTCCAGTTTTTCCCGCATCATTTTTTGTCTGGATGCATCATAACGTTTCCAGTCAGTAAAGGGTTTAATCATGCGCGCTGCAATCTGGGGATTCAGTGTATTCAATTGTAAAACGACATCCGCCAGCAATTGATAGCCTTCGCCATTTTTGGCATGAAAATGAATGGCATTCTGACCAAAGGCACCGATGAGCGCATACACTTTATTGGGATTTTTAATGTCGAATGCTTCGTGATGCAATAAATCCTTAACCTGCTGCAAGGTGTCCGGCAATTTCGAACTCGCCTGCAACGCAAACCATTTATCAACAACGAGCGCATTTGTTTTCCATTGATGATAAAAATCGGACAAGGCTTGCATGCGAAAGCGGGATTCCACATTCGTCAGGGCGCGAAGTGCTGCCATGGTGTCTGTCATATTATTTGTCAGTGCGTTTGAAAATTGCTGCATACCCATTTTTTCATGTATATCCGCATCCGGCAGCATCATCAAATAATACAGACAGGTATTTTTTAAGGCACGATCCCCTACTGCTTTCATGTTAAATTCGTACGGTTTGTTTGTGTGAAGCGCGAGATACTGTTTCTTAAAAATATCTTTCATCTGATGCGCAATATGTTGCAGCACACATTCCCGCGCCGCATGAATCGCGTCCACATCAATCACATCCAGATGCTCTGCAATGTATTTTTCAGAAGGCAGTGTCAACATTTCGGATAACGCCCATTTATCCTGTTGCAAACTTAAAATGATGTCCTGCCAGGCATCGATGATGTCATTGGAGACATGAAGTGGTTTTTGTTGTTGGTAATCCTTGATGAGCCGTAAAATCAAATTGAGTGCATAAATCTGCCCTGCTTCCCAGCGATTAAATGGATCCGTATCATGCCTGAATAACAACATGAGATCCGCATCCGAATAATCATATTTGACTTTCACGGGTGCGGAAAAATTTCGAAGCAGCGATGGAATGGGTTGTGATGGAATTTTTTCAAAATGAAAATGATTTTCACACTCTCGCACTTGTAACAATTTTTCTGTCAGTTCCTTGCCTGATTGATCCAGCAATCCGGTGACAACCGGAATATGCATCGGTTTTTTATCCGGTTGCCCGGGTGTTTTTGGGCAGGTTTGTTTGATGTGTAATGTATAGTTTTTGCGAGCCGAATCATATTCACTGTGAATATCAAGCTCCGGTGTGCCTGACTGACTGTACCATAAACGAAATTGTGTGAGATCCATTCCTGATGCATCTTCGTGCGCTTTCACAAAATCTTCGATCGTAACAGCCTGTCCATCGAATCGTTCAAAATACACATCCATGCCACGACGAAAAGCATCATGCCCGATCAATGTCTGAATCATTCGAATGACTTCAGACCCTTTTTCATAAATCGTTGTCGTGTAAAAATTATTAATTTCGATGTAGCAATCTGGTCGCACGGGATGTGCAAGCGGCCCTGCATCTTCCGGAAATTGTGTGCTGCGCAGTGCATTGACATGTTGAATACGCGCGACGGCTTTTGATGTGGTGTCTTCTGTAAATGAGGTATCCCGAAAAATCGTCAATCCTTCTTTTAAACTTAACTGAAACCAGTCACGGCAGGTAATACGATTGCCCGTCCAGTTATGAAAATATTCATGCGCAATCACCGATTCGACATGCACAAAATCGAGGTCCGTTGCCGTTTCCGGTTTCGCCAGAATATATTTTGTGTTGAAAATGTTTAGACCCTTGTTTTCCATCGCGCCCATATTAAAATCGCTGACGGCGACCAGCATATAAATATCCAGATCGTATTCGCGCCCGAATTTTTCTTCATCCCAGCGCATGGCTTTTTTAACCGCCTGCATCGCATGCGCGCATTGATCCAGATTGCCTTTTTCGACAAAAATACGTAACGTCACGCGACGGTTACTTTTTGTCACAAAAAAATCTTCCATACATTCGAGATCGCCTGCGACCAATGCAAATAAATAACTCGGTTTATTGAAGGGATCTTCCCAGGTGGCAAAATGCCTGCCATTGTCGAGCTTTCCGGAGGCAATTAAATTGCCATTCGATAATAAAACCGGATATTTTTTTTCATCTGCCCTGATTTGGGTGGTGTATTTTGCCATGACATCCGGGCGATCGAGAAAATAAGTGATGCGGCGAAATCCTTCCGCTTCACATTGCGTGGAAAATTTTCCACCGGCTTTATAAAGTCCGGTCAGACTGGTATTTTCCTGTGGCTTGATGCGCGTTTCAATTTCTAATATAAAATGCTCGGGCACAGAAAAAATCACCAGTGTGTGATCAGTGACAGTATAAGCGTCTTTCGAGAGCGATTTTCCATCCAGCCGAATGGATCTTAATTCAAGGTGTTCACCCATCAATTCCAGATTGTGATGAGGGGACGCAGCTGATTTGTTTCGATGTATGGCGAGTGTTGATTTGACGGTCGTAAAAGCTTCTTCCAGATCAAATGCCAGATCCACTTTTTCGATGAGATAATCCGGAACGCGATAATCCTTCAAATACACGGTTTTCGGTGTGCCCATACAATCACGACTCCCCATTTATACAAAAAAAACCCCGCAAACGCAGGGTTTTTATCGAACACATCAATCGGTTATTGCGCTGACGTCTGGCCATTTTTGTTGTCGGTCTGTGGCATGGCAGGCGCGGTGGCTGCATTGTTTGCATCCATGGGTGCGTTGGCAGCCTGTTGCTGATTGTTCATTGTCGGTGCATTGCCCTGCGTGGATGCGCCAGTATTATCAGCAAATACCGTTGTTGCAGCCAGAGCCGCGCTGAGGAGTCCAATCGTCAATAATTTCATTTTCATAGCAATTCCTTTTAAAAAAAATAGATTAATACCGGTTGGTATGATAAACAGAACGGGTTCAAACAACAAGAGCTGTATGATGAGAAAAACAGATTCCAATATGGATCCGGTTGAAATCGCCAAATTCAGTACATCGGCTGCACATTGGTGGGACAAGGAAGGCGATTTTAAGGCGCTGCATGAAATCAATCCATTGCGCCTTGATTTTATCGACAAAAAAGCGCCTCTTTTGGGTAAAACCGTGCTGGATGTGGGGTGTGGTGGCGGGATTTTATCGGAAAGTATGGCTGAAAAAGGCGCAATCGTCACTGCCATCGATCTCAGTGAGCCTGCCTTGAACGTCGCAAAACTCCATCAGCACCAGAGTGGTCTTCAGATTGATTATCGATTGATCAGCGCGGAAGACATGGCATTGGCAGGGCCTGAACAATACGACAGGGTCACCTGTCTTGAAATGCTGGAACATGTGCCGGATCCGGCTTCTGTGATTCAAGCGTGTGCCACGCTGGTGAAACCCGGCGGTGATGTTTTTTTCTCCACATTAAACCGCAATATCAAATCGTATGTGTTTGCCATTTTGGGAGCCGAATATTTTTTACGATTGATCCCCAAAAATACCCATGATTTTGCGAAATTTATCCGACCGGCGGAACTCGATGCATGGGCGCGAAAGGCCGGACTATCGCTGGTTGAGATGGTGGGTTTGGGTTATCATCCGTTCAGTAAACGTTATTTTCTGAGTGATGATATTTCGGTTAACTATCTTGTGCATATGAAAAAATGAATGCCATCAAAGCGGTTTTATTTGATCTGGATGGGACGTTGCTTGATACCGCAACGGATCTCGGTCGTGCATTAAATCATCTGCTGGAAGAAGAAGCGCTCCCTCCCCTGCCCCTTGAAACGATTCGCCCGGCAGCGGGCAGTGGTTCAGCGGGATTATTAAAACTGGGAATGAATGTATTGCCAGATGATCCGCGTTATTCAGCACTGAGTGAACGTTTACTTCATTTTTATCAACAGTATTTTTTAAGCACCACGCATTTTTTTCCAGGGATAGAACAAACACTTGATTTTCTCGATCAACACAGGATGCCGTGGGGTATTGTCACGAATAAACCGGCTTGTTATACCGATCCACTTATCACCCATTTAAAACTCGATCAGCGTGCCGTTTGCGTCATCAGCGGAGATTCTCTGCCTAATCGCAAACCGCATCCGGAACCCTTACTGCATGCTTGCAAATTGTTACAGCAAGCACCGGAAAATTGTTTATACGTTGGAGATTCTGCGATTGATATAGAGGCGTGCAAGGCGGCGGGTAATCCATCGCTTGCGGCATTGTACGGCTATATTCCACCTGAAGAAAATCCA
>DATIJJ010000103.1:0-18282 GCA_035478795.1 Gammaproteobacteria bacterium | reverse complement strand
TCTGCAAGATATCAATGAAATTAACAAGTATCGTGACGCTCCCTGACGGTCGCGGCTCGGATCAAGCCAGACTCGGATAACACCATGATTTGCGCAACAAAGCTCCGTTTTGTGGGGGAAGGAAAGGAAGGGGGGAACCCTGCTAAAAAACAAAATCATCTCCACATGCAATATAGGATACAAAACCTCAAGACAGACGCATCGACGTCGCATGCACCACCACCGGCGCTTCTGCCGCAAGACGTATTTGCTGTGCTTCCTTCACCAGACGATAGACAGTCGTATTGCGTGTACCATGAGGATTCATGTACTGGTTCTTCTCAATAAGCTCCCTGTGTTCCTTGAATTGCTCAAGGCTGACTGTTCTTTCTGTCATACCAAAATGACAACAAAGTGCCTTGCCAACTGCAGCACGTAATTGGGTGCTGGACTCCAACAGAGACCCCTGGTTGTAATCATTCAATGCAGCCATTATGATCTCAAACAATTTTGCTTCATCTTCTTCCTGAGTGACTGTTGCCAATAATCTCCCGGCTCGTCCCAAACCCTCTTTTCCACCTGATCCAGAGTTCTTATACTCCGTAATATAATTGACCAAACGTGTTTGCAAACTCTCTTTTTGCGATGGTCCGATATCTTGCATTAACAGAGGTGTTTGCCAATTGCTTTGGGGTGTCACCCTGAAAACTTTTTGCGATGATCCCTGAAAATTATGATAGAGATACTCACGTACCAGGACTGTTTTTGTCCAGCGCATGTCTTTAGGAAAATCAAAATTGCTGGTCTGACTGTTCCATTTTGCGATAACAAAATCCATGGCTGCAATGGAAAGATCGTCATCCGAAAAATTGAAATACCTGAAAAGTGCATCGTCCAGAGTCTGAAGTACCCTGTTCTGATCACCCGGGTATTCCCTTGCTTTACTGCAGTAGTATGAATTGTACAAAGTCCGAAGTAACTGATTTTCTGTCAGACTCTTCGACGGGTTTTTTAAATTATTTATTGTCGTCAACAATGCAGTGGCACTTTGTATTTCCGGGCTGTCTGGAAGAAATGTTTTGTGAGTGCTACCTTGCAGGCGAGTTTTTTCCTTCTCAATAAAGTCGGTAAGGTAATGATTCAATGTTGCCTGAAGTTGCTTGATGTTATCTTTCAAGGGTTCATTTTTGGATTCATCCCTGGGGGGATTTTCAGCGTTTGCAAGACGTTTGATGCGTGCCTTGTTTATTAAATCCAGTCTTGCTTCATGACGTATTTGATCATAATTCCAAAGACTGCCATTTTCTATTAAGGCAGGTTTACTTTTTTCATAGTGCACAAGGTCAAGTTCTTTTTCGGTAATTTTAAGATAATCGCAAAGCGATTTGCCTAACCATTGGCACAGGTAACTACCGGTATGAGTAAGTACTGATTTGCGTTTATCATTCAAGAGGGTAGCCAGCATTAAAAACAGTTTTTGTTCATCCGGTTCAGCAAGAATTTTTTCCAATAGCGGATTGACTTCTGTCGGGTTATATCCTGTTTTGGTGCCTGGTTGCCGAAAATCTATCAGAAACAGGATCAGCTTGTCTCGCAGATCAGGTTCCTTTTGAGGAGGGAGACGAGCCAGGATGAGATCTCCTCTTGCCATATTAAGGCTTTTAACAAACTCGGTCTGATGACGATTTCGAGACTGCGCCAATCGGAAGTGATCCATCATGGCGCAAGCAATATCCGTTTCCGAAATGTCAAAATAGTGACAGAATGCATCATCGATCTGTTTATACAAGGTTGTGTTGACATAGTATCGAAGTTGCTGGTAATAATAACATTCTTTTCCTATCTGTTCAAGAAATTCACTTTCTGTCCGGATAGCCTTATTGTCCAGTATCGCTGATACAGCCTCGGATTTTTTTTGTTCTTCAGGATCAGAATATTTACCCGTTGTGCATTGACGCAGAGCCTTTTTCAATTGCTCGAGTTTTTCAGGTGGTGGAGTCAAAGCATGGGCAGACAGCATGGACAAATTCCTCGCTAATAAAAAAAACAGAGTGGCGCAAATTTTATGCGGAACTAATTATTTTGTAAAGGATTTGATTTATGACATCTTTCGTCGTGGTTTGGCCATGTCTGCCAATACCTCGGTCAGAGTAGAAGTGTGTCTTGGCAACGGTTTGGTGATGGGGACATCTTTTAATCTGTCCATGTAATCCGTTATTCTTCTAAGATTGCTATCCGTGTGGCAGATAGCGGCAGAAAATTCTTTTACAGTCCCTTGCCTCTTTGTTTTAGGACTGGACGTCAGATTATCGTGTAATGTTTTGGCTGCTGTCAGTGGCACCAATAACGTTTCTATTTGTTGGGATCGCGTGTTTTTTTCTCCAAATTTTTTGATTAAACCCGTATTGGCTTCCTGAAGTATCGTTGAAAATTCAGCCAGGATTTTGGAAATCTCTTCCTGTATGGTTACAGGCGAGGCATTTTTTTCCATGGTTTTTCGAAATACCTGTTGTAATTCAAGTCGCATTTTGTTTATTTGATCGTTGACATTTTCCATCAATCTGTCAGCTCGGCCGGTGAAATCTTTTTCTGAATCCGGTAACGGTTGCGGTTTGGCTTCACTATGTTGGAGAACTGTTTGAATGCCATCCAGCGCTGATGAGATCACCGTGCGTGAGGGTAAAAATATGACAAAAGAAGCTTGCTCATCCTTGTCCTTTTCATACGCTTCCAGGAGTTGCGCGGTTACTACTTCTTTGGGTATAGCATCTCTTTGTCCCTGAACAGTGATCGGACGACATATGTTGTAGTTTATCAATTGTGTTGCGACTTCGTTAACAACAGGAGCAAAACTGGTGAGCATTTTTCCGTTCTTTATCGCTTCCAGACACGCATTTTTCATGTCAGCACCAATATTCAGAAAATTGTCGGCCTTTGGGTCACTGAAATATTTGTGAAAAATTCTGTTCACTTCTCTCAATAAATCAGCAGGCGTAAGATCACGTTGGTTTACCTTGAAAATATCATCTAAAAAATTGGTAGGTTCCTGTTGACAGCTCTTGATAAAATGTTCTTTTAAAACGGCAAAGAAGTGTTTATTTGCAAAGAGCGCTATTTTTTTGTCGTTAACGGTGGTTGTCAGACTATCCAGATATTCCTGGCTAAAAAAACCGGCGCGCCCTTTATCTTCAGGGGGTACAACTTTAGGACGTACAACCTTGTCTGTTTGACCCACATGAGAAGTACCCATATAAACCTCCCGTTCGGCCTGAATTTGACAGTCAAAATTCAGGTTTGAAACAATCAGTTCACTCGTTATTATTTTACCACATCAGGGGCGGAGAATTGCTGGAAAAATAGATCAATTCCTGACGGCCATTTGGATGACAAATCAGTGCGTTACCGCGTTCATGCCAGGCGCCCAACACGGTGCGCGTGGCGTTTTGTCCATTGAGATCAAAATGATGCTGAAAAGGGCGGTGGGTGTGTCCGTGAATGAGATGCAAAACGTGATGTTTTTTCATGACATTTTCGACTTCGGATTGCGTCACATCCATGATGTCGGATGACGCTTGACGAATGTGCATCTGGCTCGCTTCCCGATAGCGAGTGGCTATCGCACGCCGTTTTTTGAGAGAAAGAAGTTGGATGAAAAATTTAAACCAGGCGCTTCGCGCTTTTTTTCGAAATTTTAAATATTGAATATCATCGGTACAGAGCGTATCGCCATGCATCAGTAAGGTCGGTGTGCCGAAAATATCGGTAACATATTCATCCGGTAATAATTGGCAGCCTGTCATTTTTAAAAATTTTTTTCCAATCAAAAAATCACGATTGCCGTGCATAAAATAAATGGGTAATTTTTTTTGCGTTGCATTCAATAACGCATCAATAATCATACGATTAAACGGCGTTAAATCATCATCCCCGATCCAGGTTTCAAAAAAATCACCGAGAATATAAAGCGCTGATGCACTCATCACGCAATCTTTTAAAAATTGCTGAAAAATATCAACACTCTCAGGATGATTTTCTTCCAGATGCAGGTCTGAAATGAACGCGTTAATCATGGTTAATCCACATTGTCAATGGTTAAAATGGTTAAATTTAGCCAAATTATCTGATGTGTATTCTATACTGGAAGGTGTGAGAAGCCTATTTTTTCCGGGAGCCTCTTATGAACATCGTCACGCGCGAAACAGCGACTGCCTTATGGCATGAAGTGGTGCATGAGGCAGAAGCCTCCTGCCGAATCATGCTCAGGGAAGAAATTGAATCCTATCTGGTTTTTTTGTTGATGCGCTATATCGACAGACCCGACGTCATCAGACAAATTGTAGCGCTGGATTTTCTGCAAGGAGTTGAATCCACACGTAAAATGCGTGAAATGGTTTTAAGAGACGTGGGTGACAGGTGCCTCCTGTTTGCAGGGTTATTTCCGGCGCTGGCAGAAACAAGGCTTGTGAGGCTTAGCTATTTTGTGCGAATAGGGCAAGCGTCCTATTTCAGAATTTCCAGAAAAAGTAATGACTTGTACGATCATTTGAGCCATCAGTTTGTATCACTCATGGATGTGCTGCAATCCATTCGTCGTTATACCCGCGAAAATCCGGATCTTTTGCCACTCGAGGCTTATGAATTATGGCAGGAGACAGGTAGCGAACGGGCACATACCCTGTTGAACCAATATACCCGCCATTCGAAATAAAAAACCCTGGCTTAACCCACGCGTGTTGCATAAAATACAAAAAATGTCCGGTTTTTTGTACTTTGTACAGGACAATTTTTTTAAGATGCTGCTTAGAACGCCTTCCCCGCTCCGGGGGAAGGTGGCCGAAGGCCGGATGGGGGGATAAAAAACAGGATTGTTTCTCGAGAAAAGCGGGAGATATTCCCCCATCCGCCCGTTGGGCACCTTCCCCCTGCGGAGGAAGGCGTTCTAAGCAGCATCTTAAAAAAATTGTCCAGTACAAAGTTTTTTGTAAGGAGTGCGTTATTCATGCGTTTGGTTTTACTGGGGTGCCCTGGTGTGGGTAAAGGAACCCAGGCGACATTCATCAAGGAAAAATACCACATTGCGCAAATTTCAACGGGTGATATGCTGCGTTCGGCGATTCTGGCCAAAACACCGCTCGGTCTTCAGGTTAAACACATTATGGATGAAGGACGTCTCGTGTCCGATGACATCATGATTGCGCTCGTCAAGGCGCGTGTGCAGGAGCCGGATTGTGTGAATGGTTTTTTGCTGGATGGGTTTCCGCGTACGATTCCACAAGCGGAAGCTCTTCATGACAATCATATTCATCTCGATTATGTGGTTGAAATTAAAGTGCCGGATGAAGAACTCATCAAACGACTCAGTGGCAGGCGAGTGCATGCGCCTTCGGGGCGGGTTTATCATCTCGAACATAATCCACCCAAAATGCCAGGGAAAGATGATGTGACAGGAGAACCGCTCGAACAGCGACTCGATGATCAGGAAGAAACGATTAGAAAGCGCCTGGCTGTGTATCATCAACAAACGGAACCGCTGGTGAAGTATTATATTCATCAGGCAAAAGAAGAGCCGGATCATTCGCCAGTTCATATTCGTATTGATGGGGTGGGGACGGTTGAAGAAGTCAGGGAGCGGATTATTGAAGCCTTGTCCAGAAAAGAGGAAAAAAATTATTTCGCGGATTTTTAAGGAGGAAAATCGATGCATATTCAACAATCGTTTCGAATGCTGATGGCCGTTTTTTCAGTGATGTTGACAACGGTGAGTATCGCTGCAGAAAAACCGACGAATTTGACGGATCATTCACCGGTGGGTTATTGGAAAACGATCGATGATATGACAGGGAAGCCGAAAAGTATTGTTCAGGTCTGGCGAAATCAGGATCAGCAATTGATGGCCAAAGTCGTCAAGGTATTTCCGGCGTCAAAGATGGCCAAACAGCATCAACCGGTGGTCGGGATGGTGATTATTTCAGGGTTAAAGGCCAGTGAAAAACAATGGACGAATGGGCATATTCTGGATCCGGAAAATGGTAAAACGTATCAATGCACAGCTCGATTGATTGAGCATGGCAAAAAATTAAATATTCATGGCTACACAGGATTTCCCCTGTTTGGCCGATCACAAACGTGGGAGCGGGTTGATTTAATGTCGGGGTAAAAAATGTTGTCTCATGCGGTTACGGTTGAAGTCACGGATGAGTTACTGAGGGAAGTAAAAAGGATAGTTAAAGCAGAATTTTTGACAGGCTATCAGGCTAATCACCTGGAGCACTCCCCACAATTTCATGATCCTAAATTTCCCACATGGGGTGCCAACAAAATCGATAAAACGCCTTTTTCTGCCGGACAGGGTCCGAGGCTACCCGAGATGAGTGTTTTTTTTGATAATACTGTTTTTAATGACGCTATTTCTGTTGGTCATATCCTCGCGATTGGAGATTGTTTGGGAGATATTTATGTGACGGGGAAAACTCGTCCTCGTCCATCCTTTTATGATTATTGCCTGCGTCCTCGGGAAAATGAAATTTTTGGTGATTACAGGCTGACAGTGGAAATACTGTGCGGCGATCCATTGAAAGCAGGTGTTTTGGTATTTCCTAATGGCATTGTTGAATCCTTATTGACGGTGACGCGTGTTGCCAATCCGGAAAAAAATCAGAAAGAAGAAACGCGGGTGGTTCATGTCACGATTATGGGTTTGGTTGATAATTGCTCGCTTTATCTTGCAGATGGGGGTCCGGAGGAGAAGTTGGAGACTGACTTTTCTCAATCTTATGAAGAACGGAAAAAAACATGTTGGGAACTCTTGTGCAAGTCATCTTTGTTAGAGCAGGCTGGAAAAACGATGTTTGTGCATTGTACGGCAGGTTTGGGGCGTACCGGGCATATGATTGGGACGTTTGAGTTTGTAAAAAATTATGCATGGATATTTGAGACATCGAATCCGATGCAGATTGCAGACAGGATTCTGGATTTGGTTGATGATCTTCGCATAAGCAGACCGGCATTGATTCTGAATCAAATGCAAATGTTGGATGCAATAGACAATATGGTTATTCTTTATCAGTATGGATTGGAAAAAGGTTATATTCAGACAGAGCATGTTTCACAAGCTCTTTCGCCTGACACGCGCGCTATCCAAACCATGCTTTTACCGTCTATTCCAGAGGAAAAAAGCATACCCACCACACCCACGTTTCCAGAGGAAAAAAGCGTACCCACACCCACGTTTCCCAAAAAACCGAAAAAGAAGTTGCCAAAAGAAACGACTCAAAAACAGCAGACTGTATCGCCGCCTGACAACACAACGGCTGTTTATGGATCCGGTAATCCCAATCTGATTTTTTCTGGACCGCCATTAGTTAATACGGCAAGCCAGCTTGCGGTGGAAATGCCAGTTGCGAAGAGTAAAAAACGATTTCACTGTTCGGTGATGTAAGGGTAAATAGTTAGCGTGATATGATGTCATGCCAGCATGCTTTTAGCTGGCATCCGGTGTCTTTAAAGACGCCGGTCATACACATCTTTTCTGTGCCCGACTCGAAGAACCAACACTGAAAGCTCATTTTTTTTGATTTGACAAATGATTCGATAATCTTCCATCCGATAGCGCCATAATCCGAATTTATTGCCAGTCAACCGCTTTCCACTGGTTTCCGGGTTTTCAAGTCTGGTTATTCTGGTCAGAAATATCAGCATTTTCTTTTGAACAGACCTGTCCAGTTTACTTAATTGCCTGACTGCTTTTTCAGACCAGCTAATCGTCCAGACCGATTTCTTTTTTTTCATCATCCGTTAATCCAAGTTCCACAGCTAATTCATCCATCGAATAAGTCTTGCCAGGATTTTTTAGCACTTCAATCGCAAGATAGGTATCTTCCAAATCTTCCAGATAAGTGTTCAATGCTTCCAGAACGTAAAAGGTTCTTGTCCTGTGTGTTTTATTAGCAAGGACTGTTAATCTGTTATAAACATCCTCAGGTACTTTCACAGGTAATGCTTTCAACGACATACTTGACCTCCATATTACGAGTGATACTGGTATTACCAGTATATACGATTTAGGAGTCATTTTCATGTTGTTTTCGCTATTTTACTCAAGTCGCATCCGGCACCGGCTGCGATGCAGTGATCCGATCAGGCGAATTTTTTCTGTTTTTGGCAAAGTGATCGACTGTGACTGCGCAGACCAGATCACCCCACACATTGGCCATGGTACGAAAACGATCGAGAATACGATCAAACGGAAGTAATAATGCAATGGCAGATGTCGGTACATTCACGCAACGCAATACCATAATCATCGTCACAAGACCGCCTTCCGGAATACCGGTCGCACCCATTCCCGCTACAATCGCTGTAAGAAACACACCAATCTGGGAAAATATCGATAAATGCATCCCCAAAATCTGGCAAAAGAAGAGCGTTGAAACTGCTTCATACATCGCCGTACCCGCGAGATTCAATGTCGTTGCAAGCGGCAGCACAAAGCGGGCCACGTCATCGTTGATTTGCTGATCTTTGGCAACGATGAGTGTGACGGGTAATGTGGCCATGGAACTGGAGGTCGCAAATGCGGTTAGCATGGCGTTTGAGGCCGACCCCATAAACTGACGCGGTTTTTTGCGTGCCACGAATTTGACAACGCCCAGTTGCCACAAAATTTGTAAAAAGAGACCGCACAAAAAGATGATGATAAATAACATCATGCCCTTGATACTTTCCCATAACCGGTTTTGAAGAGCGGCTTCTGCAATGGCTGAACCGAGCAGTGAAAACAATCCGGCAGGGGTTAAATACATCAGCCAGATAATCATTTTTACAAACACATTGCGCAGACCATTAAAAAAGGCAATGACCGGTTTGGCCGATTCACCGACCGACAGACAGGCAATAGCAAAGACAATGCTGAAAAACACAATCGGCATGATTTCAAATTTGGCGGCTGCTTCAATGATATTGGGCGGAAACAGCATGAGCAGGAAAGAAGAAAACGCAACGGTTTTCACGTCAGAAGGACCTGCATTCGCCAGAATAAAACTGGATGGAATACCGACACCTGGTTTGAAGACATTCAGGAGAACCAGACCAATTAATACGGCCACTGACACACTGAGCAGTACATAACCTATCGTATAAACGCCAATGGAGCCGAGGCGTTTCATGCCACCCATCGAGGTGATGGCGCTGACCAGCGCACAAAAAATCAGTGGCAGGACGACGAGTTTCAGCAGGTTAATAAATAAAGCACCTATCCAGCGAATAGAGAGCATTTGTTCGGGATAAAAAATACCGCATAGAATGCCCAGCACAATACTCATCAAAATGAAGATAAACATTTTATTTTTCATGAATTGGCCCTGTTTTATTTTGGTTATTAATGATTAAAATCAATTAAAAAATAAAATTAACTAAAATGCATGAGTCCGATGAATGCTCTAAACCATCCATGACTTGAAGAAGTGTCCCGCACAATTATACCGGGAAATCGGGAATAACGGGGAATTTTTTGACTTTTTTCTGAGCAGATTGGGCATTTTATCTAAAAAGAACTTACATTACAAGGGGTTAACGGATTTTTAGGTTTGTTGCGTAAATACTCTTATCCGAGCCGCGACCGTCAGGGAGCGTCACGATACTTTTCAATTCCGTTGATATCTTGCAGAACCTGTGACGCTCCCTGACGGTCGCGGCTCGGATAATTCTGGATATCTGATATTTTTACTGGCATATTACCCGCCTGTTTATTATCTCTAATCAAAGAGCTCTCACATGTCCCAATTCATTTTTACCATGCAAGGTGTGGGCAAGATTGTCCCGCCAAAAAAAGAGATTTTGAAGAATATCTGGCTGTCCTTTTATCCCGGCGCCAAAATCGGTGTACTGGGGTTGAATGGATCGGGTAAATCCTCGTTATTAAAAATCATGGCGGGGATTGATAAGGAATTTATTGGCGAGGCGCGCCCGCAATCGGATATCAACATTGGTTATTTATCGCAAGAGCCGCAACTCAATCCGGCTAAAACTGTCCGCGGGAATGTGGAAGAGGGACTCGGTGATGCGATGGTTATTTTAAATCGCTTTAACGAAGTCAGCATGAAATTTGCTGAACCCATGAGCGAAGATGAAATGAATCAATTGCTGGAAGAGCAGGGCGAACTTCAAACCAAAATTGATGCCATGAATGGCTGGGAACTGGAACGTAAACTGGAAGTCGCCGCGGATGCATTGCGCTTGCCGCCCTGGGACGCTGATGTCACGAAATTATCAGGCGGTGAAAGACGACGTGTTGCATTGTGTCGTTTACTACTTTCCAAACCGGATATGTTATTGCTGGATGAACCGACCAACCATCTGGATGCAGAAAGTGTGGCGTGGCTCGAGCGTTTTTTACATGAATACCCGGGGACCGTCGTGGCGGTGACGCACGATCGTTATTTTCTGGATAATGCGGCTAACTGGATCCTTGAACTGGATCGTGGTCAGGGGATTCCGTATGAAGGCAACTATTCCGCGTGGCTTGAACAAAAGGAAAAACGGCTTGAACAGGAAGAGCGTCAGCAAACAGCGCATACCAAAGCGATGAAAGCGGAACTCGAATGGGTTCGAACCAATCCCAAAGGACGTCATGCAAAAAGCAAGGCGCGTATTGCGCGGTTTGAAGAATTGTCTTCAGAGGTATTTCAAAAACGGAATGAAACTCAGGAATTGTATATTCCACCGGGCCCGAGACTGGGTGATCTCGTCATTGATGTGACGGATATCAGCAAGCATTTTGCCGGGCGTCAGTTATTTGAACATGTCAGTTTCAGTATTCCGAAAGGTGCGATTGTCGGTATTATTGGGCCGAATGGTGCGGGTAAATCGACATTATTTAAACTGCTGATGGGGATGGAGTCGCCGGATGCAGGTGAGATTCGACTGGGTGATACGGTGAAGCTCGCGTATGTCGATCAAAGTCGTGATTCACTCAATGGCAAAAATACCGTCTGGCAGGAAATTTCGGGCGGCATGGATATGATGACGATCGGAAATTATCAGACACCGTCGCGTGCGTATGTGGGACGGTTTAATTTCAAGGGAACGGATCAGCAGAAATTCATTCAGGATTTGTCGGGTGGTGAGCGTAATCGTGTGCATCTTGCCAAACTGTTAAGCAGTGGTGGTAATGTCCTGTTGCTGGATGAACCCACTAATGATCTCGATGTTGAAACATTACGTGCGCTGGAAGAAGCGTTGTTGACTTTTCCGGGTTCTGCCATGGTGATTTCACATGATCGCTGGTTTCTGGATCGTATTGCGACACATATTCTGGCATTTGAAGAAGATGGATCGGTTGCTTTCTTTAGCGGGAATTATACGGATTATGAAGAAGATCGCGTGCGTCGGCTGGGTGATAAGGCCAAACAACCGCACAGGATGAAATATAAAAAATTGGAGGCGTGAGCGAGAGGTTGGGCTTATTGCAAATCAGGCTTCAACCGGAGCAGGCTCCTCCCTTTTCAAAGGGAGGTTGGGAGGGATTTTTTCTCGCATTAAAAAAATCCCCCCGCCGCACAAAAAACGTGCGTCGACCCCCTTTGATAAGGGGGTTTTTTCTTGTCGACATTTGATTTGTGCAAGCAGCTCATTTACTCATTCTCATCATCTTCAGAAACAGGTTCTTCCTCACAACTTTCAATGATCAATTTAACCGCCTGATAATCCACTTTCCCGCTTCCGAGAACAGGCATTTTTTCCTGAATAATAATCCGACGCGGTAACGCAATATCAGGCAGACCTTTTCCCTTGAAATAAGTAATCAACTGTTTTTTATCCGCCTGTTTGAAATTCGTTACCAGCACAATCTGTTCACCTTTCTGCACATCCGGCACGCATAACACCGCATGTTGGTTCTCTGACCATAAACTATAAAGCGCATCTTCCACCATGGTGAGCGAAACCATTTCACCGGCAATTTTTGCAAACCGCTTTGCGCGTCCCCTGATGGTGATATAACCTTCCTCATCGATCGAAACAATATCACCCGTGTCGTGCCATCCATCTGGAAGTGCTTGAATCACACCGGGTGTGTGCGAAAACAGATAACCCATCATGACATTCGGGCCTGAAATGTAGAGCCTGCCACCGTCTGTAATGCCTTCCACCGGACGTAATTGATAATCAATGCAGGGTAGCAGTCGACCCACGGTACCTGCCTTGTATTGCATGGCGGTATTGGTTGAAAGAACAGGAGACGCTTCCGTTGCGCCATACCCCTCAAACAAACGAATGCCAAATTTTTGCATCCAGATTTGTCGCGTGTCATCCCGCAATTTTTCTGCACCGGCAAAAATATAGCGAATGCTATAGAAATTGTAAGGATGGGCATACTTCGCATAACCGGATAAAAACGTGTCCGTTCCGAAAGTAATCGTTGTATTGGTGTCATAACAGACTTCCGGCACAATGCGATAATGCAAGGGCGATGGGTACATGAATACACGCATGCCTGAAATAATCGGCACAATCGTTGCGGCAGTCAAACCGAACGCGTGGAACATCGGTAATGCATTAAACACCCGATCAGCCGGACTGAAATCAACACGCGATGTCAGTTGAAACCGGTTGGCCTGAATATTCTGGTGGCTCAGGAGAACACCCTTGGGGATGCCTTCCGATCCGGAAGTGAATAAAACCACTGCCGGTTTCGCCGGAAATTCATGTTCATTGGTTTTGTTCATGCGGTTGTACCAGCGATAATACGTGTGTGGAAACAGGGAAAACAATTTTCCGATACATTTTCTGAATAGGCCAATGCTGGCGCGCACATCTTCCAGATAAAAAATACGAATGCCTTCTGCTTTCAAACTGTCAATGGCCGTTTGTAATTCGGCCAGATCGATGAATCGTCTGGAGGTATAAATTTGCCTGATTTGCGCCGTTTTACAACTGATCAGTAAATTTTGAATCCCTGTGCTGAAATTCAGCATGGCAGGAATACGATGATGAGCCTGCATGCCAAAAAATGTCACGATCGCTGCGATGGAATTGGGAAGCAGCAACCCGATGTACTCATCAGCCTTTGTATTTTTTGCGATACGACGACCCAATACGATACTGCCCAAAATCAGACGGCCATAATGAATAGGCTTGCGTTCAATGTCTTCGGCAACAATGTGTTTTTTACCGTGAATCGATTGGGCATTCAGCAGCGATTGAAACAGCGTTTCCTGTGTATTGCTACTGAGAAACATCGTATCGGTCATGAGATCATACAGACTTTCACTGATCGATTCACGGCGCTTTCGACCTGTCAGGGAAGACGGCAGATCGACTGTTTTGGGTTTCAACACCGTCAGTGTGATTTTGGGAAACCAGCGGATTTTGACTTTTCCACGTAAATAGGAAAAAGGAGAATATTGTGCACCTTCAATCCGAACCGGCAACAGTTTGGCGCGCGCCTTGTCTGCAATGAGCCCGGGTCCTTCATGAATTTTCATCAAAGCGCCCGTGACAGTGATACGTCCTTCCGGAAAAATCACAACACGCTTATTTTGTCGGATATATTCAATGAGCGATTTGGCTGCCATGGAATTCGTTGGATCCACCGGAAAGGTGTTCACCAGTTTTAATAATAGTTTTACCCATCTTTTTTTTGCGTACTGATAGTCAATGGCAAAAGTCAATTTATCCGGTAAAAACGCTGCAATCAGGGCAGCATCCAGAAAGGACGTGTGATTGGCAACAATTAAAACACGATTTCCCGCCGCATAATAATTTTCAAGACCACGCACTTCAACACGATAAAGCGCCTTGAACAACCAGATCAGAAAGGATTTGATCAGTTCATCAGGCAATAAATTACAGGTATAAATAGCGACAACGAGATTCGCAAGTGCTACCAGAATAAAAACATCCGTCACGGAAAAATGGATCAGCAGCATGACGCTCGTCACAATCGCCGCGATCACCATAAACAATGCATTGATGATATTATTGCAAGCGACTGCGCGCGAACGAAAATCCGCATCACTTTCATATTGCAAAATAGCATAGAGCGGAACGACATAGATCCCGCCTGAAGCCGATAAAAATAACAGATCAAATAAAACATGCCAGTTTTGCAGATGACTTAAAAATTGTGCCAGCGTCAGCAAATGCCCCGGTTTTGTCACGATATGGTTGCTGGCGAGGACCAGATCGATTGCAAACAAGGTCATGCCAAGCGCTGCGAGTGGAACGTAGGTGGCATGAATGCGGCCTTTCAGCAATCGGTTACAGAGCATGGATCCAAGACCAATACCCAGCGTAAAAAAAGTTAAAAACAACGTGACAATCGAGGGGCCTGCACCCAGCACATTTTTGGTGTAGGTTGGAAATTGTGAAAGATAGGTTGCACCCACCAGCCAAAACCAGGAAATCCCGAAAATCGCCAGCGACAATTCCCGTTTTTGCATCGTATGGCGAATGATGTTTTTTGTTTCGCTGACAATATTAAAATTTATTTTAAGGTCCGGGGCTGCCGGTTTTGTCGGGAGAATCCATTGGCTGGTGATATAACCTGCAATTGCAAAAAGAACAATGGCGATTGAAACCAGCAGGGGCGCTGCATGCACGGATGCGAGAATCCCACCCAGAATCGTGCCGGATAAAATCGCAAGATAGGTTCCGGCTTCAAGCAATGCATTGCCTGCGATGAGTTCCTCCGTGGGCAACTGATCAGGCAAGATCGAATATTTCATTGGACCAAAAAAGGTAGCCTGGGTACCGACCAGAAAAAGAACGGTCATCAATAACGAAACACTTTGAAGATAAAACGCAATCCCTGCAAAAACCATCAACAGGATTTCAGCGATTTTGGTGTAGCGGATCAATTTCGCCTTGTCGAATTTGTCGGCAATTTGCCCGGCGGTGGCTGAAAATAAAAAGAAAGGCAGGATGAAAATACCGGCTGCTATCGTGATCAGAATTGCCGGGCTGATTTTTGCCGACACAGTGAGTGTATACGTGATCAGAATGACCAATGCATTTTTATAAACATTATCATTGAAAGCGCCAAAAAACTGCGTCAGGAATAATGGCAGGAATCGTCTGACTTTTAACAGGCTTAACTGGTTGATTGCCATGGCAGAATTAATACCTTATTCTTCAGGATCGGTTGAGTGTTTTTATATTCATTAAATGGAGCAGGAAAGATGGCTTATCCTAGCAAACTGTTAAAAAAAATCATTCTCTTTTTTTCGATGAGTTATCTGTTTTGTGGCCTGTCGCTGGTGTTTGCATCGGATTTACAATCACCCCTCGGGTATTGGAAGACAATTGATGATGTGACAAATCAACCCAAAAGCATTGTGCAAATTTATACAACGCGAGATCAGACAATCAATGGTCGGGTTATCAAGCTCTTTCCAAAACCTGGCGAAGACCCGAACAGGGTGTGTGTGGCCTGCAAGGGTGAAAAACACAATCAGAAAATTGCGGGTATGGTTGTCATGGAAGGCATGAAAGCGGATGGTAACAAATGGGATGGCGGACGCATACTCGATCCCAAAAATGGCAAGACGTATCGTTGTACCCTGAGATTGATTCATGGCGGTCATGATCTGGAAGTACGGGGTTATATCGGTATTCCTGTTCTGGGACGCACGCAAGTGTGGGAGCGGGTGGGGTAAAAAATAGTTGTCATTGCGAGGAGCGTCTTTTGCGACGAAGCAATCCAGAACATGTCTACGCATTCTTTCTGGATTGCTTCGTCGCAAAAGACGCTCCTCGCAATGACGCTTCTAATTAACCCGACTCAAACTTAATCTGTTTTTTCTTCGCCGACGCATGCCTTGCGCGTAATTCAATATCAATGTACTGATCAGTGATGGCGCTGGAACTATGTCCCGCATCATCCCGGACATGTTCCCGCGGGCGGATTTTCACATCTTCCGAAATACCGGTATGACGCAGCCAGTGAACGGTTGCGGCCATCAGTCGCTCAGCATCATCCGGAAAGCCATCTTTTTTCATGCGCTCCATGGTGTGATCAAAACACTGCTGGACAATTTTACGAATATGCCTCGTCCCGCGAATCGGGCCCTTGCCGAGCGCTTTTTGAATCAATGGATACGATTCGCCAGGCGAGGGGAGAGCAGACAACCCAAGGCTCAAACGATACCGTTTCAGTGCTTCCAGCATCGCATTACTGACACTGACATCGCGCTCCTTGTTGCCTTTGCCAACGGTTTTAAACCACCAGTTTCCATCCATGTCCTGATGAAAATGCCCCATTTCCGGAATCCAGCGATCACTGGCTGCGAGTTCCGAAATACGCAAATACATCGCAAACAGTGCATTCATCATGAAAAGCGTTCGCTCGTGCAATCCCGGATTTTCATTCGCCATCTGTTCTGCGGTTTCAATGATATAAGTCCATTGCAATTCCGACAGGCGGCGGATCGTTCTTTTGCCCTGTTGTTTACGTAAAAATTTACTTTTTTGTCTGATTTGTGCAATCGGATTGCCAAACAGATAATCTTCCTGTTCCAGAAATTTAAAAAAACTGCTTAAAATCGCGAAGATAGCCTGCAGCGCACTTTGGGACAAGGTATATCGTTTGATATCAGGAGACTGTCCGTCACGGTGCTGTTTTTTGCTGACCGACACCACAAAGGGCCGCCATTCCGGATGCGCCACGCGCAAACCGTCTTTATCGATAAATCGCGGTACGTTTTTGATGCCAATCCAGTCTTCAAACGGTGCCTGACAGAATTCGAAAAAAATTTCGATATCTTGTCTCCGTAATGCTTTCAACGGTTTTTCCTGCACGAACCATGACCATTGCAAAAGACGCTCGATTTCCCTGCGATAGGATTTGAAGGTTTCGGTACTACCGCGATAGGCTTCCAGAAAATCACAACTGTGTTTGTAATCCGACAAAATCTCTTTCGGCACAAGACTCTCGGGAAGTCTTGCTTCTATGTGAGCTGCCTGATGCAAGAAAGAGGAATGGAGGTATTCGAGGGCATCAAAGAGCGGAATGGGCCGGGTTTTTTGAGGCATAAATTGTAGTATCCCCTGTATTGTTGATCTGAAACGAGTACCGTATACTTTCTACACCAATTGCATACCGATGAACATATCCGAGGAAAAAAATAATGTCCAAAATAATAACATTTTTTAACCACAAAGGGGGGGTAGGGAAGACAACACTGGTTCATAATTTGGGCTTTATTCTGGCTGACAAGGGATATCGGGTTCTTTTAATTGACGCTGATCCACAAATGAACCTGACCGCAGCAATCTATGGTCTTTCAACCAGTGTGGAGTATTCTACGGATGAAGATTCCAAATGGAGTAAAAATGTCGAAAAATATATCTCGTTATTTGAATATATTAACGCTGAACTCAAGAGTCAGCCGACTTCAAAAGATATTTATCGAATTGATTCCAAATCGCAAGGCGGTGGTTTTACAGATTTAATTTCCGGTTCTATTAATCTCACGAATATAGAAGCTGACTTGTATGGCATCATCAAAAACAGAAATGAATTTACCAGTGAAATACCTTATAAATTTGAACAGGCGATTAAAAAAGACAAAAATAATTACGATTTTATTTTAATCGATACGTCACCGAGCGCCAGTAGTATTATCAATGCGCTAATTATGATGTTAACGGATTATTTTATTACGCCTGTTTCACCGGCTTTCTTTTCATTGCAGGCAATCGATAATTTAAGCTCCATTTTTAATAACTGGATTAAATTATTAGGCGAGTATCAAACAACGCAACATTTTAAAGGACTGAGCTTTAAACCTAAATTTTTAGGTCTTGTGATACAAATGGCCAAAAGATTCAATGGCGGCATCGTTCAGGAAACAACAAAATTTTCGAAATCAGCAGAAAAATGGATAGAAGATGTCAATGGCAGTGTGAAAAGATTTCAGCAATTTTTAATGCAACGTGGCATGTCTATTTCAGCCGAAGAGTTTGAGTCTTTTTTTGGTAATGACCCCGGTCCCTTTATTATTCAAAAATGCTGTGATTTTACACCTCAGCTGCGGTCTATTGCTGAAAAAGCAGGCATTCCTGTCGTACAACTGACTCAGGAAATCTGTAACAGGCACAAGGATTCAGGCACATCTGTGGATATCACAAAAGAAGATGGGCAATATGCCCGATCTTTCACTAGCATTTCGAGGTCCTATAACAAGATTGCAGATGGCCTGGCTAAACTTTTGTAAAATCTATCCATGGTATCCAATCACGATATCCGAGCCGCGACCGTCAGGGAGCGCGTCACTTATTTTGCTGAAACAGTGACGCGCTCCCTGA
>DATIJJ010000102.1:0-18956 GCA_035478795.1 Gammaproteobacteria bacterium | reverse complement strand
CTCCTTAAGCGGGACCCAGCGCCTTTAAAAGCATTTTTAAAAAAAAATAAATGAAAAAAGGCGCTGGGTCCCGCTTAAGGAGCGTCGCGGGATGACGCACAGTTGAAGGCAAAATTAAAAAATTATCTCAGCTGATCTTTTACAAAATAAAATGAGGATACGCCCTCATCTCACTTTCTTGTCTTCTCCATTTTCACTCTTTCCCATATAACCTTCCATTCTGAATGGAGGGTTCACCAACAAACCTTCCAGTGACAATGGAAGGTCTCCCATCAAACCCTCCAGTAGCAATGGAAGGTTTCCTATAAAACCATCCATTCACACTGGAAGGTCAACCCTACCCCGCAAACTCCCCCGCCAAAACACCCTTCTGAACCTCTTTCCTCGATAGCCCAAGGCAAACCAACCCACCCGCACACACCACCGCCATCACCAGCAAATAAACACACGGCGTCACATAAATACCATGCCCTGCCCGGATCGCGTTCGTAATTACAAGCGGTCCAAGACCCCCAAACAGGGTAAATCCAATATTGTAGGAAAGTGCTACACCGGTGAGGCGAATTTTGGATTCAAAAAGAGTCGCAATCACGCAAGGCGTTATCATCACCGCTGCCCCTTCAAGACACCCGATTATCACAAGCCCAAAAGTGATATAGCCGTGCGATATTAAAAAATAACCGAATGGGATTAAAAAACCGGAAAGCAGCAGCAGATTTTTCAAGACGGCAAACGAGCCATAACGCGCTGTCAATTTTCCGGTGAAATAAATCGTCACAATATTTAATACCATCACAATCATCATCAGACGACTGATACTTCCGGCATCCAGTCCGACCATTTCTTTCAACCAGGTCGGCATAAAAATAACAGCAGCCACTGCAAGACCTGACATGAGTGAAACCAGCGCAATTCCAGAAAGACATTTTATCAAATGATGCTTAAGCAAATAAATCAGCGGCAGTGTCGGTTTATCCTGTATTTTTTGAAAAGCAGTTGTTTCCTGCAATGTTTTTCGAATGCGATAACTGACAATACAAACAGCACCGCCAACAATAAATGGCAATCGCCAGCCAAAACGGGTTAATTGTTCCATCGTCAAAAAATAATTTAACAAAAAATTCACAAACATCCCCAGCAACAAGCCACTATTCACACCAGCCATCGTTAACCCAAATGCCATCCCGCGTTTTTCACTCATGGTTTCTGCAATATAAACATACGTGCCTGGCAACTCGCCGCCCAGCGCAAGCCCTTGTGTCAATCGTAAAATGAGCAATAAAACGGGTGCTGCAAAACCGATTTCAGCGTATGTCGGGAGCAAACCGATTCCTGCTGATGCAATCCCCATCAAAATAATGGTCAGCATCAAAATTTTTTTTCTGCCATATTCATCCCCGATATGACTGAAAATAATGCCGCCAATGGGTCTTGCAAGATAACCCAGCACAAAAACCAGATAACTTTCCATGACAGTCACAAGCCCACTCGTCGCCGGAAAAAATTGATGCGCAAAATAAACTGAAAAAACACCGTAAATAATAAAATCGTAAAATTCCAGCATGCCGCCCAATGCCGCAAGCGTAATAATTTTCTTTTCCTGCCGGGTAAATGTGTAGGTTGACATCGTATTAACTACCTCGTGTTTCTGTTTGTTTTTGATAAACTATTTTTCCTGAAACCATCGTCAGGACAACATTCAATGCCTCGTCCAAAACGACAAGATCCGCGTCCTTTCCCGGAAGAAGACTGCCTTTTTTATTAAAAATACCCAGCATTCTGGCTGGATTTTCAGATACAAAACGAATCACATCCTGTAAATGACAATTCGTAAATGCCATCATATTACGCATTGCAGAAATCATGTCAAGCACACTCCCTGCGAGCGTTCCATCTGGCAGTGTCGCTTTTTTATCAGCCACATGAACAGCCTGCCCACCCAGATCATACAGTCCATCCTTAAGGCATTTTGCTCGCATTGCATCGGTCACCAGAATCATTTTTTCAGGCTGTTTGATTCTGAAAACAAGATCAACGATCGATGGATGCAAATGAATGCCATCCACAATTAATTCCGTCGATAATTTATCTGATAACAAACCGGCTGTCACAACACCCGGCTCGCGTTGATGCATCCCCCGCATCGCATTAAAAAGATGCGTCACGTGCGAACAGCCCGCATCAATGGCAGCCATGGTTTCCGTAAAGGTCGCATTTGTGTGTCCAATCGATGCAACAATGTTTTGTGTTTTTAAAAAATGAATTAATTCACATGCATTTGGCAACTCGGGTGCGAGCGTCACGAGTTTAATAGTATCACGCGATTTTTTTTGAAAATTTTTAAAATAATCCACTCGTGGCGGTAGCAAATATTTTTTATTCTGCGCACCTGATTTTTCGGGCGATAAAAATGGGCCTTCCAGATGAATTCCCAATAGAGCTGCGCCCGTGATTTTTTTATTTTCTGCAATGTAATCGCCCGTGTTTTTCATTGCACGATCAATTTCATCGAGCGATGCCGTCATGGTGGTTGCAAGCCACGCGGTTGTTCCTTCCATTGCGAGCGCCTGACTGATGGATTCCAATGCATGAGGTGTTGCATCCATCACATCAAATCCGTTTGCGCCATGCACATGCACATCGATAAACCCCGGAACAATGTGATACGTGTCTGGAAATATGAATACTTCGTCAGAGGAATTCTTTTTTTCTGCTTCAAACGCATGAATTTGATTGTCGCGAATGATCAGCGATGTATTTTTTAAAATACCTTTTTCTGCATAAATGCGAGGGCCAAAAAGAATAGTCACGTTTGCGTGGCTCCACTGGTAACACGTTCACGAATCATCAAAATCGCACCGGCCGCCGCATCCGCTACTCGCGGTACAAGACAGCCACGCAATTCATCACACAACCATGGCTTAATAAAAGGCGCCATGCCACCCAACAAACTGCACGGTAAATGTTTTTCACGTTCTTTTTGTGATTTCATCAACGCCAACCCGATGCGATCCACTGCATGCGCTGCTTTTTTTATCAGGCGAAGTGCCGCGACTTCTTCCTGTTGTGCATGATTGATGACAAGTGGTGCAAGGCGCGCAAATTCCGTTGAATTCGCGCGATTCGCCCATGTCGTGAATGTTTCAATATCATGATTAAAAAAACCAAAAACATCTTCCACCAGGGGTGATTTTTCAACGCGACGATCGAGCCATTGAAAGGTCAAACGCGCCGCTTCCAACCCAAGCCACGCACCACCGCCTTCATCATCATGTGGAAATCCCCAGCCACCAATCCGTGTGCATTTCCCGCTCTCAATTTCATAACCAATCACGCCCGTTCCAACAACAATGATCGCACCATCCCGTCCCTGATGTGCACCCACACACGCAACATGCGCATCGGATACCAGATGCAAAGTAGAAAATGGATGTTGTCTGGATAAAAAATCGGTGACGGCATGCGGAACCTCACACCCTGCCAAACCCAATCCCAGATGAAAATGATAATCGGCTGAATCAAGACGAATTGTTGTGAGCGAAAGTGCTTCTTCGAGCGCGTGATAAATGGATTCCCAGGATGTATCAACAGACAGACTGATATTGGCAGGACCCCCGACCCCTTGTCCGAGAAGATGACCGGCACTGTTTTCGATGCGAACCCGCGATTTCGTGGCACCGCCATCGACACCGATAAAAATATCATCTGCCATGTTTGATCACCTTTAAAAACTGAAACTCACGCTATTCGGGTTGGTATACTATACCCATCATCTCAGAAAAAAATCTGCGCTAATCCCAAATTTTTTCTTCAACCCCATGATCTGAACCTTGGACAGTGGGCGCTCTCCATTGAGAAACCTGGATACATTGGCCTGGCCGCCAAAAATGTCCGCCAAATCGATCTGGCGCAGATGGTGGGAATCCATTAAAAAAGCGACAAACTCAACATCCGTCACACGGCTCCCCATTGGTGGCAAATACTTATCATCATAGTGCTCTAAATTTTCGCCAATAATTTGCATAATCAATGCCAGAGGATGTTTTTCATTCCCTCGAACCACATCGATTAACTCATCAAGCAGTTTTTCAAGTCTTGCGTATTCTTTGGCATTAGATGGCTTTTTAAATACAGAAACAGGCAAGTGAAATTCACGCGCTGATTTTTGATCCACATAATCAATTTGCAAGGCTGTTGCTCTCATAAGTGACCTTCCCGTAATTTTTTCTGATTGTATGGCTTGCTGTATTCTGCATGCGTCCATATTGTCCTGATATAACAGATTTGGACATTGTAATGAATCGCCGTAATAAGCCGATAATTATTACCACCTATATTAAAAACAGTGTAGCCATGCACAGAATCCGTACCACCAAAAACTTTCCTTAGCTCAGTTAAATTTTTTGAATCAACGACTTGCATCTTAAAATACCATTCCAATAACGGTAATTCAGCCTGTGCATTAGCCTCGCCGACGCCCCACCTGCGACAGAGGAATCCGCACCTCGCCTTTTTCATCCGGAACCTGACCGGCACTTAAATCGGGCAGAAAGGCATGCCCAAAAATAATTTCATGCGTCAGAACATAACGATCGTCCGTTTTTTTCGGTTGAAGTGTATCAGTCTTTCCGGCTATCATGCCGGTCACCTGCAATTCTTCCCACATTTTTTTCAAATCAGAAAAAGTCAGCGTGATGTAATCCACATCCAGCACCGGATGCTGAAATCCGCCTGAGACCAGCAAATCACCGACCGTGTGCATGTCCATCATATGCGGGAAAGCAAGCGGCAGATCATGCAATTCACGCAAGGTATCAGGGCCGAATGTCGCAAACATCAGCACCCCCGCTGGCCTCAAAACCCGTCGCCATTCGCGTAACAACGCCGGGACATCCTCACACCAGGGCATCACGAGATTCGCCAGAAGTAAATCGACGGAATGATCGGGCAGAGGCAAATTCGTGTAAGGTGCTGCATGCCATGTTGCCTCCAAACCCTGTTTTGTTGCGTAATCAATCATGGCGGGTGAAGAGTCAATGGCAATCACACGCGCATCCGGATAATGGTTGATTAACATCGCGGTCGAATCGCCCGTCGCACAACCGATATCAAGAAGAATGCGCGGTTGCAATTGAATATAGTTGAGACGGTCAAAAATATCTTTCAACACTTCACGCGACAACACAGCTGCTTTTGCGTATTTCAACGGAATACGTGCTTCCAGCAATTCATCCAACACCTTTTTTTCATTCATTTACGGAAACTACCCCATGTCATTATTAAAAAAAATTATTCAGGGCCTTATGCCAACTGTCTGTCTCTTTTGCAACACGTTGACCGATCGACCACAGGCTATCTGCATCCGTTGCCGGAATGATTTACCCCTCCTGAAACATCACTGTCAAATCTGTGCCAATCGCTTGCCTGCTGATACTTTTGCACGGTCTTGTGGCCAATGCCTGCGTCAAAAACCGCCTTTTGACACGACGCATGGATTATTTTTTTACGAGCCGCCCATCCCGAAATTCATCCTCGATCTGAAATTTCATCATGCCCTGACGCACGCACGCTTGCTGGGTGAGTTACTCCTTGAAAAAATCCTGCAGGAATGGTACCAGAAAACGCCGCTGCCGACCGTCATTATTCCAATGCCATTGCATCCTGACCGGCTGAAAGAACGCGGCTTTAACCAGGCCATTGAAATTGCAAGACCTATCGCACGCGCACTCCATGTGCCACTGTCCCTGCACGATGCCGTTCGCATTAAATCCACAAAACCGCAAGCCACACTGCCCGCATCAAAACGAAAACAAAATATCAGAAATGCTTTTTTAATTAAAAAATCGTTTGAAAACCAACATGTCGCCGTTCTGGATGATGTCATCACCACAGGAAACACCCTGCACGAATTTTGCCGACAATTAAAAAAACACGGCGCCGCAAGAATCAGTGTCTTTTGTGCAGCACGCTGTGAAAACAAAAGTGCATCACGATAAATAATACACGTACAATACTATCCCGGCCGAACAGGTCTCAAAGGAGGCGATGACCAGTGAAAAATTTCCGACGACAACCGTCCATGGCAACGCTGCAATTTGCTCGATAAACCGCGCAATTTGCCTGTAATTTCCATTGAGTGTCATTTTGAATGACTGCCTGAAATAATTATTTTCCGACATCACGGATGAATCCGGATAAAACGACAGAACCTGCAACTGATCCCGTTTCCCCATCGCCATGATTTCGTTTGACAGCTTGTTTATATCGTCATATTTAATGAATTTTTTTTGCCATTCACTCAACGCGGATTTTGTGCGGGGAATTTGCGCCATTTCTTCTTCCAGCGCGATTTCTTTCTGATACAACGTTTGCAACTGCCGTTGTAACATCTGTTCCTGCTTTTTTGCGAAAACCCATTCACGCGCCTCCGGCAAGAGTACTTTCCAAAAACCGAGTGCCATCACGCCTGCACAAATGAACGTGAGACTCAGGGTATGAAAAAAACGTTTCATGGTTTAAGCCCCATTGAAATCTCGAAATAACGCATGCCTTGCTCATCCACCCTGACAGCGATCACAGGATGCGCCAGCACGGATGAATGTTTGAGCGTATCCATCAAGGCGACCAGTTCAAGACCGAACGCCGTGCTACCCTTGACCGTCACTGTCCGGTTTTGCCATTGCACCAGGGTGAGATGAATGGTGTTGGGCATGACCCGATAGAGTTCTTTCAGGATGCGTGCCGCTTCTTCATTTTGACGGCGCAAGGTCGCGATGAAAGAAAGACGCGCCTCGGAATCCACTATTTTCCCCTGCCGTTTCTCGTAGGGCAGGATATTGGTCGTTTTTTCCCTGATTAACAATTGATATTGAATGTTTTTTTCATGTTGAAGCGACACGAGCGCTGCCAGAAAAACATGCAGACTGAGCAGAATGAATAGCGTGATACCCGCGCAATAAAGAAGCGATGTAAAAAAAGCAGTCTTCGGTGATGCGTCCATTGCGTGTTTTTACTCATGGCAAATCATTTGACGAAACGTCCCATTCCCTGTGTATAATCTCACCCTTCCAATAGCAGGTGCAACCATGCAAGACATACTTTTATTTGTAAACCATCATCTCATGCTGTTTTCGGCACTGGCCGTCATTCTGGTCCTCCTGATCACGCTGGAAGGGATTAAATTGAAACGCGGCGCGACGCGTCTTTCGCCCGCACGCGTGACCTGGCTCATCAATCATGCCAAAGCCGTCGTCATTGATATTCGCACCCCCGATGCCTTTTTGACAGGTCACATCGCAGGCGCCATTTCACTCCCGGCTGTGGAGCTTAAAACCGGTCTTAAAAAAATCGAAAAATTCAAGGCACAGCCGATCGTACTCACCTGTGCGACAGGCACGGATTCACCCGCCTCTGCCACTTTTCTGACGACGCAGGGTTTTCAGGTCCATATTCTAAATGGCGGTATCCGCGCCTGGCGCGAGGCGGATCTCCCTTTGATAAAGAAATAAAGGACACCCCATGCAATCAAAAATCATCATCTACACCAAAGCCAATTGCCCGTATTGTGTTTTTGCCAAAGATTTACTGGATACTAAAAAAGTCCGGTATCATGAAATTCGCGTTGACCTTGATGACAATGAGCGCGTCATCATGGAACAAAAAAGCGGTCGACGAAGCGTCCCGCAAATTTTCATCAATGACCAGCCCATCGGCGGTTTTGACGATCTGTCCGCTTTGGAAAAAGCCGGCACCCTTAACCACTTACTTTTTACCAAAGGAACATAACCATGCAAGATAAAGCCATTCCATCGAAAGATCCGCATTTTGAAATCCAGCGCATTTACGTCAAGGATCTCTCTTTTGAAGCCCCCAACACACCGCATACATTTGTCGAAGACTGGAAACCGGAAGTGCAGCTTAACCTTGAAACAAAGAGTAACCGTATTCAGGATGATGTGCACGAAGTGGTCCTGTCAGTGACTGCCAGTGTCACCACCAGTAAAAAACCGGCGTTTGTGGTTGAAATCCAGATGGCGGGTGTTTTTGTCATGTCGAATTTCCCGGCAGATCAGATTCGTCCCATGCTGGGCAGCTTCTGTCCCAATATTTTGTTTCCCTATGCGCGGGAAGCGATTTCCGATATGGTCGTGCGCGGTGGATTTCCACAACTGATTCTGGCGCCGGTCAATTTTGATGCCCTGTATGCCCAGCATCTGGAAACAGAGCAGAAAAAAGGTGACAAGGAAACCGGCAGTGAAAAAGTTCACTAGACACCGGATCAAAAAGACATGAAAAATAATCCTGCCCGACCCATGGCGGTGCTCGGCGCCGGTTCATTTGGAACGGCGCTTGCACTGCATCTTGCGCGCGAAGGACAACCTGTTCGTCTTTGGGCGCACGAAGAAGACAGCATTATCGCGATGCAAAATGAACGCGTGAATACGCGGTATATGCCAGGGTTTCCCTTTCCGGAGACGCTTGCGCCGATCGTCTCTCTGGAAGAAACGGTTTCCGGCATTCGGGATATTCTCGTGGTCGTGCCATCCATCGCCTTTCGGGATGTGTTAATCCGGCTGAAACCCCACCTTGCGGTGGATACAAGAATCGTCTGGGCAACGAAGGGTCTTGATGCGAAAACAGGCCAGTTATTGCATGATGTCGCGATGGAAGTCCTCGGCCATGCGCGTGCATACGCGGTGATATCCGGGCCTTCCTTTGCACGGGAAGTGGCGGCAGCCTTGCCGACTGCCGTGGTTGCAGCGAGTTCGGATCCGGTATTTGCCGAGGATCTTGTCGCCCGTTTTAATCATCCGCCGTTTCGGGTTTATTCCAGTTCGGATGTGACGGGTGTTGAAACGGGTGGGGTGGTTAAAAATGTCCTGGCCATTGCCACCGGCATTTCAGATGGCATGCAATTTGGCGCGAATGCAAGAAGTGCGCTCATCACGCGGGGACTCGCTGAAATGATGCGCTTCGGTGTGGCTCTTGGCGGGCAGCCTGAAACCTTCATGGGTCTTGCCGGCATCGGCGACCTTGTCCTGACCTGTACAGATAACCAGTCACGCAACCGGCGTTTCGGGTTGGCGCTGGGTCTGGGTAAAAGTGTTTCAGATGCCGGGCAGGAAATCGGTCAGGTCGTTGAAGGGAGGCGCAATGCCCCGCTCATCATGAAGCTCGCCCAACAACACGGGGTCGAGATGCCGATTGTGGAAGCTGTTTGCGCTATTTTAAACGGGACATTAACACCGGTTGAAGCGATGTATCAGTTGCTTTCAAGAGAACCTGGGACCGAGTATTAAGCCTTAAATCGCCAAAGACGAGAAAAATAAAAACTTTAGTATAATCAACAAGTTACAAAAAATCGGCTCGAAGCAGCGGGCCGCAATGTCGAAATTTCCCTGTATATTCAAACAGTTACAGATATTTCCTCAGTGACGCAGGGTGGATTAAACCACTTTCTCATCCCTCATCACCACGACTTTATCAATCACCACCTCATTCACCGGCACATCCTGATGCCCGGCCCTCGCGGTCGTTGAAACCATTTTAATTTTATCGACAACATCCATCCCCGCCACGACCTTACCAAACACACAATAACCCCAGGCTTCCGACGTTTTCGCCCGGAAATTCAGGAAATCATTGTCTGCCACATTAATAAAAAATTGCGAGCTGGCTGAATGCGGATCGGAAGTGCGCGCCATCGCCACAGTGTATTTTTTGTTGGGCAAGGATTTATCCGCTTCATTTTCGATGGTATGAGGCGTTTTTTTCTGCTTCATCTCCGGCAAAAACCCGCCGCCCTGAATCATAAAACCATTGATAACGCGATGAAAAATCGTTCCATCGTAAAACCCGCTTTCAGCCAGCTGTAAAAAATTGGCAGCCGTCGCCGGTGTATTTTCAACATCCAGCTCAATGGAAATATCCCCATAACCCGTTTGTAAAATAATCATAAAAAACACTCTCCTCATCAATGTCCTGACGCGTCTTCGCTGCCTACAATAGCAAATGTCGCCTCCCAAACCAATTAATAATCCGTTATGCTTGATAGATTGGGATGTTAAGGATCTGGCATGTTGAAATTCCTGAAACGACGATTAAAAACATGGATGGTCACCTTGCGATTTAGCATCCTGTCCATTTTCGTTGCGCTCTTCATTTCATCCATCCTGACCCTGATCACCATTACACACGTCCGTTTTGTTGACAGCATGGAACGGCTTTCTTTCAGCCTCATGCAACAGGCATCCACCACCGCCTTCAATCAGGTGCAAAACCTCGTCAGAAATGCGGAATTGAAAAGTTACACCGTCGCCCAGCTCATTACACTCGGTGTCGTCAATTTTCAAAATGATGCTGAATTATTTTCGTATATGACCCATTTTATCAAAAATGAAATTGGCCAGCATTCCGGGATACAAGTCATCGCGTGGGGAGATGCCTCGGGCAGTTTTATCATGTCCGAAAGAAAGGAAAATGGCACAATCTATTCAGAAATTATTGAGCGCGATAAAAAGCCGCCGTATCACAAATCATTCACCCAGAATATCGAAGGAAAAGTCATCGCACAAACCAGCACGAATGATTTCAGTTATGATCCCAGAAATCGTCCCTGGTATATCGCAGCGATGACGGTGAAAAAACCGATCTGGCTGGGCGTGTATTATTATATTCTGACAGGACACCAGGGAAGTGGTGTGTCCACACCGGTTTTTGACAAAAATGGAAAACTGCAGGGCGTTGTGACTTTTCAAATCCGTCTGGACAATCTGCAACGCCTCGTCGAACGCACGCAAGTCAGCAAAAACAGCCTTGTTTTTATTGTGTCGACGGAAGGAAAAGTCATTGCCTTTCCAAAAGAAAATTTGCTGGATCGGGAATCCCTTTTCGGTGTGCGTGAATTGAGTGCCACCCCCTGGATCGCCGAGTCATTTGATATTTACAAAAAAACGCGCAGCAAGACGTTTGATTTCACATGGCATCACACCAAATACCTCGCGACCTATCAACCGTTACTGACATCGAGTGACAACAAGGAAAAATGGCTGATCGGAATTGTGGTGCCTGCCGATGATTTTATAAGCGATCTGAACCAGACGCATCTCATCACACTCCTCATCAATCTCGGCATTTTAATTCTTGGCATCATTCTCGTGTCCATTCTGATCACACGTGTCGTAAGACCGTTAAAAAAAATCACGTCAGAAATTATTCGTATCAAACATTTTCATTTAAGCGGTGAACTGCATGTGAAATCACGCATCAAGGAAATCAGTTATATCGCGGATGCACTGACGTCGATGAAAAAAGGATTACGCACGTTCCAGCGTTATATTCCGGCAACCCTCGTAAGACAACTCATCGAAACCGGTGAAGATGCGCGAATTGGTGGTATTAAAAAACCATTGGCTATTTTCTTTTCGGATATCCGGGATTTCACTTCCATCGCTGAAGAAGTCGATCCCGATGAATTGACGCGGCACCTCTTCGATTATTTTGATGCGCTCTCTCACATCATCGTCTTGAACAATGGCACGATCGATAAATATATTGGCGATGCCATCATGGCATTCTGGGGCGCACCACAACCTCTTGACCAGCCTGCCCTGTATGCTGCACGCACTGCATTGCGTTGCATCGCGCGCTCAAACGAGTTGAACAGACAATGGCACGGGGAAGGAAAGCCCGTACTCTACACGCGCATCGGTATTCATTTTGGCGAAACAATCGTTGGCAACCTCGGTTCTTCCGAACGTTTCAATTACACCGCGATTGGTGATACGCCAAACACCGCAAGCCGCCTTGAAGGCATCAATAAACTCTATGGCACACAAATCATTGTGAGCAATGCCGTTTATCAACAAATCAAAAATCATTTTATTTTACGCATGGTGGATCGTGTTGCCGTCAAGGGCAAACATGAATACACGGATATTTACGAACTGATCGCAGAAACGCGCGAAGAAGTGTCCTATGACCTTGAACTGTATTCACTGACTTTTGCCAAAGGCTATACCGCCTACAAAAATAATTACTGGGATGAGGCGATCGATCATTTCAAAAAATGTCTGGCTATTTATCCGGAGGATACCGTGGCGCCTGTCTTTATCGAGCGCTGCCTGCATTTTAAATTCAATCCACCACCGGCTGACTGGAGTGGCATCTGGCAGTTGCACGAAAAATAACACCCCTGCACATCTGATCAAAAAAAGTCCTGGCTGCCCGTGTTAGACTGTAATCAATAAGACCCTCTTTCTTCGTGTTTTTATGATCATTGGGAGCCCCTCACATGAAAACCGTGCTTGCCGTTTTATTGACTCTCGCCGGACTCGTTTTTTCAACGACCGCTTTCGCCGATTGTTACTCCTGCAATAATTCCTGCAACACGTGTAATAGCTGTTCAAATGACTGCGCATGCCGGAATAAATGCGCCTGCACCGAGCCATCCTGCGGCAGAAATCCCTGCCTCAGCCGATGCGATTGCTGCAAAGCATTTGGCAATGTGGGGGGTTATGTGGAAGAATAACGCAACTTTCAACTTCAATCTGACAGAGTTTCTGCATGAAAATATTATGTGTTATTCCGAGCCGCATCGGCTCGACCCGACTGCCACGCAAGCCCTTGTTACCGTTACAAGGTAAACCCATGGTGCAATGGGTCTATGAAAATGCGGCCCAATGCAAGGTGCTGACGGAGGTCGTCGTTGCAACAGACAGTGAAGACATTGCGTCCGTCATTCAAAAAGTCGGCGGGAAGGTCATGATGACGGATCCCGCGCATGCAACCGGTTCGGATCGCGTCGCAGCCGTTGCAAGAGATTATCCCGATATGGATATCATCATCAATTTGCAAGGTGATGAACCTTTCGTCAAACCCCTCATGCTGGAACAACTGGTTGCACCGTATCTCGCTGGCGAGACGCCTGATATGACAACCCTCGCATGCCCTCTCAACATGACAACGGATTATCACAATGCCGGCGCCGTCAAGGTCATCACGGATTTGCGAGGCAATGCACTTTATTTTTCCAGAGCACCCATTCCTTTTTTTCGAACGAAAGAAAAGGCACCGGTTTATCATCACATCGGTCTTTATGCATTTCGTCGTGATTTTCTTTTGCATTACACAAGCCTGCCGCAAACGCCGCTTGAAAAAACAGAAAGTCTCGAGCAATTGCGTGCACTGGAGCACGGTCATTCCATTCGCATTTGTTTGACGAAGGAAAAAACTCTCGAAATTAATACACCCGAAGAATACGAACTCGCGCAGCACTTTCAATATGAAAACTGACATGAAACCGATCGGCATTTTTGACAGCGGCATTGGCGGCTTAACCGTTGCACACGCTATCACGCAGTCCATGCCGGAAGAAAATATTATTTATTTTGGCGACACGGCCCATTTGCCTTATGGCGATAAATCACCTGCGACGATTCAGGCGTACTCCGTCAAAATAGCGCACATGTTATTGCAGCAGCAATGCAAGATGATCCTGATTGCCTGTAATTCTGCATCGACTGCGGCCTATGAACTGATCAGGGAATATGTCGGAAGCAAGGCCATCGTCATGAATGTCGTGGATCCAACGGTCCAGTTTTTACGCGAGCAGTATGCCAACAAAAAAATAGGATTGATCGGGACAAGACAAACCGTTAACTCCAATGTTTACAAGAAAAAAATTGATGACCTGAACAGCGGGATTCAACTCACTTCACATCCCACCAATTTGCTCGCCTCCGCCATCGAGGAATTTGGCAATAATGGCGTGACAGACAGTCTCGTCGAGGAATATCTTTCTGCGGCTGCCTTGCAAAATATTGACGCGCTGCTTTTGGCCTGCACACATTATCCGGTCGTCAAACATAAAATAGCGGCTTTTTTTCAGCATAAAGTGGCTATCATTGACCCGTCTGTTGCCGTTGCCAATGCAGTCAAGGCACGCCTTCTCGAAGAAAATTTGCTTAACACGAAGGGGGGCGGCACCCGACAGTTTTACGTGTCGGATTACACAGAATCGTTTGCATCCGGCACAAAAATCTTTTTTCAGGAAGACATCAAACTCGAACATTATCCATTGTGGGAATGACATGAATTATCGTCACACCTTTCACGCGGGAAGTGCAGCCGATGTGTTCAAGCACGTTATTCTTGTCGCGCTCATCAAGGCCCTTTTACGCAAGGATACGGCTTTTTTGTATCTCGAAACGCATGCGGGCACCGGTCGTTATGATCTTCTTTCTGACGCTTCCCAAAAAAATAAAGAGTTTGAAGAGGGCATACAAAAAATCGTTCATGCGATGCATCCGCCTGCTTTAATACAGGATTATCTCACCTGCGTGAACAGTCTGAATCAACCGGATGCGTTGCGGTATTATCCCGGTTCGCCCTGGTTTGCACATTATTTTCTGCGCACAGAGGATCGGATGGTTCTCGCTGAATGGCATCCGGAAGAAATCATCCCGTTAAAAAAACTATTTGCCGATGACAAGCGCGTTGGTATTCATCATCAGGATGGCTATCAGGGATTGAAAGCCTTCCTGCCACCGAAAGAACGCCGGGGGCTCGTGCTGATTGACCCGCCTTACGAAAAAAAAGATGAACTGATGTCGCTTCCGGCTCTGTTGGGGGAGACAATAAAACGCTTTGAAACCGGCGTCTATGCGATCTGGTATCCGATCAAGACATCCGCACAAAACAAACTGTTTCGTGAAGCGCTTCAGGCGGCTATCAAACGGCCTTTTCTGATCACAGAATTGTGTGTGCATTCGGATGATGTGGCCGGGCGGCTGAATGGATCCGGCATGGTGATTATCAATCCGCCATGGCAGATCGATCAACAAATGGAAAGCTTTTTGCCATGGCTTTGGAATGTACTGACCATCAACCGGCAAGGTTATTTTAAATCAACAGGTTACAATCAAACCTGACCGTTGTAATTCTGTTAAAATAAAGGTTGGAGAATCTCATCCATCATCAAAACAAGCTTCGGAGGCGTTATGAACAAGCTCATGACAGGTACCGTTACGCTTTTACTGGCAGCCACGTTAACGACAGGCTGTTCGTGGGATAAACGCGATACAGGGACTGCAGCAGGTGCTGTAGTTGGCGGTGTGGCAGGCAATCTGGTCACCGGTGGCAGTGCAGTTGGAACAGGCATTGGCGCGGTCGGTGGTGCGCTTGTAGGTAATCAGCTGGCTAAATAATTGTTCAACCGGAGCGGAAACCCCCTTATCAAAGGGGGTCGACGCACGTTTCCCGTATAAAAGCATTACGGGACAAGTTTTGTGCGGCGGGGGGATTTTTTCAACGTCAAAAAAAATCCCTCCCAACCTCCCTTTGAAAAGGGAGGAGTACGCTCCGGTTGAAGCCTGATTTGTACAGCAAGCCTGTCTTATTATCCTTCCGTTTTTCCAGTCTTCCTATTTTCCCGTCTTCCTATATACTCTTCCCTCATTCATGATGATGAAGAGGAACTCTCCCATGACGTTGAACGTCGGCGATAAGGCACCCCCTTTCAATCTGGTCTCGGATCAGGATCAATCTGTCTCCCTTGACAGCCTCTGCGGCAAAAAAATCATTCTCTATTTTTATCCGAAAAACAATACACCGGGTTGCACGCGCGAAGCCTGTGATTTTCGGGATAACATCCATCAGTTTGAAAACCGTGGCGCAATCGTTCTGGGGATTTCAAAAGACAACCCGGCCAGCCATCGAAAATTCAAGGAAAAATACCATTTGCCCTTTCCCTTGCTCTTTGATGAAACAGGTGAAGTCTGTCAGGCTTATGGCGTCATCAATAAAAAAAGCCTGTTTGGCAATACGTTTTTAGGCATCAACCGATCTACTTTTCTGATCGATGAACAGGGCATCCTTCGCGCGATATGGCGAAAAGTGAAAGTCGTGGGACACAGTGAAGCAGTGTTTAATGCATTAAATAAATCAGGCAGCGAGGCATAAAAAAATCATGAAAACAGCCATCACCCCCACGCGCGAAGAAAATTATCCTGAATGGTACCAGCAAGTCATCAAGGCGGCCGATCTCTCTGAAGTCTCGCCGGTGCGCGGTTGTATGATCATCAAACCGTGGGGTTATGCGATCTGGGAAAATATCCAGCGCGTGCTCGATACCCGCATCCGGGAAACCGGTCACAAAAATGTGTATTTTCCACTCTTGATTCCGGCGAGTTTTCTTGAAAAGGAAGCAGAGCACATTGACGGGTTTGCGAAAGAATGTGCGGTCGTAACGCATACGCGTCTTGCCAAAAATGAATCCGGAAAACTCGTGCCGGCCAGTCCCCTTGAAGAGCCCTACATTATTCGACCGACATCCGAAACCATTATTGGCGAAGCGTTTTCACGCTGGATACAATCCTGGCGTGATTTGCCCTTGCTCATCAATCAATGGGCGAACATTGTGCGCTGGGAAATGCGCACCCGCATGTTTTTGCGCACGTCCGAATTTTTATGGCAGGAAGGTCATACCGCTCACGCAACAGAATGGGAGGCACGGGAAGAAACGCTTAAAATGCTCGATGTTTATGCGCGTTTTGCGGAAGATTACATGGCCATGCCGGTGATCCGCGGCGAAAAATCGGCAGGCGAACGTTTTCCGGGGGCTGTGAATACTTACTGCATTGAAGCGATGATGCAGGATAAAAAAGCGCTGCAGGCAGGCACGTCACATTATCTCGGCCAAAATTTCGCGCGCGTTTTCAACATTAAATTCGCCAATGCGGAAGGGGTTGAGGAATTCGTCCATACCACGTCCTGGGGTTCCAGCACACGTCTCATTGGTGGACTCATCATGACACACAGTGATGACAATGGTTTGATTGTTCCGCCTAAAATAGCACCCGTCCATGTCGTCATTTTGCCGGTGATTCATAAGGAAGAACAACGCGCGGCGATTTTGGAATATTCTCAAAAAATAGCCGATGATTTGAAAAATATGTCATACGGTGGCAGAAATCTGTCTGTCGAAATCGACCAGCGACCCATAACCGGCGGTGAAAAAGCCTGGAGCTGGGTCAAAAAAGGCGTGCCGATTCGTCTTGAGATAGGCCCGAAGGAACAGGAAGCCAATACGGTCTTTTTGGGTCGCCGCGATAAGGAATACAAGGATCGGGAAGCGCAGGATGTGCGCCAGTTTCTGGCGACAGTTACCCTGCAGCTTGATAACATTCAGGAAACGCTCTTTAATCGGGCACGGGATTTCCAGCAGCAAAATACCGTCAAAATTAATTGTGAAGCCGACTTTTATGAATTTTTCACCGAGAGTGATGGCGGATTCGCGCTGGCACACTGGGATGGCGATCCGCTTGTTGAGGCCAAAATTAAAAAGGATCTCAATGTGACCATTCGCTGCATTCCGCTCGTGACTGAGCCTGTGCCTGGAAAATGTATTTTTAGTGGCGGCGAGAGCCCGCAACAGGTGATCTTCGCAAAATCCTACTAATGTGCTACCCTTTGCGGCATTTCACGGTTAACTTTTTAGTTTTCTATTTAAAGGATGACTTCAATGACAATGACTCATGACCTCGAACAAACCATTCTGAAGCTCGCCGTACGCGGCAAGGGCATTCTGGCCGCGGATGAAAGTTCTGCCACCATCGGCAAGCGTTTTGAAGCGGTGGGTGTCGAATCCACAGAAGAAACGCGACGCACGTATCGCGACATGCTGATCACGACCCCCGGCATTAACGAATTTATTGCCGGCGTCATCCTGTTTGAAGAAACGCTCAATCAAAAGGCGCTCGATGGCACACCTTTTCCGGAAAAATTGATGAAACTCGGGATTTTGCCCGGTATCAAGGTAGATAAAGGCCTGACACTGTTGCCAAACACCCGGGAAGAACAGGTGACGCAAGGGCTGGATGGTCTGGCAGAACGCCTCGCGGAATACAAAAAGAAAGGTGCGTGCTTTGCAAAATGGCGTGCGGTTTATCAAATTTCTGCAACGACACCCGGACAACTTGCGATCGAGACCAATGCAGAAGTCCTTGCTCGTTATGCAGCGCTTTGTCAGGCAGCGGGCATTGTACCGATTGTTGAACCGGAAGTGTTAATTGATGGCGAGCACACCCTCGAACGTTGTTTTGAAGTCACTGAACCGGTGTTGCATGCGGTATTTAACGCACTCGTACGCCATAAAGTTCAAATGGAATATATGATCCTGAAACCGAGCATGGTGATCAGCGGTAAAAAATGTCCGGTCAAGGCGACGGTAGAACAGGTGGCAAAGGCAACGCTGACTGTCTTGCGCCGTCATGTGCCTGCTGCTGTTCCAACCATCAATTTCCTTTCAGGTGGCCAGTCGCCGGAAGACGCGACCGCGCATTTGAATGCCATGAATGCGTCCGGTCCGTTGCCATGGAACCTGAGCTACTCGTATGCCAGAGCGCTGCAGGATTATGCCATGAAAATCTGGCAGGGTGTCGATAAAAACATTCCAGCCGCACAGAAAGCGTTTTATCAGCGTGCGCGATTAAACAGTCTTGCTGCGACCGGTCACTATGTGGCTAAAATGGAAAAAGAAACGTCTGTTGCCTGATGTATCTATCCAGCCCGCGGGTCATTCAGGGAAAGATGATCCGCGATTCACAATATGAAAAAATTAAAAAATGGAATTAACTTATGACCACCATACCGATCAATACAGCCGATGCGAAAGAACAATTTATCGAATTAATCAATCGTGTCGCGCACAACAAGGAACGTATCTTGTTGACGCGCCGCGGCAAGGAAATTGCCGCGATCATTCCGGTTGAAGATCTGGAATTACTGCTGGAATCGCAGGACAAGCATGATTTGCGTGAAGCCATTGATGCATTGAAAGAAGCACGCAGTATTGGCACGGTGACACTTGAAAAACTGAAAGAAGATCTGGGCGCATAACGCGTGACAACGACTCCCTATTACATCAAAATTGCGCCCGCCGCTTCCGAACAGATTAA
>DATIJJ010000101.1:0-35953 GCA_035478795.1 Gammaproteobacteria bacterium | reverse complement strand
CTAATAAAAAAATAATTTTCAGATTTTTTATTTTTAAAGAAATATTACCTGCGAATTATATCCAATCTGCTACCATGGGTCCCTTCCCCCCGTTTTGTGGGGGAAGGAAAGGATGGGGGGAACGTCTATTTTACAGATTCCGCCTGCTAGCACAAAGATCCCATATCACTTCCATTACATTATCTATTTGTTGCAAAACTTCATTATTCCAAAATCGTTGTACCTTGTAGCCTTGTGTTTCCAACCAGCGTGTTCTTTCACTATCGTATTCAATCTGTTCGTTATGTTGCCCACCATCAACTTCAATTATCACCCGGATTTTATGGCAAACAAAATCGACAATATATTTTCCCATTGGAGCCTGTTTTCGAAAATGCAAGTCGTCAATTTGTCTGTCGCGTAATCGTTGCCATAATTTAATTTCAGCATCACTCATTTGTTTTCTGAGATTGCGTGCGAATTTGATTTTATTTTTTAGCAAGGTTCCCCCCATCCTTTCCTTCCCCCACAAAACGGGGGGAAGGGACCCACGGTAGCAGATTGGATATAATTCGCAGGTGATATTTCTTTAAAAATAAAAAATCTGAAAATTATTTTTTTATTGGATAATGAAGGATAATAAATCTTGAAAGATACTTTGAATTGGCTACCATGGGTCCCTTCCCCCCGTTTTGTGGGGGAAGGAAAGGATGGGGGGAACGAAGACTCAAAAACAGGCTGACCACATTATGCCATCTAATACTTCACCATCTTCGGATCAATTTCATTCGCCCACGCCGTAATCCCGCCGCGTAAATTAAATACGCTCTGAAATCCCTGCTGCAGTAAATACTCCGTCGCACGACGTGATCGCCCACCCGCGTGACAGTGAACGATAATTTGCTGCTCCCGATTTAATTCATTCAGGCGCGAAGGCAATTCATTCAACGGAATCAAATGCCCACCCAGATTGCACAGCGCATATTCATCCGGGTTTCGCACATCCAGAATAAAGATATCTGCATTGGCATCGCGTAACGCTTCCAGCTCCTGTACAGAGATTTCAGGGATCATTGTCATACTGATTTCCTCCAGTCATTTTCAAACAACTCATTCAATTGGGTTAAAACAGCCGAATCACGCGTGATAACAGATAATTCCCGATTATCATCCAGCGATGCTTTGGTCAAATTAATCGATCCGATCACCGCTTTTTCACGATCGATCAACATCACTTTCGCATGAATATATAAATCACGTGGATGACGAATGAGCACACCGGATTTTGTTAGAAATAATAACTTGCGATCATGCCATTTTTCAGATGCTTCCGGCAGCAAAATAGTCACAGACACACCACGACGCGCCGCACTCGCCAGTGCGCCAATGATTTGATGGTCTGTGATGCTCTCTGCATATATTTTAAGATCCATTCGCGCGGATCGAATGAGCGACAACAGTTTTTCGCGACTGTTGTCAGGGCTCCACAGTAAATCGGGTTGCGTCACCGTCACGTGTTGATGCGCACAATCAGCGTCAAAAACGGCTCTGATTTCATGGACTTCGGCAGGATCAGTCAGAACCAGAGCGACATTGCGTTCATTTCTGAAACTGGCATGTGTCAGGTTAAATGTCATCACAATCGCTGTTTTATCATCCAGAATAAAGGTTTTCTGATGTGTCAGCCGGATCGATTTATCCGGCCAGCAGAGCTGTATTTTTTCACGAACAAAATCACGAATCGCGCGATCATTTTCATGTTCTGATTTGTAAGGGACCGGTTGAAGAAGCAGCGTGACTTTTTTCCCCTGATTTTTAGCATCAGTCAATGCATGAATAAAGGCTTCATCTGTTAAACCATACATGACAAGATCAATCGAGGACGTTGCATGGCTTATTGCCTGAATCAGAGGCGCGCGTCCGGCGTCCGGTTCAATCATCAGTTGATCAGCCAGACAGCCAGATGAAAATAGAAAAAAAGTAAAAAAACAGTTTAAAAAAAGATTCACGTGATTAAACCCGATAATTAAATGAGTTCGCGTCCGGCGAAAGCACGTGCGAGTGTGCCGCCGTCAATGTATTCCAGTTCACCACCCAGTGGTACACCATGCGCAATGCGCGTGACTTTAATCGACCAGGGTTTGACAAATTCCGAAATGTAATACGCAGTTGCCTCGCCTTCAACGGTCGGATTCGTTGCCAGAATAATTTCTTTTGTTGCCTGTTCAGAAAGTAATGCGCTCAACTCTTTCATGCCAAGGTCTTCCGGGCCAATGCCATCGAGCGGTGAAAGATGTCCCATCAGCACAAAATACAATCCGCGATAACTGCCCATCTGTTCAACCGCCATCATGTCAATCGGATTTTCCACGATGCAAAGCAGTGTGCGATCGCGGCTGGTCGACAGACAGAGATGACACAGTTCCGACTCACTGAAGGTACGGCATTGTTTGCAATGCTGAATGTTGTCCATCGCGCTTTGCAGCATGGCGGCAAGCTGTCGGCCATTATGGCGACCGCGCTCCAGTAATTGAAATGCCATGCGTTGCGCGGTCTTCGGGCCAACACCCGGCAGACAACGCAACGCTTCAATGAACTGCTCCAGCAGTGGACTGAATTTCATGGAGATTAATTGGGCGGAATGTCAAAGCCTTCAGGCAATTTAATGCCAGTCAGGGCATTCATTTTTTCACGCGTGCCTTTTTCAATTTTATCCGTTGCATCATTGATGGCCGCTGCAATCAAATCCTCGACAATCGATTTTTCTTCTTTCATGAGGCTTGGGTCGAGCGTGACGCGTTTTGCAAAATGCTGGCCCGTCATCACAATTTTAACCAGACCGCCGCCGGATTGACCGGTCACTTCCATTTCAGCAATCTGTTTTTGAATTTCCTGCATCTTTTTTTGCATTTCCTGGGCTTTTTTCATCAGTTCGCCCAAACCGGGTTTTTCAGGTGCTTTACTCATGCAATAACTCCTATCCCTTAATAAAATAATCAATAAAATAATCAGTCAGCGAGTATAGCAACAATTCAGGTTGCTGTAATCGAATTTACATCCAGTGTCGCATCAAAAAGATCCATGATTTTTTGCACATTCGCATTATTTTGAATGGTCGTCGTGGCATCCGCCTGCCGCACAGCCTGTTTTTGTTCCTGTTGTCCTGCGGGGGTGTCAAGCGGTGTGGTGGCAATTTTGATGACGAGTACGACCGGTTTTCCAAGGTATCGGGCTAAAGCCTGTTCAATACGATCCACCTGGTTTTTATTTAGCAAGGATTCATGTTTTCCAGCCAGTGACAATTCAATTTTATCACCCGCAACCTGTGACAAGACGCAATGCGACGCCAAGGCCGATGTCATGGCGGATAACGATAATTTTTCAAGAATCGATGGCCAGTTTTCTGCTGTCAAGGCCAGTGGCAGCGCCTCGGGGGGCGCTGTTTTCAGCGTGGTTTCTGCAATCAGTCGGGGTGTTTCTGAAGCCTCTCTTTTTTGAACCGCAGGGCGCGCCGGATGGAAAGCCAGCAGGCGTAACATCACCATTTCAAATCCGAGATGCGGCGTCGGGGCGAAAGGCAAATCACGTCGGCCAATCAGGGCAATCTGATAATACAGTTGAACGTCTTCGGCAGAAAATGTTTTTGCAAGGGCTGCAATGCGTTCCGGCGTATCGGGTAAATCAGGAATGACTTGCGCCACGGCAATTTGATGAAGGGTCGAGAGCATATCTTCCAGTAATTGGGTGAAGTCAGATCCGCGGCTTACGAGATCTGTGATGTCTGCCAGCAACTGTGACCCGTTTCGCAGAAGAAGCGCATCCAGCAAATGAAAAATGATGTCCTGATCAAGCGTGCCCAGCATGATTTCCATGTCTTTCAACGTAATGTGACCGGCGCAAAACGCAATCGCCTGATCGAGCAAACTCAGTGCATCGCGCAGACTGCCATCGGCCGCCTTTGCAAGACAGGCGAGCGCTGTTGTTTCATATTCAATCTTTTCGGTGACACAGATGTGGGCAAGATGGGCGGCAATTTTTTCGGCGGCAACAGGGTGAAGATGAAATTGCAGACAGCGCGACAGGATAGTCATCGGCAACCGTTTGGGTTCGGTGGTGGCCAGTAAAAATTTGACGTAAGCGGGTGGTTCTTCCAGTGTTTTTAAAAGTGCGTTGAAGCTGTGGCCGGAGAGCATGTGCACTTCATCGATCAAATAAATTTTGTAACGGCCCCGGGTGGGTGTGTATTGCACATTATCCAGCAGTTCACGCGTGTCTTCCACTTTGGTGCGTGAAGCGGCATCGACTTCCATCAGATCGAGAAACGTACCGGCATTGATCGCCTGGCAGGTATCACAGGTGTCACAGGGGGTCGACGTCACGCCGGTTTCGCAATTCAGACATTTTGCGAGAAGACGTGCAAGTGTCGTCTTGCCGACACCGCGTGTACCGGTAAAAAGATAAGCATGGTGTAACCGGTTACTGTCCAGTGCATTGGTCAGCATGCGCTGGACATGTTCCTGACCGACCATTTGCTGGAATGTGCGCGGACGCCATTTGCGCGCAAGAACCTGATAATGCGAGGGATGATTCATCAGTGTGACCTTTAGAAAAGGCTTATTCTACTGTAAAGGTGGCAGCTCATACCAGCCTGACTTCGGCGCCCGAATCGACTATTACCGTTGCTTCCTTCCGGACCTGGCGGGGTTCATAATCTATCGTCGCGAAGAGACCCATACTCGCTGCCGTGACTCGGTTTATCAGGGCGCGTCCAGAATTACCTGTCATTTATTGTTTTTACAATGACTTCTCGGGCGCCGGTTTCCCTTGATTTACTTTAAAAACAATAAATGACAGGTCATTCTGGACGCGCCCTGTTTAAAAATGGCTTAAACTGGCGGAGAGAGAGGGATTCGAACCCTCGGTACGTCGTTAAACGTACACACACTTTCCAGGCGTGCGCCTTAAACCGCTCGGCCATCTCTCCTTTGGTCTTTGAATGGCGTGTACGATAAACGAGAATGGGGGTTTCTGCAAATGTTCTTTTCAATCAGGTTTATTCAAAAGGTTTATCCAAAAAACACATTCCCCAGTATCCCGTAATAAATGTCCGTGAGAATGGCAAGGTCTGCCACACGCACATGTTCATTGACCTGATGGATGCTCGCATTGCACGGTCCCACTTCAATGACTTCCGCACCGGTTTTGGCAATAAACCGCCCGTCTGATGTGCCGCCACCGGTGGATAAGGCCGGATCAAGACCGGTTAAGGTTTTAAGGGTTGTTCGGGTGGCTTCAATCAATTTACCCTGTTTTGTGAGGAACGGATCACCCGAATGTTCCCATTCCAGTTTAAAATCCAGCGCATTTTTTTCGAGAATGGCCGTCACGCGTTTTTGGAGTTCATCCACCGTGACTGCTGTGCCAAAGCGAAAATTAAACAGCAGTTCAAGCGTCCCTGGCACGACATTGGTCGCACCCGTGCCTGCATGTATATTCGAAATTTGAAACGTGGTCGGTGGAAAAAAATCATTGCCCTTATCCCATTCGGTGGTGGTTAATTCCTGCAGGGCGGGTGCAACAAGATGGATCGGATTTTTGGCAATCTCCGGATAGGCGACATGGCCCTGTTTGCCGAAAACAGTCAATTGTCCATGCAGCGAACCGCGCCGGCCTACACGAATCTGATCGCCCAACAGATGGTTGCTGTTCGCTTCACCGACGATACAGTAATCAATGATTTCACCACGACCGGTTAATTCCTGAATGACTTTTTTCGTGCCGTCAATGCTTTTGCCTTCTTCATCACTGGTAATCAAAAAGGCGATCGATCCGGGACACACCGGATTATTGCGAACAAAATTTTCGGCCGCGACAATCATGGCGGCGAGACCACTTTTCATGTCAGCTGCACCGCGCCCGTATAGATAACCCTCGCGTTCGACGGGTGTGAAAGGATCACTGTCCCAGGCGGTGAGGGGACCGGGTGGGACCACATCGGTATGACCGGCAAACACAAACAGGGGATTGCCGCTACCGTGTCTTGCCCACAAATTGGTGACTTCACCAAAATGCATAAATTCAACGGAAAATCCCGCTTTTTTCAACCGGTCGCTGATCATATCCTGACACCCTGCATCGAAGGGTGTGACAGACGGGCAGGCAATGAGTTGTTTTAAAAGATCAAGTGTGGGTGACATCCTGTTCTCCGGCCGTTTCGCGTAATAATTCATTGAGTGTGACCTTGCTTCTCGTTTTGGCATCGACTTTTTTGACAATCACTGCGCAGTAAAGACTGTATTTCCCGTCTATACTCGGCAGATTGCCGGACACGACGACAGAACCGGCTGGAATGCGGCCGTAACTCACGGTATCGGTTTCACGGTCATAAATGCGCGTGCTCTGGCCGATGTAGACCCCCATGGAAATGACGGAATTTTCTTCCACAATGACGCCTTCGACAATTTCCGAACGGGCGCCGATGAAGCAATTGTCTTCAATGATGGTGGGATTGGCTTGTAACGGTTCGAGCACACCGCCAATGCCGGCGCCACCGGACAAATGGACGTTTTTACCGATTTGGGCACATGAGCCGACGGTGGCCCAGGTATCAACGAGTGTGCCGGAATCTACATACGCCCCGATATTGACGTAGGAGGGCATGAGGACGGTATTGGCTGCGATAAAAGAGCCGGTCCGAACGGTTGCGGGTGGCACCAGCCGAACGCCGCTGGCTTTCCATGCCGCTTCGGAATACTCCTTAAACTTGAGCGGCACCTTGTCAAAATAATGATGACAGCCGCTCTCCATCACGTGACTGTCATATAAACGAAAATACAGTAAAACGGCTTTTTTAAGCCATTGGTGCGTGTGCCAGGCCCCCTCGATTTTTTCAGCGACACGGGCTTCCCCCGTATTTAATAACTCAATGACTTCATTCACTGCGTTTTTTAAGGAGGCGGGGGCATTTTGGGGGGTCAGGGTCAGGCGGTCTTCAAATGCTTTTTCGATGATGTCTTTTAACATGTTAATTCCGTGAGTTAATAAGGATTTTGTGCTAGCATACCGCGTTTTAGTCCTGTGTAAAATGCCCATGCGAATGAGATCACCAAAAGTCAAAATTGAGCCCAGACACATCGCCAATGCCTGGCCGACTTACAAGCGATTATTTGTGTATGTCAGGCGTTATTGGCCGTCGCTTCTGGTCGCGCTGATCGCAAGTATGGTGTATTCCGGGATTGATGCATGGTTTGTTTATTTTTTAAAGCCATTAATCAACAAGGGTCTTGTCGCGCGTGATCGCGCATTTTTAAACATGGCGCCGTTTCTTGTGCTCGGTGTTTTCATGCTGCGCGGTGTTGCGAGTTTTTTTTCAAATTATAATATTGCCTCTGTCTCGCGCAATGTCATCATGCGATTGCGTCAGGATCTTTTTCAACAATTGCAAAAACTGCCTGCGCGTTTTTATGATCATTCCACATCCGGCCATATTTTATCGGTGATTTTATACAGCGTGGAACAGGTTGCGAATGCGAGTGCGGATGTGTTGACGACAGCGATTCAATCCGGATTTTTTATTATCGGATTACTGATTGTGATGTTTAAAATCAGCTGGAAATTGTCGCTGCTTTATTTCATTATCATTCCGCTGGTCACATTAATCATGCGTTATACCAGCAAGCGTGTCAGGCGGTTGAGTCTCCACATTCAGGAATCGATGGGCCATCTGACACATACCGCTGAAGAAAATATTGAAGGCTACAAAATCGTACGCGGGTTTGGCGGGGAAGCGTATGAGACTGAAAAATTCAACAAGGCGACGCGTGTTAATCGCCAGCGCGAAATGAAAGTGGTCGCGGCCCGTTCATGGAGTGTATCGTCTGTGCAACTGGTTGCTGCAATTGCATTGTCTCTGACACTGTATGTTGCAACACTGGATATTGCCGGATCCATTTTATCCCCCGGCGGTTTTGTGACGCTGATTGCAGCGATGCTGGCGCTCTTGAAACCGATGAAAGATTTGACGACCATGCAAAATAAACTGTATCGGGGATTGGCGGGTGCGCAGACGGTTTTTGAACTGTGTGATGAGAAACCGGAAGAAGATCATGGCACAAAACAGATTCAACGTGCGCGCGGGCATCTTCATTTTCGTCATCTGAATTTTGCCTATCAATCGGAAAAACCGGTGCTGCAGGATATTGATTTTGAAGTGAAGCCTGGCGAGATTGTCGCACTCGTCGGGCGTTCCGGCAGCGGGAAGTCAACGCTTGTTAATTTATTGCCGCGTTTTTATGCGAATTTTACCGGTGATATTTTACTGGATGGGGTATCCGTTAACGATTATCGATTGTCGGATTTGCGTCGTCAGTTCGCGATGGTATCGCAACATGTGATTTTATTTAACGACACGATTCGAAATAATATCGCGTATGGTCGTTTTGGTGAAGCAAGTGAGGCTGAAATCGAAAATGCTGCCAAAGCGGCATACGCGTTCGATTTTATACGCAATTTGCCGAATGGATTTGACACACGGGTGGGTGAAAATGGCGTGTTGCTGTCCGGTGGGCAACGTCAACGGATTGCCATTGCGCGTGCGATTTTAAAAAATGCACCGATTTTTATTCTGGATGAAGCCACATCTGCACTCGATACCGAATCGGAACGCGCTATTCAATCAGCGCTGGATCATCTGATGCAGGATCGAACGACTTTAGTGATTGCGCATCGGCTTTCAACGGTTGAACACGCGCACAAAATTATTGTGCTGGATCAGGGCCGTATTGTTGAAGCAGGATCGCATGCCGATTTATTGTCAGGCAACGGGCATTATGCGAAATTGTATAAAATGCAATTTAAAGATAGTGAGACGATGGATGGGGGATAAAAAAAAAATCATTGAGCGTCACTGGTATCAAAACCATCTGACCTGGTTGACCTTGTTGTTATTGCCATTGTCCTTGCTGTTTCGTGTCCTCGTTGCCATTCGTTTTTTTTTATATCGTTTTAATTTTCTTAAAAAAACAAATTATTCTGTGCCTGTGATTGTCGTCGGCAATTTGACAGTGGGTGGAACCGGTAAAACACCGTTTGTCATCTGGCTTGCTGATTATTTACGACAAAAAGGCTATCGTCCGGGGATTGTCAGTCGGGGTGTGGGCGGAAAAAAATGGACGGAGCCTTATTGGGTAGATCGTCATGCTTTGGCGAGTGAGGTGGGGGATGAAGCGTTATTGCTCGCTCGAAAAACGCAGTGTCCGATGGTGGTGTGTGTGAATCGCGTGTTGGCCGTGCATGCATTACTTAATAAAACACATTGCAATGTGGTGTTATCGGATGACGGGTTACAACATTATTCGATGGGAAGACAGATTGAAATTGTCGTGGTGGATCATGATCGTCAATTTGGCAATGGCTTGATGTTACCGGCAGGTCCCTTGCGTGAACCCTTAAAACGTTTGCAAACGGTCGATCTGGTGGTTTCGAATGGATCCGTTAAAAAAGGCGAACAAATGATTTTGCGAGGGGAGACAGTGTGTTCACTTTCGATGCCGGATAAAAAAATGGCATTGTCTCACTTTAAAAATAAAACCGTGCATGCGATCGCAGGGATTGGTCATCCGGAACGTTTTTTTGCATCACTGCGCGCGCAACAGATTCAGGTGATCGAACATGTTTTTCCCGATCATTATTTATATCGGCGCGATGATATTTATTTTGCGGATGAGTTACCTGTCATCATGACGGAAAAAGATGCGGTCAAATGCATGGAATTTGCTGATGAAAGACATGGGTATTTACCGGTTGAAGCCGACATGAGCCCGGGTGTTTCCGCTAAAATTTCTTCTCTTCTGGAGGCGTGATGAAAGCAGCGATCAAACTATTGGGCAGTTTCTTTTTTTGTTTGGTGATGATGGGGGCAGAAGCTGCGCCATTAAAATTCTATACGATAGATCAGCCAGTCATTTGGGTGTCGGCAGATCAGCCGACCTTTTCGATTAAGCTCGCCGCAAATCCCACGACAGGTTATGCGTGGTATTTGCAGCGTTATGATGTCGCTCTGATACAGCCTGTGAAACGGGTTTACGAAGCACCTTTGAAAAAAAATCAGATGGGTGCACCGGGATATGAAATATGGACATTTCGTGTCAAGCCGGCCGGATTTGCTGTGCCGATGCAAACCCGACTGCAGTTTGTCTATGCGCGGGCGTGGGAAGTGAATGAAAAAGCGCAACCGGTGGTTTTTCAGGTGACAACACAAATAAAAAAAGAGTGATTTTTTCCGGCAAATTTTCCTCGATCAACTACACTTATCGTGTAAATCCAATAATAATTTATCATTTATAACGGGGGGTGTTTTTATGATGCGGGTCTTTGCAGTTAAAAAACGCGTGATACAACAATGGGCTATCTGTGCGGCGGTATGCATGGTGTCAGGTCTGGCCCTGGCGGGTCCTGTGTTACAGCAAAACGTTCAGAAAGACTCTGCCACTGTTTCATCCACGAGCGGGCAAATGAATGGCATGGTCGATACAAAGGGAATCAAAGGAAAAGAGTATCGTTTTGCCTCCTTGCGCCAGCATGGGCATGGGGGAAAGGCGGGGCAATGAGGGTTCCCCTTCCTGGCGTTTGCCAGCCTCCCTGGCCCCTGTTCCGGCAGGAATTGTGCCAAAATCCCTTGAAATTGTGCAAAAAGAGGCTCGTAACCCTGGCGGGCCCTGAATAGACACCTTTTTTTGTTTTTATTTTAATCAATCAGTTAGCCCGAAAACGGCCTGTCAAGCGGTTTATCTCCAGCAAGTTTTTATACCCGAACTACACTTTATGTGTAGGGCAATACAACGGTTTTTTGGGTGGAGGTCACGGTGTTTCGGTCCTGCAAAGTGGCATGGAAACAGGTGGTAAAACAGGTGTCGGTTTTTACGACGACCCTGGTTTTCTCGGTGCTGGCTTCAGCCAATCCGGTACTGGATAATGTTGCCGCCGGTCAGGCGAGCGTTCAACAAACACCGGGTTCGACCGTCGTTAATCAAAGTAGCGGTAAGGCCATTCTTAACTGGAAAAGTTTTAATATTGGTGCGGGTGAAAGAACGCATTTTCAACAACCCGCCAATGGGATTGCATTAAACCGTATTAACCCAGGCCAGGGTGCCTCCGAAATTTATGGTCATTTGTCAGCGACAGGCAAAATTATTCTGGTGAATCAGGCAGGCATCTTTTTTGGGCCAGGTTCTTTTGTGAATGTCGGCGGGATTATTGCATCGACGAGTGATCTGTCAGATGCCAATTTTATGGCAGGCAAATACAAATTCGATCAGCCTTCCCCTTACAATGGTTCGATCATTAACGAAGGCACGATTCGTGCGGCTAAAAATGGTCTGGTTGCACTCATCGGTACCGGTGTCAGAAACGATGGCACTATCCAGGCACGCTCGGGCAGTATTGTGCTCGCCTCCGGTAATAAATTTACGGTGGATCTCTCGGGTGATGGACTGGTGAATTTCACCGTGGATGAAGAAGCAACGTCGGCCGGTGTCGATCGTAACGGGAAAAAATTAAGAGATGGTATAAAAAACACGGGTAAATTGATCGCCGATGGTGGCACGATTATTTTAACTGCCCGCGATGCGCGCGGTGTGGTCGATAATGCGATCAATATGAAAGGGGTTGCACAGGCGCGCTCTGTTTCATCACGCAATGGTGTGATTATTCTGGATGGCGGAGATGGCAATGTGCGTGTGTCAGGCACACTGGATGCTTCCGGAAAAAGAGCGGGCACAACGGGTGGGTCCGTTAAAATTCTTGCACGAACGATTCATGTCAAACCCCATGCTGTGATTAATGTCAGCGGTGATGCGGGTGGCGGTGATGTCCTGGTCAGCAGTACACAATCCACGCGTGTGGATAAGGGTGCCAGCATTCGTGCCGATGCGATGTCAAAGGGTGATGGCGGTCATGTCAAGGTCTGGTCAGATAACGATACCGTTTTCAGTGGCAGTGTTTCAGCACGGGGTGGTGCGAACGGAGGTAATGGCGGTTTCGTTGAAACGTCTGGTAATACACTCACTGTCAATGGCATTACCATGGATTTACGTGCGCCCCTCGGTACAACAGGTACCTGGTTACTCGATCCTGAAAATTTAACCATTCAAAATGCCGGTCCAACCACCGCTGATTTTGCTTCCGATACGTATACAGCCAATGTGGCTAATTCGATATTGACGGTGGCAGATCTTGAAGCTGCTCTCGGGACTGCCAGTATCATCGTACAAACAGTGAATACGGGTGGTTCACAGGCAGGCGATATTACGGTTGCCGATCCGATTTACTGGAATAATTCAAATTCACTCACATTGGATGCCTGGCACAGTGTAACCATCAATGCTTCTATCAGTAATACCAGTACAGGCAGTTTGAATATCAACGCTGACACTGGCCTGCAAACTACAGGCACCATACAAATTAACAATGGTATTTATCTGGCAGGTGGTACGCTCACCCTGTCAGCACCGAACGTCCTCCCAAGCAGTATTACAACCGGTCCTGCCGGTGTGATTGACGTTTATAATTTTACGTTGACACAAGGTCGATGGAAACAAACTGATCCTGCCAACCCGGCGTTTAATGTGGCAAATGATTTTCAATTTGCTGATGATAACACGGCGCATTTTATCCGAACGTTTGGTACAGAGGTCATTGGCGGGACGACCTATAACATACTGGGAGATGTGTATGGTTTGCAGGGAATAGAAAATAGCTCTCTGGGTAATTATTCATTGGATCATGATATAGATGCATCCGTCACGGCTCACTGGTTTGGCGGTGCCGGATTTTTGCCACTTGCCCAACAGTCTTCCTTTACAGGTAGCTTCAACGGACAGAATCATGTCATCAATAACCTCACTATCGATCGCCCGACGGATCAATTTGTTGGATTATTTTTCGCTCTGGCTGATCCGGTCGTGATCAAAAATCTGGGCCTGACCAACATTGATTTTACAGGTGCCGGGGGACCGGGCAACCAGATACTGGGAGGCATTGTTGGAGTCATGCAAGGGGGTACCCTGGATAACGTGTTTGTGACAGGGGTACTCAATCAACCTGTAACGAGCAACAATAGCGGTATTGTGGCTGTGGGTGGACTGATAGGTGACGCCCTGGACGCTCAACATGATGTCAAGATTAAAAATTCCTATAATGCGGCGACAGTGAATGCAAACAACCCCTTTGGCGAAGTTGGCGGTCTGATTGGCATCAATATAGGTAGTGACATCAGTACATCCTATAACTCGGGCACCCTTAACGGACCGACTCCCATAGGTGGTCTGGTCGGCTTGATGCAGAGTGGAAGTATCACGGATTCCTACAACATCGGTACAGTGAATTCTTCCGTTCACCAGGGTGGCGGGCTGATTGCTGTCGTCGTTGGATCACCTCCCATCACCAATACCTATTCATCCGGTTTGATTACAGGCGGTGATACCCAGGGAGGATTGATCTTTAGCAATGCCACAGCGGTGGTGAGTAACAGCTTCTGGGATACGACGACATCCGGCCAGTCCAATGCTTCTGCAGGAGGTGCTATCACGGGTGCGACCGGTATCACGACTGCCCAGGCATTGATTCAGAATACCTACACCGGATGGGATTTTAATACCGTCTGGTATGCAATGAATTATGATAATACCGGCGCATCCTCCTACACACGCCCCATGCTGCGTTCTGAATACAGCACGACCATCCGTAATGGACATCAACTTGAACTGATAGCCCTCGATGGCAGTCAAACCTATACACTCGGGAATGATATCAATCTGGGCAGTGCTATTTTAAACAAGGCAGATATCTGGGGAACGGATAACAGCAGTGGCAGTGGATTTGTCTCATTGGGAACAAGTTTATCTGATCATACGGCATTTACAGGTACACTGAATGGAAATGGCTATCTCATTGATGGACTGTATGTGAAGTGGGATGCCAGTACGGCTTCGTCAGAAACGTATCCCGCTCTATTCGGGTTTGCGAAGACAGGTTCTGTTATTGAAAATATCGGTCTGACCAATGTGAATATGACTGCAACCGCAGATGATGGTCATGGTGCGAGCCCCTATGCACTCCAGTTGTCTGGCACACTTGAACGATCCTATGCAACAGGGGCTGTTACTACCAACGGTGTTGCAGGCACTATCAAAACGGGAGGACTCGTTTCAATTCTGGAAGGCGGAACGATTACAGATTCCTATACGACAGTGGATGTCACTGCGACACAGGGCGGCACCACATTTAGCATTTTTGCGGGTGGACTGGCAGGTGAAGCCAACCTGGGCAGCTTCATCAACTCTTACAGCACCGGACTGATCACTGCACCTTCACCCGGGAATCACCTCGGAGGGTTTTTGGGAGCGGACGATGGAACAAATACCTTTACCAACAATTTTTGGAATACGGCGACATCAGGTACGGCAGCCGGGGTCGATAATGACAATGTCAGCGGTGTGACGGGTCTTGATTCAACGCAAATGAAACAACAGGCCAACTTTACGGGTTGGGATTTTAGCAATACCAATACAGGTGTCTGGGGAATCATCGAAGGTAAAACAAATCCCTTCCTGCAAGTCATCAATACCGGCATATCGGGGACAGCCGATCCTTCACTGGTGGGTGCAGACGTTGCATTTAAAGTGGAAGGTAAGGATCTTTCGAATACCACCACGATTGCAGGCGATGGATCCTTCTATGTGGTTGCAAGAACAGTGGATATTGCGACGAATGATGATTTACTCGCTTATCTCACCTCGGGTGGTACCAGTAATGCGATTAGCTATCAGCCAAATGCCGGTGGTACCATCACGGGATTAACGCTGAATCCAAATATGGTGACCGTGGGTGATGCCTCCACTGGCGTAAATTTCATTAATCTGGACCTCTCCCTGGCTGGAGGACATAGCGGCATCACAAACGGCAGTGCTATTTTATATACAGCCGCCGGGCCAAATCTGCTGGTTGGTAATGGCACATCCACTGTAACGTTTGCCACCACACCCACGGCGGGTTATTTCCTGAGTTATATCCCGGGTGAAGCTATCACTCCGTCTTCTGGTACAACACTCAACTATTTGTTCAATGGCGCCGTTACCCTCATTTCTGACACGACACTGACCGGCTCAAGTGCAACATTTCAGAGTACGCTGGATGGTGGCAGTAATTTAACTTTGGGAACCAATACAACATTCAATGGCACTGTCGGTCAATCGGATCCATTAACGAGTCTTACTTCAAATGGTACCTCGACGATAAATACGTCGGCTATCAGTACGACAGGCAATCAAACCTATAACGATACGGTCACGCTCGGTGCATCACCGACGCTTCATACAGTGAGCGGAAATATTATTTTCAACGGTGATATAACAGGAACGGGCAGAGATATGACCCTGCAAGGTTCCGGCAATAATACATTCACCCTGAGCCATGATTTAACCTTCCGGAATCTCGTCGTTCATAGTAGCAGTGGCACCAATACCCTTCAGTTGGAAACCAACAGTCCGATACAGGCCTGGACCGTCACTGCATCCAACCTCGGAAATGTCGGCATTACCGGATTGACGGGAACCGCAACGTTTGACCATATTGCCAATCTGATCGGCGGCAGCAATACGGATACCTTCACACTGAATGGCGGTACCCTGTCCGGATTTATTCACGGCGGTGGCGGCACCAGCACGATTATCGGCGATAACGTCACGAATACGTGGACGATAACGGGTAGTGATAGCGGAACCGCGACCGGCGTTGGTGGCGGATTCAGCCAGATTCAAAATCTGACAGGCGGCAGCGGTTTGGATCGCTTCATCCTGAGTGGCGGTACGCTGTCAGGTGCGGTTGATGGTGCGGGTGGTAGTAATTCATTAACAGGCGATAATGTAGCCAATGTCTGGACTGTCACCGGCCCGAATAGTGGAACCGCGACCGGTGTAGGCAGTTTTAGCCATATCGGAGAGCTCGTTGCGGGAAGTAGCACCAACAGCTTTATTCTGAATGGCGGCACCCTGACCGCTGACATTGATGGCGCCAGCGGCACGAATTCACTCACAGCAGACAATGTTGCAAATACCTGGCATATTGTGGGGCCTGATGATGGGGATGTCACGGGTGTGCCTTCCTTTGCTCACATTCAAACCCTGATTGGTGGAAGCAGTACAGATAATTTCATCCTGAGTGGAGGCACCGTTTCCGGTTCAATCGATGGTGCTGGCGGTAACAATACCTTGCAAGCCAATAATGTCACCAATACGTGGACGATCAGTGGCAGTAATAGCGGAGCCGTCACTGGCGTCACTGGCGGATTCACCCATATTCAAAATCTGACAGGCGGGACAGGTGCGGATAACGTTACCTTTGCAGTCGGCGGTTCGCTGGGTGGCACAATCGATGGCGGCGGTGGTTCGGGTGTCAATACCATTGATATGAGCGCGTTGAGCACCTCGGTGAATGTGATCCTGTCAGGGCTCGGCAGTGGTCGAGGTTTTGCAGGAACGGCCACGGCGGTGTTTGCGGGCTTTGACAATATCGATAACATTGCCGGAACCTCAGGCAGCAATGCGCTGGCCGGCCCGGATCTCGCCAATGTGTGGGTTGTCAACGGGCCTGATAGCGGGACTTTAACCAGCACCAACAGCCTTGGTTTTGAATTCTTCCATACGCTTTTTGGCGGCAGTGTTTCAGACAGCTTTACCCTGACCGGTGGCGGTACATTGGGCGGCAACATTAACGGAAATAACAGCAACACCACTCTGACTGTCGATAACGGAACAACCTCGAACTGGCTGATTACCAATAACAATACCGGAACAGTGACAGGCCTTGGCGGTGATTTTACCGGTGTGCCCAATCTGGTCGGCGGCACCGGTGCTGATCACTTTACCATTGAAGATGGTGTTTCAATTTCGACAATCAATGGCGGCGGTAGTACGGGTGTCAATACAATTGATTTAAGTCAGTTTGGCAGCAATTTGAATATTACGCTCAGCGCATTGGGCAGCAGTCGAGGCTTTGCGGGAACATCCAATCTCGGAATCAGCACGGGATTTGATAACATCGACACGATTACCGGTCCACCCTCCGTTAACAACAGTATAACTGGCGCCAACCTTTCCAATGCATGGGTTATTAACGGTATTGATAGAGGTTCTGTGACCAGCACCAATGCCTTTAACTTTATCGCTTTTCAAAATCTGAATGGCGGTAGCGGTGCGGACAGCTTTACGTTAAGTGGCGGTGGTACGTTATCCGGTTCGATCGATGGGGGTGGCGGTAGTAATACATTGACGGGTGATAATGTTTCCAATACCTGGAATATCACAAACAACAATGTCGGGACCGTCACCGGTGTGACCGGCGGATTTAGCAATATTCAAAATCTGGTGGGCGGAACGGGTAATGATAATTTCATCTTCGGCAACAATGACAGCATCAGCGGTAGTCTGAATGGTGGCGCAGGCGGTACGAACACGCTTGATATCAGTGCTGAAAACAGTGCCTTGAATGTGAATTTGCAAACGGCCACAGTGACGGGTGTGATTGGCACGACCTTTAGCAATCTCAACGACTTTATCGGTAGCAGCAGCAATAACGACACATTAACCGGTACCAATGCCACTCACAGCTGGAATATTACAGCAAACAATGGTGGAAATATCGATAACGCCATCACATTTACAAGCTTCAGTAATCTCACAGGTGGCACAGGGAATGATACGTTCATCTTCAGTGATGGCAAGAGCATCAGGAGTCTGGATGGCGGAAGTGGTACGAACACGCTGAATTCAGGCGCTTACACGAGCAATGTGAATGTGAACCTGCAGGCGGATACCGCAACGGGCATCAGCACGACCTTCAGCAATATCAGCAGCTTTATCGGCGGGAGTGGTAATAACACATTAACCGGTGCAAGTGGCGCTCACAGCTGGACGATCACGGCAGGCAATGGCGGTAATATCGATAGCACCACGACATTCGCAAGCTTTGGTAATCTGGTGGGCGGCAGCGGTGCGGACAGTTTTGTATTAAGCGGCGGTACGTTATCCGGTTCGATCAATGGCAGTGGCGGCAGTGATACATTGACGGGTGATAATGTTTCCAATACCTGGAATATCACAAACAACAATACCGGAACCGTCACGGGTGTGACCGGCGGTTTTAGCAATATTCAAAATCTGGTGGGCGGAACGGGTAATGATAATTTCATCTTCGGCAACAATGACAGCATCAGCGGCAGTCTGAATGGTGGCGCAGGCGGTACGAACACGCTTGATATCAGTGCCGAAAGCAGCGCCTTGAATGTGAATTTGCAAACGGCCACAGTGACGGGTGTGATTGGCACGACCTTTAGCAATCTCAACGACTTTATAGGTAGTGGCAGCACGAACGACACATTAACCGGTACCAATGGCACTCACAGCTGGAATATCACGGCAAATAATGGCGGAAATATTGATAATGGCACCACATTCGCAAGCTTCAGTAATCTCGCGGGTGGCACAGGGAATGACACGTTCATCTTCAGTGATGGCAGGAGCGTCAGAAGTCTCGATGGTGGAAGTGGTACCAACACGATGAATTTAAGCGCTTACACAACTGCTGTGAGTGTGAACTTGCAGGCTGATACTGCAACGGGTATCAGCACGACATTCAGCAATATCGGCAGCTTTACCGGTAATGGCAACAATGGCACATTGACAGGTCCCAATGGCACACAAACCTGGAATGTGACAGGCAGCAGTAGTGGTACGGTCGGTGGATCAACCTTTGCAAGCTTTGGTAATTTGACGGGTGGTACCGGCAATGACAGTTTCGTCTTCAGTGATGGCCAAAGTATTAGTGGCAGTTTAAATGGCGGCAGTGGCACGAACAGTCTGGATTTAAGTGCTTACACAACGCTGGTCAGTGTTAATTTACAGGCAGCCACTGCAACCGGTGTGGGTGCAACGTATAGCAACATCACAAGCTTTACCGGTAACGGCAGCAATGGCACATTGACAGGTCCCAATGGCACACAAACCTGGAATGTGACAGGCAGCAGTAGCGGTACGGTCGGCGGATCAACGTTCGTAAGCTTTGGTAATTTGACGGGTGGTACTGGCAATGACAGTTTCATCTTTGGTAATGGCAACAGCATCAGCGGCAGTCTGAATGGTGGAGCAGGCACGAACAGTCTGGATTTAAGTGCCGTTGTATCACCTGCCAGTGTAAATTTACAGACAGCAACGGTTACCGGCATCATTGGCACGACATTCAGCAATATCGGTAACTTTGTCGGTAATAACGCTAACACCAATACCAATACGTTAACAGCAACGAGCAGCGGGACACATAGCTGGAGCATTTCGCAAAATAATGGCGGTAGCCTCGATGGCTCGACTACTTTCTCTGATTTCGGAACGCTGGTCGGTGGGAGTGGCGATACATTTGCATTAGGCACTGGCAGAACCATCAACAGCATCAGCGCAACAGCAGGTACGCTGGATGAAAGTGCCTACACTACAGCCGTTGCAGTCAATGGTGGAACGAATACAGCAACCGGTGTTGGCAGCATGAGCGGTATTACAAGCTTCATCGGTGGATCAAACAGCGGCAATACATTCACCAATACAATCGGCGGCAATACATGGACGATTTCAACTAACAATACCGGTTCGATTGCGGGTAAAAACTTCATTGTGTTTGGTAATTTGACGGGTGGAGCAGCCGACAGTTTTGTTTTCAGTACGGGCAGTTCGGCCGTGACAGGTAACCTGACAGGCAGTGGTTCCACATTAAATCTCGCTGCATTGAGTTCACCGACCGTCAATCTCGGAACCAGCACAGCCTCGGGCATTGGTGGAACGTTTAGTGGCATGAGTACCTTCATCGGTGGCGGTAGCAACAGCACGATCATCGGGCCTTCATCCAATACAGCCTTTACGATTGCAAGTGCCGATGGAGGAACAGCTGGCAGCAGCAACTTTGCCGGATTCGGTAATCTGACAGGGGGTAGCGGCACCAACACGTTTGCCTTTACGGGCAATGGCAGTGTGAGTGGTGTGATTGATGGCGGTAATACCACGAATACCAATACGATGGATTTCACAGGATATGGCCAGACGATTTCCCTGGTATTGGCATTACCTGTCGGCAATCAACTGAATGCAGGCAGCCTCTTGAATAACTCGTCTGTCGGTATTGGCACATTTGCAGAAATGCAGCAAGTGATTGGTACGAATGTGGGATTAAGTACACTGACGCTGCCAAATAAACCGGTTACCGTTGTTTATACCAATCCACCGATTGATACCAATGGTTCAATTGCGGATCCTTTCTTCTTTATCAACATGAAGATATTAAATCCGCCGCCGACACCCACACCGACGCCAACACCGGAACCCGCTCCCACACCCAATCCGGAGCCAAACAACATCAATAATGTTTTCATCAGCGGGACAACCGCGTTGATCTGGAATAATCGATCGATTATGGAAATCGTGGTGGATGGTGTTGATGCGTATGACGACTATTTTGCTTCATCACCTGCTGTGAATGCCAATCTCCATGATCTGATTCATCAGCAAGTCACGATGAAAAACCACCGTGCGTTGAGTGTTTCGCCGATACCCGGTGGATTTTCGATAAGATAGTAACAGTTCGTTTATCTTCCCTTCCTTTTTCCTTCCAGATGATATGTTGCAGTTCTTTTAACCGGAGTTGGAGCAGCAGCCCCGCCACCCAAAATCCAGCTAAAAAACCCGGCATTTTTCTGTTTCGGTGCAGTGCTGGTGGTACTGAGGATAATTTTTGAAGCTGACCAAATAACTGTTGATTGCTTTTCATTTATTGAGTCAATAAATGTTTTGAAGGGTGCCCACAATATACGCCCGGCCTCTAAACCGTCTTTTGTGATTACCGTGTTTATTTTTCCAAGGGTGTTTACTTTTATTTCTAATAACCGGGCGTTTGCGTGCCATCGTAAAATATTTTCTTCCGGGAGTGTATGCTTGATAAATCTATCTGCTCGATCAGTGAACTCAGTCACCAGGTCTACAAGTTGTCTTGTACGTGCTTTCATTTCCTCATCACTTAAAACTGCTTTCTGTTCACGCGTTGAATCACTTCGATTTAGAAGATGATTCACTGCTCCTGTTGTTGATGCGGTAACAGTGCGACGACTTTGTTCTTTTTGTTCTTCTTCCTGCTCAGAGTTGTCACCATCACCAGATAGCTCTGGCATATCATCATTCAGTTCCGGCACGTCGTTTATATCATCAGGTTGAGACGCAGATGATGCTGGCGTGGCATTATTACGCGAAATTTCTGCCTGAGCGGAAACATGAGCTGCAGCCAGCTTTTCTTCTTCCATTCGTCTAGCCAGTTCTTCTGTTTCTTTCTCCCGTCTGGCTATTTCTTCCTGATAATAATTCAGACGTGTCGAAAAAAGATTTTTTCTAAATCTGTTATATAATAATTCTTTTGAATTGGATGAACCATTTTCATTCGTTTCTCTTATTACCCTTTCTGCGGTGGAAATTAAATTTTTCAGGCCAACAAAATGAGTTTCGCTGAGCTTTGTTTTAATAAGATTAGTTATTCTTTCAATATTCTCAGAGATAGATATTCCGCCCACTTTTTCTTCTGGCAGAGCGAATATTTCCGTGCAAAATTCAATTTGAAAATAGTTAAAATAACATCTTTCAAGCGTTTCCAGATCATCTTGGCTACTGTAAGACCAAATGGATTCGGTTGTTCTGATTTTATTAAAAACAGCCCTGGTTATTTCCTGGTTATCACATTTAATAGGACATTCTTTAGTTGATAGAAATTGTGCGCTTGCGGGAAAATTAACGCCAGTAATTTCAAGCAGAGCTGGCGAATCTTTAAAGTGACAGAAAACTCGTCCATTATCTAATTTATATAAATTGATATTCTTCTCATCTGATGAAAGATATTGATAGCTTAGTCGTCCCGCAGCCAATTCATAATCATAATCTATAGATAGATTTCCTGATAGCGGATTACTTGTACGTATATGATATGGTGTATGCGTTAAAAAAAGGTTGCATTGTGCAGCGGAACGATAATTTCGTGCGCTTTCTAATGTATCGCTATAATTAGGAAAATAGTCATCTACTGTTATGGTCTTGCTTTCCTCAGGTATTCCTGTTTCTGTTTCATTACCCTTTCGTTTTTTCATTTCTTGCTGACAAAGTTTTGAATGTGCAGTAAAAGTTTCTTCTTGTGCTTTTTCAGCTTGATCTGGATTTGTTTTTTGTTTCTCAGCGGAGGCTCTCGCTTGAATTTTGCAATATGCAAGCTTAAATTTAAGCTGTTCAGTTGTCATTTGAGCAAGTTCTTTCGTAGTTTTTTGTTTATCGAGAAGTGCATTGTAATAATCACTGAAATTCGACAGGCTGCCAGCATAAATTTCTACTTCTGATTTTTTTGTTTCAGCAGGAGAGAGTTTCAATGGCATAGAAACTGTTTTCTGGTCTTTGACTGCTGATTTTTGTTTTGTTAATTGTTTCCGGTAATTGAGAGCATTTAATTCATTGCCAGGAATAAAGGAGTCAACGGCAGGTTGTTGAATAGCGCTTAACATAAGGGTTGTTTTTTCTTCTTCGAGCATTTCGGCTTTTTTCAGAGCCGCGGCTTCGGCAAGAGCCGCCGCAGCCAATTTTTCTTCAGCTTCTTTTCGTCGAGCCAATTCTTCTTTGTAGTATCCGAGGAAAGTGTGGTAAACCGTTTTTTTCCACTCACCATCCAGAAAGGATGAAAAAGTCTGGAAACGCGGTCTATCAATGTCTTTTAGTAATCCTTCCTTATTTCTAATCAAGGTCGTGAGTTCTGTCAAAGACAGTTCACGAAGTTTGGTTTGAGTGAACTGGCTGATTTCTCGCATGTGCTCGGAAAGCAAAGCATCGTCTACGACATCTTCTTCCGGGATGACAAATATTTTTGCGCAAAGTTGAAGATGGGCATACCCAAAATAATACGCTTCAAGCGATGACAGGTTGCTTTCAGCATTATAACATCCCTGACTCAAAGGATTGTAATTGCGCGCATCGCTTGCCTTGGAAGAATACGTCTTGTCGTAGTCACCCAATTTAAATTTTGAGTAGTCGACTAACCGGTCTGACAAGAGTTCTGTCGGATCAATGTCTTTTCCTTTTCGTTTAATCAGTTCATCCTGATAAAGTCTCAGGTGTTTGCTAATCACTGTCTCGCGAATTTGTTCTATGATGTTAAAGGGATTTATTTCCAATTGCTTTTCAGTAAGATGCAATTGTATCTTGTGATATTCAATCTGAGACTCAAGCGATTCGGTAGGTAGGCTGTTGATTGTAATTTTAAGACGATTTTCTCCCTCTTGAAGAATTTTTTCTGCGACGAGAGAAAGGTTTTTACTGCCATGAAAACCAGCCGACGCATATTTTTGAGCCAGATGTCCGTTTATCTGAGATTCTAGCGGATTTGTCTGGGCAAGGGTTTTTAATTGACGAATGGCTTGTCTGCAGTTTTCTTCAGACTTGTTTTCGAAGAAAATTTTTTCTGCTTTTTGCTGTTCCAGTTTCGTCATCACTGCAGGTAAGATGTCGTTGACAAGCTCATCCAGTTTGAATATGGCATCAAGTACTTTTGAAGAATCATTTTCATCTAATGCATGGTTGAGCGAATCAAGTAATACATAACTATTTTTCAAAAATATGGCAATTAATTCAAAATCCGGATTCAATGAAGCAAGTTTTTTTAGCCTTGGCTGCCACTTTGTTGGATTCAGGCAATCCGCCAGATAAGCATATTCTTCATCAGATGATATGGCGTCATGCGTTTCAGTGAGTAAAGAGACTGCAATGTCATATAAACGTTGATTTGACTGCGCTTCTCCTAATAGTTCATCCAGTGTTTTTTCCGATGTTTTCTTCAGTAATTCCCCGAGGATTTGTGTGAGAGATACGTGAGAAAAAATCATTAATTCATCAACGGCTTGTTTGATGGTATCCAATGATCGTTGTTCACTTTCCAGTGCATTTTTGGCGGCTGCTGACAGGCTATCAAATTTTTTCCGGGTTGATTTCCCAACAGATGGATCGAGTGAGTCAATCAGTTCGAGTGTTGGCATGACGTTTGATGCTTTTGAAGGAAATGCGATTCTCAAATAAGCGTCTTCGAGATCAGATATTTCCTGTTGTTGCAGTGCTGCATTTATATTATCTTCAATTTCTTTTTTCTGTTGCAGAACACTTATTGCCTGTTCCAAATGATCATTTATATTTTTTATAAAAATATCGATGTCAGTAGTATCTTCGAGATCATCTTTTAATTTGAGACGGGATGCTTCATGATGACTTAAAGCATTTAAATTGCGCTCAATATATTCGTATAATTCTGGCAAATTCATTTCATGGATGTTGTCGCTGAGTCCTGCGTTTGAAGCTGGCATATATTGAATCCCCGTCGGATTTGATTAGTTTGATTAAAATGACTGGCAGTATATAAAAAAAACATTAAGGAAATGTTAAGAGAGGCTAAAAATTGGCCAATAGTTAAGAGAAAAGGAGCTTTTTGAATATACCGTTAATTTTCAAAAATCTGGCAATAAATCATCTTCTTTCCTGTAAAAACCCACCCACAAAAACCAGTGTCGCAGGCGGTGTGCTGTTGTATTGATACTCAACGGTTTCTTTGGGTTTGGGAGCGCCTTCCTGATTGCTGCTTTTGTTGATAAACACCGGATCGCCGCAAGCGCTTTTTACGGTTTTGGAGGTATCGCCAATCGAGACGGAAGGGCCGCAAATGGTAGTGGTCGCAAGACTCATGCCGTTTACGGTGATGTTGATTACCTTGCCCTGGTTTAAGGCGATGGACATTTTAACGGACGCTTCTGCACCACTGTTGGTGCGGGTTTCAGTGTAGCGTTTCATTTGTGGGCGTACGTAAAAATTCCATTCCTGCGGGCCATTGTCTTCACCTTCAATTTTTTTTTCAACATCCGGATTACCGCATTGTTTTTTTACCTGTTCTGTTGTGTCGCCAATATTGATCTGGTTGAAATTGTTCGGACAAAACATCGCGTGTGCGCCTGTTGAACATCCAAAAAGTGTCAATACGAAAATGATTTTTTTCATGAAGAGCTCCTTTTTAAATCGTTTTGGCAAGATCGGCCGCATATCCAATATAATTTTCCGGTGTGAGTGAAAGCAATTGTTGTTTGATGTCAGCAGGCAAGGCGAGTTCCTGAATGAATTGTTGCATCAATTCTTTTGTGATTTTTTTTCCGCGTGTGAAATTTTTTAATTGCTCATACGGTTTTTCCAGACCCAACCGGCGCATGGTCATCTGGATGGGTTCTGCTAACACTTCCCAATGATTATTGAGATCGGCGCAGAGTGCTTCCCTGTTCACTGTCACTTTGGCAAGCCCTTTGGAGGTGGATTGCCATGCAAGCACAGTGTGTCCGATAGCAACACCCATGTTTCGTAATACGGTCGAGTCTGACAGGTCACGCTGAAAACGCGAAATTGGCAGCTTTTCTGCAAAATGGCCGAGCAGTGCATTCGCAATGCCGAGATTACCTTCTGCATTTTCGAAATCAATCGGATTTACTTTATGCGGCATGGTGGATGAACCGACTTCGTTGTCCGCTGTTTTTTGTTTAAAATAATCCAGCGAAATATAACCCCACATATCACGATTAAAATCCAGCAGGATACTATTGATGCGCATCAGAATGGCAAATAATTCTGCGATAGAGTCATGGGGTTCAATTTGTGTTGTGTAAGGATTTTGCGAAAGACCAAGCCGTGTAATAAATTGTTTGCTCACATCAGGCCAGTGGATGTCGGGGCAAGCAACCTTGAGTGCATTATAATTTCCCGTTGCGCCATTGAATTTCCCGAGTATTTCTGCTTTTTCGAGTTGTTTAAGTTGACGGTTCAGGCGCGCGATCACATTCGCTATTTCCTTTCCGACAGTCGTGGGCGTTGCGGGTTGCCCGTGTGTGCGTGCGAGCATCGGCTGATCTGCATGGTCAATAGCCAGTTTTTTTAAGGCAGAAATCAATTGTTCAAGAACCGGCAGGAGACACTCGCTTCGCGCGCGTTTAAGCATGAGTGCGTAAGCCAGATTATTAATGTCTTCTGAGGTGCAGCCAAAATGGATAAATTCCGCTGCTTTTTTTAATTCGGCATGGCCTTCTGTTTTTTCTTTTATAAAATATTCGACGGCTTTGACATCATGTTGCGTAGTCTCTTCTATTTTTTTAATGCGAAGCGAACTTTCTTCATTGAAATTGTCAATGATCGCATTCAAAAATGTATCAGCTTCTTTGCTGAATTTTGGAAGAATGGTTTGTTCTGACAAAAATTGCAGCCAGCGAATTTCAATTTCAGTGCGATAGTGCATCAGGGCATGTTCGCTAAAAATGGATTCGAGCGGGATGACATTTCTTCGATAACGTCCATCCAGTGGGGAAATGGCGCGCAATACGGCTGAGTCCATAATCATTCCTTATGTGTTTGGAAGACCGGCAAGAATTTTTTTCGCCATGCCAGAAATTTTTCTGCGTGAAAAAATAAGTTGTAACCGTGAACCACCCAGTTGTCGCCATAATACGGACGAGCGTACACCGGCGAGCAAAAGAGCGCGGATTTTTTCCATATTTTCTGAAGCCGTCAAAATGCGTTGATTACCCCAGATAATGATGCGAAATCGAAATGCGCTGATCGTGCTCTGATAAATATCCGCCAGATTGGAGATGACTGTCGGATGCGTGAGGGAAAAATAATCCACCTGTTTTTTGGTTTGATTTAATCGGGAAGACAAAAGATGCAGCATTTTTTTGGAGTGTGAAATTTTTTTCTGCAAGCGCATCATGCCAAGCATGTAGCGGGTCTGCGGCAGAACCGTTTGGGACTCCATCTGGGCAATTAAATTTTGAAGCCCCAGTTTGATGCCATCCGGATGATTGCCATAAACCGCCATCACATCCGGCGGATCGGTTTGAAACAGGCTGTAAATACTGGCTTGCCAGGCAGCATCATCCGCTTTCCCGGTTTGAGCCAGATCCTTGACTAGCGAGGCGGCCTGGGTAATGCCTGCCAGTGCCAGCGTGATTTTATAAAGCTGTTTGTCTTGCAAGAGCCTGTCTCCCTTTTATTCAATAATCCCCCCGCCAAGGCATACGTCTCCCTGATAAAACACAACAGATTGCCCGGGTGTGACGGCGCGTTGGGGTTCCGGAAATTCTATTCTAACCTGGTTTTCATTCAACTTTTCATTTAACGGATGGATGATACAGACCTGATCCGGTTGTCGATACCGTGTTTTGGCATGCGCTTTGAATGGCAACACCGGGGGGGTGCCCTGAATCCAGTGAACGCGGGATGCGGTGAGGGTGTTTTTATACAAGGCAGGGTGATCTTTTCCCTGGGCCACGATTAATGTATTCGTTTTGATAAGTTTGTCAACCACATACCAGGGTGCTTCACCCCTGTTTTTCAATCCACCAATGTGCAACCCTTGTCGTTGGCCGAGGGTATAGAACATGAGCCCGTCGTGCTGGCCGAGGGTCTCGCCATCGGTGGTTTGAATGAGCCCCGGTTTGGCTGGCAGGTAGTCACCTAAAAATGTTTTAAAGTTTTTTTCGCCAATAAAACAGATGCCCGTGCTGTCTTTTTTGGCATGATTTTTAAAACCGGCTTTATCAGCCAATTCACGCACGGCATTTTTTTTCAATTCACCCAGAGGAAATAAACTGCAGGACAATTGTTCTTCTGTCAACGCATGCAAAAAATAACTTTGGTCTTTTGCGGGATCAAGACCTTTCAACAATTGAAAGCCATGATCGTTTGTTTGAATGCAACGTGCATAATGTCCGGTCGCGATATAATCCGCGCCGCGTTGTTTCGCATAATGTAAAAAGGCTTTAAATTTAATTTCCTTGTTGCATAAAATATCGGGATTGGGGGTGCGACCCGCCTTGTATTCCGCTAAAAAATCGGTGAAAACGCGTTGCCAGTAGTCAGCCGCAAAATTGACGCGGTGTAATTCAATCTGCAATTGATCGGAAACAGCCTGGGCATCCGCCATGTCAACGCTTGCCGGGCAAAACGTGTCAGTGTCATCGGCTTCCCAGTTTTTCATGAAAACCGCTTCAACAAAGTGGCCCTGTTCTTTCAGAAGGAGCGCTGCGACGGCTGAATCGACACCGCCTGAGAGGCCAACAAAGATGCGTTTTCGTGGTGAGACAGTCATATAAAAAAATACCCGGGTTTGTTTCCAAGCCCGGGTATCTTACTCGATGGAACCAAAATGGTTAACCAAAATTGTAGCCGAGATTCAGACTGATCATGTCTGCATTGGGGATGGCGCTATCGCTGGTTCGCATATTGCCTTTACCCTGGATGCGTGACAATTCAAGACTGGTCGTCATCTGGTTAGGAAGATCATAGCTCATGCCAAGGCCGTAGGTCGGACGCAGACTATTGGTTGAGGTGGTACCGGTCTGGCTGGCAGGCACGAGATTACCGGTGGTACGCAACTGGTTTCTGACTTCAGCCAGACCACCCAGTACATACGCATTGAGACCCGTATCACCTAACGGCAGATACCCTTTTCCAATCAGGCTTAATGCATTCAGGGAATCTTTCTGTGATACGCTTCTTCCCGCCATGGATGCTTTTGCAGTGGAGCTTGCATAAGCAGCGAGAGCCGCTTCCAGTCCAAAATTTTTCGTAAAATTGTAACCGGCAAACACACGACCGCCGAGGCCACCACGACTTTGTGATGTCGCAACGCCCGGTACGCTGTTCACGCTCGGTGTACGCAGAACGCTGTCACCCACGCCTGCACCCACATAGGCACCCGGTGTGATTGCGCTGGCACTTCCCGCGATCAACAGTGAAGCTACAACTGTACTGATTTTCGTCATTTTCTTCATTGAAAATATCCTCATTGTTTTGTATGCAAAATAAAATACCAGCGAAGTGTAGCATTTGTGATCTGATATGTAAAATATGACCATAACTTAATGAGTCTATTGTCTTTCCGCTCTGTACACTGGATCCCGCGGACAAGCCGCGGGACGACGCAGGCGTGTTCTGTTGACTCTGCTGACGTAGGCGTGTTCTGTTGGCTCTGCTGACGTAGGCGTGTTCTGTTGGCTCTGCTGACGTCGTCCCGCGGCTTGTCCGCGGGATCCAGTCAGGTGGATGAGGATTGTGAGCCTGAATCGGCCTTGCTACCATACTTCCTCTGTTTTCGGATATTCACAAGGGAGTTTCAGCATGGCGTATCAGCACATCATCCTTCCAAAAGAGGGGCAAAAGATCACAGTCAATCCGGATTTATCGCTAAATGTACCGGATCAGCCCATTATTCCATTTATCGAAGGTGATGGTATTGGTCAGGATATTACGCCTGTCATGAAAAAAGTGGTCGATGCGGCTGTCCTGAAAGCGTATCAGGGAAAGCGTCACATTCACTGGATGGAAATGTATGCCGGTGAAAAAGCCACGAAAATGTATGGCAAGGATACGTGGTTGCCGGATGAAACCCTGACAGCGCTGAAAGAATTTGTAGTGTCGATCAAAGGGCCTTTGACGACACCGGTCAGTGGCGGCATTCGTTCGCTGAATGTGGCATTACGACAACAACTGGATCTCTACATTTGTTTGCGACCGGTGCGTTATTTTGAAGGCGTGCCGAGTCCTGTGAAAGAACCGTGGCTCACGAATATGGTCATTTTTCGCGAGAATTCCGAGGATATTTATGCAGGAATTGAATGGCCGGCCGATTCACCGGAAGCGAAAAAAGTCATTCAGTTTTTGCAAAATGAAATGCAGGTTAAAAAAATCCGGTTTCCTGAGCATTGTGGAATTGGTATCAAACCGGTTTCAAAAGAAGGTACCTCAAGGCTGGTAAAAGCAGCGATTCAATACGCAATCGATCAGGATCGTGATTCTGTGACGCTCGTGCATAAAGGCAATATCATGAAATTCACAGAAGGTGCCTTTCGTGAGTGGGGTTATGACGTGGCGCGTGAACAATTTGGCGCAAAACCATTCGAGGGTGGACCCTGGCAGGTGCTAAAAAATCCGCGTACCGGAAAGGATATTGTGGTGAAGGATGTGATTGCGGATGCCTTCCTGCAGCAAATTCTCATTCGTCCGGCCGACTACAGCGTGATTGCAACGTTAAATCTCAATGGGGATTATATTTCAGACGCGCTCGCGGCCGAAGTCGGCGGCATTGGTATTGCACCGGGTGCGAACCTGGGCGACCGGGTGGCGCTGTTTGAGGCAACCCATGGCACTGCGCCCAAATATGCCGGAGAGGACAAGGTGAATCCCGGTTCGCTGATTTTATCGGCTGAGATGCTGTTGCGGCATATCGGGTGGCATGAGGCGGCGGATCGAATCATGGAAGGCATGGCAGGGGCGATTCTCGCTAAAACTGTCACGTATGATTTTGCCAGATTGATGCCAGATGCGCATTTAGTGAGCTGTTCCGGCTTTGGTGAAGCCATCATTAAGCAGATGAATAAGTGATCATTTATTGATCATGATGAGCAGGCAGGTTATAATCGCCCAAAGCCATTGGCCGTTCTTTTTGCTTTTCAGGGTAAATTGATCAGGAAAACGGGATTTTTGCGAAAGGGGTTTCCTGTCATTATAGCCTGTTTTGAGCCAAAATGTGGCCATAAACAGATTTTTTTATAAAGTAAGGAAAAAAGGCCATTTATGGGCTATCTTTAGGGTATAAGCCAATGAATATTGAACTGGATACAAGAACAACGGAATCTGAGACAGCGGTAGAGCCTCAATTAAAAGAACCCTCCCTGTATCAGGTGATTATGCATAACGATGACTTTACGCCGATGGAATTTGTCGTCAGGGTTCTCGAACATTTTTTCCACATGGAGCGCGTGGCAGCAACGAGGACGATGGTTGAAGTGCATACGATTGGCAAGGCGATTTGCGGTATTTTTACAAAGGATGTGGCAGAGACCAAAGTGGACCAGGTGATTGATTATGCAAGGATGCACGACCATCCTCTATTATGCAGCACGGTGATAGAGGGGACGTAACCTGATAGCAGGAGGTGCGCCATGCTGGACAAAGAGCTTGAGTACACATTGAATCTTGCGTTCAAGGAAGCACGGGCCAAACGTCACGAATTTGTTACGGTCGAACATCTTTTGATTGCGCTGCTTGAAAATTCAGCCGCGATTGAAGTGTTGAAAGCGTGCGGCGCGAATATTCCGAGATTACGCCATAACCTGATTGAATTTGTCGATCGCACCACCCCATCCATCCCGGCGCATGTCCATGATCGTGATACGCAACCCACCCTCGGTTTTCAGCGTGTTTTACAGCGTGCTGTTTTTCATGTCCAGTCATCCGGGCGAACGGAAGTGACGGGTGCCAATGTGCTGGCTGCCATTTTCAGTGAACAGGAAAGTCAGAGTGTCTACCTCATTCGTCAGGAAAGTGTGAGCCGTCTTGATGTGATTAACTATATTTCCCATGGTTCGACGAGACCCCGCGCGAGTAATGGCACGCGTGGTGAAAATGAGCAGTTTGGCGGGCATTATATCGAAGACAGTGATGGCTTGCAGGAAGACGGGAATGCAAGCCCGCTCGAACAATTTACAACGAATCTGAATGCACGTGCGAAAATGAATCTGATTGATCCTTTGGTCGGGCGTGAAGATGAAGTGGAACGCACCATCCAGATTCTTTGTCGTCGTCGTAAAAATAATCCCTTGCTGGTGGGGGAGGCAGGTGTCGGTAAAACCGCCATTGCAGAAGGGTTGGCCAAATTTATTATCGATAAAAAAGTGCCCAGTGTGATTGAAGACAGTGTGATTTATTCCCTCGACCTTGGCAGTCTGCTCGCCGGGACGAAATACCGTGGCGATTTTGAAAAACGTTTGAAAAGTGTGTTGCATCAGTTGAAAGAACAGAAGGGTGCGATTCTCTTCATTGATGAAATTCATACCATCATTGGCGCAGGTGCTGCATCCGGCGGGTTGATGGATGTCTCGAACCTGATTAAACCCTTGTTGGCATCAGGTGATTTGACTTGCATCGGTTCGACAACTTACAAGGAATACCGCGGTATTTTTGAAAAAGATCATGCGCTCGCCAGACGTTTTCAAAAAATTGATGTGAAAGAACCGACGGTTGAACAGACGATTGATATTTTGAAGGGCTTGCGCAGTCGTTTCGAAACGCATCACGGGATTAAATATACGGATGAAGCGCTCGAAGCCGCAGCACGTCTTGCCACGCGTTATATTCCGGAACGTCGTTTGCCGGATAAGGCAATTGATCTCGTCGATGAAGTCGGTGCATATCAATATCTGGTACCGGAAGCGAATCGCAAAAAAACCATTGATACGACAGATATCGAAAAAGTGGTCGCGAAAATTGCGCGTATTCCGGAGCGTAATGTGTCAACTTCCGATCGTGAAGTGTTAAGAAATTTAATTCGTGATTTGAAGATGATGATATTTGGTCAGGATGAAGCGGTTGAAACACTGGGTGCGGCTGTTCGTCTTGCGCGTTCAGGATTGCGTGATCAGACCAAGCCGATCGGGTCATTTCTCTTTATCGGGCCAACGGGTGTCGGTAAAACAGAAGTCTCGAGACAATTGGCGAAACAATTGGGCATTGAGCTGATTCGATTTGATATGTCGGAATACATGGAAAGGCATACGGTTTCGCGTTTGATCGGCGCGCCTCCAGGCTATGTTGGCTATGATGAAGGCGGTTTGCTGACGGAAGCGGTGAATAAACATCCGCATTCGATTGTGTTGCTGGATGAAATTGAGAAAGCGCATCCGGATGTTTACAATTTACTGCTGCAGATTATGGACCATGGCACGTTGACGGATACCAATGGTCGAAAGACGGATTTTCGTCATGCCATTTTGATTATGACATCGAACGCAGGCGCGGATTTACTCGAAAAAATTTCGATTGGTTTTACGCAACAGGATGGATCGACGGATGTGGTGACGGCGGTCAATCGTGTCTTTTCACCGGAATTTCGTAATCGTCTGGATGCGATTGTGCAATTCAAGGCGCTGGATACCAAAACCATTCTGCATATCGTGAATAAATTTTTGCTGGAGCTTGAAGTACAGCTTGAAACCAAACATGTGGTGCTGGAAATTGATGATGCGGCACGCGCGTGGCTGGCTACTCACGGCTATGACAGAAAGATGGGTGCGCGACCGATGGCGCGTCTCATTCAGGAACAATTGAAAAAGCCACTCGCGGAAGAGCTGCTCTTTGGCAAGCTCGATCATGGCGGTCATGTCATGGTGACGGTGGATGAGGATAAATTGAAATTTGCGATTGAGGAGCTTGAAGATAGCGGGGTGCATTGATATCTGAAAACTTGCCTTGAGGTTCCATGATCCGAGCCGCGACCGTCAGGGAGCGTCACGGTATTTTGTTAATTTTATGATATTTTGCGGAACCTGTGACGCGCTCCCTGACGGTCGCGGCTCGGATAAGCCGGGGATGCTATCCGGCAAGGTTATTAAGCCGGGGATGCTATCCGGCAAGGTTATTCTGTCTTTCCTTCCACTTTCCCCGTCGGATTATTTTCAGTCGTTTTCCCATCCCGACTGCGGAAGCTGATCCGCCCCTTCGATAAATCATACGGCGTCAGTTGAACGGTGACCCGGTCGCCTTTCAGGATACGGATATAATTCTTCCGCATTTTCCCGGAAATATGTGCAATCACCACATGGCCATTATCCAGTTGCACCCGGAACATGGTATTGGGCAGCACGTCAATGACAATGCCATCCATCTCAATTTGATCTTCTTTTGCCATAAAACCCTTAAACAATCGTTCAGTCAGACAGCCCGAGATAATGCCTCAAATTTGAAAAAGAAGCAAATTGAAGCGCGGGCTGTCGCCGGGTTATTTTCCTGTGCGGCCAGAGGTTCTGTTCCTCAGGTTCTGAAGGGGAATACCACCATCGGGCGGAGAAATGAGTGAAGAGCGGGAAATCGTCGAGCTCTCACTGACAACACCTATCCTTCCGATAATAGAACTTACCCTCGGTTGTTCTACATGGACAATTGCCGGCGATTTTTCTGCCTTGAGAGAGGCGAGGGATCCGACAAAAGCGTTTAAGGTGTCCAGAGTATCCTGTGTTGCTTTGGACAGATCGTCCACATTTACTACTATGCTGTTTAATGGACAGGTCCATCCCGCACGAACTGCTTTTTGTTCATCAGCAGAAGATTCCATAGCAACCAGATCGTTGATGAGCGCTTTTGCTGCGATGAACGCTCTTGTTATGTCAGAGTCAAGCATTGCTTTTTCGGCTGCTTTTTTGGCTTCTTTTTCTTCCGCCTGTTTCAATTCTACCATGCGTGCCTTGACCTTCTCCTTTTGCGTCAGATTTTGTCTGTAAGGGGAATTCGGATTTATCGCATCACTCAGATCAGTACCGCCCAGCAATTTCAGTGAGGCTGTCTCGAGTCGTGTGTTTTCAGCCTGTAATTCTGCGAGAGACATCTTGCTGATATCCAGAAATTTTTCTTCCCGTGCAGGTGCAGGTGCGAAGAGTATGGGTATCATCACTTCTGCAGGTTGTTCCGATGGAGCTTTTTGCTTTTCTTCTGCCTGATCAGCAAGACGTTTTTTCTCCACCAATAATTGCCTCGCGTGTGACACTGCTCGCACTTGCTCGTTGGCCTCCTTGCGCATTCTTGTTGCCAGTTCTGCCATTTTCAGAGGATCATTCTGACTGGCATTTGCTTGCATGCGTATACGGAGCAGTATTTTTCGAGAATGATTTTCACCGCGGAGTCCATGGTACATGTGATCAATCAAAATCGTTGCAGTAATAGCCAGATTTGCACGTTTGAAATCGGCTTCGATTTGTTCATGCAGACTGAGCGAATGATCCGGCTCCGGAGCAAAGGTTTCAAATAATGCCGGGTTTGCCACGTCATACTTTTTTGCTATTTTCTCAGCGTTATTAGCACTGGCTTTTATTTCTTCTTCAAGACGTATTGTTTCTATAACGCTGTCGCATCTGATGGCCACTTGATATAGCCTGAAAAGATCCGGTTCGAGCCATGCGCCTCCACCCAGGGTGATTTTTGTGTAAGTCGCCACTGCGCGCAGATAATTTTTTTCTATCTCTGCACGCAACTCTTCCAGATAGGCTGGCGCGGCAGTTGACAGTTGCCCTTCTGCGAGATTAGCAGCTTCTTTCATTTGGGGTCTAATTCGTCTCACGTCGGCAAAACCACCCTTTTTTGCCTCCTCGAGCCATTGGGATAGCTGGCTTCGACGTCCATTAATCCATATCGCCCCGCATCGTTGCATCGCTGTCAAAGCCTGCTCTCCACGAGCATAATCTGCTTCCACGGGTTTCAGCTCGTCGGCCAATTTGGCCAGGAGAGGCTGTTTTTCTTTTTCCATTGCTTCCAGCTGATTCACCAAACTGCTCAATTCTGCCGCGCATTGATCCAATACTAAGGGCTTATTAACGTTCGAGCCATATGCTGCACGTAGTAGCTGATAACACATCTTCTCATGCAGTTCCTTAGCCCGTTTTTTTTCCGCCTCATCTTCTATGACGCGTAAAATAGTTCGATAAGCCTGATTTCCGCGATCAGAGGTCTCTGTCATGGATTTTTCATATTTCGATGCAAAAAGACTTTCGGGTGCTTGTCTGTCCAACATATATAAAACCTCGTGTGGGGGTTGTGTTGTTGTATCAAAGGCTTGAAGGGTATCAGGCAAAGATTAAGGGAATATTAACGTCGGATTAAAATAACACATATTTGTATAGATTGTCTATGTGCACGACAAAATTTCCAAAGTTTGTTGGTAGATGGCTCCGCTTACGTCGTCCCGCGGCTTGTCCGCGGGATCCAGTCAGGAAGGTTCTGGATCCCGCGGACAAGCC
>DATIJJ010000100.1:0-1812 GCA_035478795.1 Gammaproteobacteria bacterium | reverse complement strand
CTCCTTAAGCGGGACCCAGCGCCTTTCTTGTATCAGATCGATTTAAAGGCGCTGGGTCCCGCTTAAGGAGCGTCGCGGGATGACGCACAGTTGAAGTGACGTTTTGAAAATCTCCACCAACGCACAGTTGAAATAACATCTTGAAAATCTCTGCTACTGATAGCATAAAATGTTATGACTCTTTTGTTTCAACTTTCTTTTTCGGTAAATACAAATCCGTAATCGTGCCTTCAAACACTTCCGCCGCCATCGCAACGGTTTCCGATAACGTCGGATGCGGATGGATCGTCAAACTGATATCTTCCACATCACAACCCATCTCAATCGCAAGACCTATTTCAGCAACCAGTTCACCGGCATTCGGCCCAACGGCAGCCCCTCCAATCACACGATGTGACGTTTCATCAATAATCAGTTTGGTTAACCCTTCATCCCGACCAATACTTAACGCACGACCACTCGCCGCCCACGGGAATACGCCTTTACCGTATTTAATCCCTTTGGCTTTCGCGTCATTCTCGGTCATGCCGACCCATGCGACTTCCGGATCGGTATAAGCCACACTCGGAATGCATTTGGGATCAAAATAATGTTTCATGCCAGCAATCACTTCAGCAGCGACACGTCCTTCCGGAATCGCTTTATGTGCCAACATCGGATTACCGCACACATCTCCAATCGCGTAAATATGCGAGACATTCGTATGTAATTGTTTGTCGACTGCAATAAATCCACGCTCATCGACTTTCACACCCGCCTTGTCGGCTGCAATCTGATCGCCATTCGGACGACGGCCAACGGCACATAAAATGCGATCGAAACGCTCCGGTTTGTCCGGCGCACCTTCGCCTTCAAACGTCACATACAACCCGTCTTTTTTGGCTTCGACTTTCGTGACTTTTGTTTTTAATAAAATATTTTTGTAACGTTTTTGAATGCGTTTGAATAATGGCATCACGACATCTTTATCTGCCCCTGGAATAATCTGATCCATGAGTTCGACAATCGTGATGTCGGCACCGAGTGCGTGATAAACCGTCGCCATTTCAAGACCAATAATACCGCCGCCAATCACCAGCATACTGCCCTTCGTATCAGCCAGTTCGAGCGCGCCGGTTGAATCCATAATCCGCGGATCATCCGGTAAAAACGGCAATTTCACCGGACGTGAACCGACTGCAATAATCGCACTTTCAAAACGAATGACTTTTTTACCCTCTGTCGTTTCAACTTCAATTTGATTATTCGAAATAAATTTTCCAACACCCCGCACAATGTCAACCTTGCGCTGTTTGGCCAGTGCTTTCAAACCACCCGTCAAACGACTGACGACTTTATTTTTCCAGTCACGTAATTTATTCGTATCAATGGTCGGTTTGCCAAATTCAATCCCACATTGCGCCATCTCATGCGCTTCTTCCAACACTTTGGCAGAATGCAATAATGCCTTGGAGGGAATGCAGCCGACATTCAGACAGACACCGCCAATGTTTTCATACCGTTCAATGAGGATCACTTTTTTGCCGAGATCCGATGCACGAAAAGCAGCCGTATAACCACCAGGACCGCTACCCAATACAACCACTTCAGTTTGAATGTCACTCATGTTCTTTTATTTCCTTCTACAATAATAAATTTCGAATATCAGATAACATGTTGCCCAGATGCACAATAAAACGCGCACCATCCGCCCCATCAATCACGCGATGATCATAAGAAAGCGACAGCGGCAGCATGAGTTTTGGCACAAAGGTTTCATTCTGATAAACCGGTTTATACGCCGATTTGGAGACACCTAAAATCGCCACTTCC
>DATIJJ010000099.1:0-12325 GCA_035478795.1 Gammaproteobacteria bacterium | reverse complement strand
ATTGCGAAATATGTTTTTTCAGTGCATTGAGTAAATCACCTCTCCCTTTGTGGGAGAGAGTCTTGCCCCGCACTTGTTGCGGGGTCGACGCGTTATTTGCGTCGGGTGAGGGGTGAGTAGCAGATAACTTATCCACATTTTCTGTGGATAAGTTTGTGGCTAAGTTACGCAAAAGCTGGGAGCAGTTGTGTAAAAGCCGTGGGAGGCCAAGCGCCCATACGACAAATAATTCAATAAATATTATAAAAATCAATGTGTTACACATATCTAATCTTCCATTTTTCTCATGAAAGAAATAACTCACAAAATCACTGCGCTTAAATTAACCTGTGTACAATTACAACGTTTCACAGATTCTGACCCTTCTCGTGTATGCAAATAAAGCGCAGCGAGACGGAGTCGAGCGAGCCATTGCAGGAACGAGAAGGGTTAAAATCTGTGAATCGTTGTACTAGTGTCAGGCACGTTTGCTTTAAAACGACCATCATGCAGAGGTATCTTACATGGGTTCAACATACTCATACACTGAGAAAAAGCGCATACGTAAAGATTTTGGTAAACACCCCGGTACGATCGGGACACCTCCACTACTTGAATTACAGCTAGAGTCATACCATAAATTTTTACAGGCTGACGTCGATCTCGAGAAGCGCGATAATTTTGGATTGCATGCTGCCTTCAGGTCGGTATTTCCCATCACCAGTTTTTCGGGGAGTTCGGTGCTGGAATATGTTGGTTATCGTCTGGGTGAATCTATCTTTGATGTCAAGGAATGCAAGATGCGAGGATTGACCTATGGTGCTTCCTTGCGTGTGAAAGTGCGTCTTGTCCACTACGACAAGGATGCGGCAGGTGACACAAAAGTAGTAAAAGATGTCAAGGAGCAGGAAGTTTACATGGGTGAAATCCCTCTCATGACAGAACATGGCACGTTTGTTATCAACGGAACCGAACGCGTTATCGTATCGCAATTACATCGTTCGCCTGGCGTGTTTTTTGAGCATGATCGCGGTAAGACCCATTCATCAGGAAAATTGTTGTTCTCCGCGCGCGTTATTCCCTATCGTGGCTCATGGCTGGATTTTGAGTTTGATCCAAAAGACTGTATCTATGCCCGTATTGATCGCCGTCGTAAATTACCGGCAACGATTTTGCTGCGAGCTCTGGATTATACGGTGGAAGAAATTCTGGCGCTCTTTTTTGAAAATAATGTTTTTCATCTCCATAACGGAGAATTCAGCCTCGATCTGATTCCTGAAAGATTGCGCGGAGAAATTGCTCCGTTCGAAATCAAAAAAGCAGGAAAGATCATTGTGGAACAGGATCGTCGTATCACGGTTCGACATATTGCACAACTGGAAAAGGCCAATATTAAAAAACTGGATGTTCCGGCAGATTATTTGCTCGGAAAAGTATTGGCAAAGACTGTTATCAATGAAGAAACCGGCGAAGTGCTGGCGAATGCAAATGACATGATAACGGCGGATATTTTAAAGGCGCTTATTGCTGCAAAAGTCAAAACGTTCGAGACACTTTATATCAATGATATTGATCATGGCGCTTATATATCAGATACCCTGCGTGTTGATCCAACAAACAATGCACTGGAAGCATTGATTGAAATCTATCGCATGATGCGCCCAGGTGAGCCGCCCACAAAAGATGCAGCGGAAGCCTTGTTTAAAAACCTGTTTTTCAGTCCGGAACGCTATGATCTTTCCAACGTCGGTCGTATGAAGTTTAATCGTCGCGTTGGGCGGCAAGACATTCTGGGTCCTGGTGTATTGACCAGAGAAGATGTCATTGATGTCTTAAAAACATTAATCAGTATCCGTAATGGAGAGGGCGTTGTTGACGATATTGATCACCTTGGCAATCGTCGCGTACGCAGCGTCGGTGAAATGACAGAAAATCAATTTCGTGTAGGTTTGGTGCGTGTCGAGCGTGCCGTCAAGGAACGGTTAAGCTTGTCCGAATCAGAAAATCTGATGCCTCAGGATTTAATTAATGCGAAACCCGTTTCCGCCGCAGTAAAAGAATTTTTTGGTTCAAGCCAGCTGTCCCAGTTCATGGATCAAAATAATCCATTATCCGAGATCACTCACAAGCGTCGTGTGTCGGCATTGGGGCCTGGTGGCTTAACAAGAGAACGGGCCAGTTTTGAAGTGCGTGACGTACATCCGACGCATTATGGTCGTGTGTGCCCCATTGAAACACCGGAAGGTCCCAATATTGGTTTGATCAATTCGCTGGCTGTTTATGCCCGGACGAATGAATATGGCTTTCTGGAAACACCCTATCGCAAGGTGACGGGCAGCAAGGTGACAGACGAAGTTGTCTATCTTTCTGCGATTGAGGAAGGGGATTATGTCATTGCACAGGCGAATGCAATGCAGGATTCGAAAGGCAAACTGATTGATACGCTGGTACCTGTCAGGCATAAAAATGAATCCACATTAACAACACCTGATCGTGTTCAGTATATGGATGTTTCACCGAAGCAAATTGTATCCGTGGCAGCCGCATTGATTCCCTTTCTGGAGCATGACGACGCAAACCGTGCATTAATGGGATCCAACATGCAACGTCAGGCTGTGCCGACCTTGAAAACAGAGAAACCGCTGGTGGGTACGGGTATGGAGCGCATTGTGGCCACAGATTCCGGCGTAACGGAAGTCGCAAGACGTGGCGGTATAGTGGATTATGTTGATGCATCACGTATTGTTGTCAGGGTAAATGATAATGAAGCAGAGTCCGGTTCAACGGGTGTTGATATTTATAATTTAACCAAATACACACGCACCAACCAGGACACCTGTATCAATCAACGTCCTCTGGTTGAGAAAGGCGATATTATTCAGCGTGGCGATGTTCTGGCAGATGGTCAATCAACCGATATGGGCGAGCTGGCGCTGGGGCAAAATCTTCTGGTCGCTTTCATGCCATGGAATGGATACAACTTTGAAGACTCCATTCTCATTTCAGAAAGAGTGGTTCAGGAAGATCGTTTCACGAGTATTCACATTGAGGAACTGACCTGCGTTTCGCGAGATACCAAGCTGGGTGTTGAAGAAGTGACAGCGGATATTCCCAATGTAGGAGAAAGTGCGCTCTCGAAACTCGATGAGTGCGGGATTGTCTATATTGGTGCAGAAGTTAAATCAGGCGATATTCTGGTAGGTAAAGTGACACCCAAGGGCGAAACACAACTCACGCCGGAAGAAAAATTATTGCGAGCCATCTTTGGTGAAAAGGCATCAGACGTAAAAGATACCTCGTTGCGCGTACCGACGGGTATGGAAGGTACTGTTATTGATGTTCAGGTCTTTACACGCGAAGGCGTGGAAAAAGATGTTCGCGTTCTTGAAATTGAAAGAAGTGAGCTTGCAAAAGCCAAGCGGGATTTGAGTGATGAATTGCGTATTCGCGAAAATGATATTTTTCAGCGTATCGAAAAGCTGTTGCTTAATCGCATGGCGGAAAGCGGCCCTAATAAATTAAAGAAAGGTTCGAAAATTACAAAAACCTGGTTGTCAGAGGTGCCCCGCGAGAAATGGTTTGAGATCAGCCTGCGTGATGCGGCTGCCAGCAAGCAATTGGAAGCGGCAGCCAAGCAATACAAGCAGGAGCGACTTGACTTTGAGAAGGCGTATGAAGCCAAGCGTAATAAAATTACGCAAGGTGACGATCTTGCGCCAGGCGTTCTTAAAATTGTCAAGGTCTACATGGCTGTGAAACGTCGTGTACAACCTGGCGATAAGATGGCCGGTCGTCACGGAAACAAGGGTGTTATTTCAACCATTGTGCCGGTTGAAGACATGCCGTATATGGCAGATGGGACCCCGGTCGATATTGTTTTAAATCCATTGGGCGTGCCTTCGCGTATGAATGTGGGGCAGGTATTGGAAACGCACCTTGGCTGGGCAGCAAAGGGTCTCGGATTAAAAATTGGCAAAATGCTGGAAGAGCAGCAATCGGCCAAAAATGTGCGTCAGATGTTGAACTCCATTTATAACGCATCCAACAAGCGCAAGGAAAATCTGACAGAGTTATCGGATGAAGAAGTCATGACGCTGGCTCATAATCTGCGTGGTGGTGTTCCCATGGCAACACCTGTTTTTGATGGTGCATCGGAAGATGAAATCAAAGTGATGTTGAAGCTTGCCGATCTTCCCGAAAGTGGACAAACCATTTTGTTTGATGGTCGAACAGGCAAGGCATTTGAGCGTCCGGTGACAGTGGGATACATGTACATGATGAAACTGAATCACCTCGTTGATGACAAGATGCATGCCCGTTCCACAGGATCATACAGTCTGGTGACACAGCAACCTCTTGGTGGTAAGGCACAGTTTGGCGGTCAACGCTTTGGTGAAATGGAAGTGTGGGCGCTGGAAGCTTATGGTGCTGCCTATACACTGCAGGAAATGCTGACCGTTAAATCAGACGATGTCGGTGGACGTACCAGAATGTATAAAAATATCGTTGATGGCGACCATTACATGGAGTCCAGTATGCCTGAGGCGTTCAATGTATTAATCAAGGAAATCCGTTCCCTGGCCATTAATATGGAGCTTGAGTAACTTATGAGAGATTTATTAAGTTTGGTAAAGCAGCAATCCCAGCTTGAAGAGTTTGATGCTATTCATGTCGGCCTTGCCTCGCCTGATATGGTTCGCTCCTGGTCTTATGGGGAAGTTAAAAAACCGGAAACCATTAATTATAGAACGTTCAAGCCCGAGCGTGACGGGCTTTTTTGTGCCAAAATTTTTGGTCCGGTTAAAGATTATGAATGCTTGTGCGGCAAGTACAAACGCCTGAAGCATCGTGGTGTTATTTGTGAGAAATGCGGTGTGGAAGTCACTCTGTCAAAAGTACGGCGTGATCGTATGGGGCATATTGAACTGGCAAGCCCCATTGCACACATCTGGTTTTTACGTTCATTGCCTTCACGCATCGGGCTATTACTGGATATGACATTGCGTGATATTGAGCGCATTCTCTATTTTGAAGCTTATGTGGTCATTGATCCAGGGATGACGCAGCTGGAGCGCGGGCAATTGCTCTCGGATGAAGCGTATTATGATGCCATCGAAGAATATGGTGATGAGTTTGATGCACGCATGGGCGCTGACGCCATTCAGGAATTGCTGCGGGCGCTTAACCTTGAAACAGAAATGGCCAAACTTCGTGAAGATATTGCAAGCACTTCTTCCGAAGCCAAGTTGAAGAAGTTCACAAAACGTCTGAAGTTGATGGAAGCATTCCTTTCTTCCGGAAACAAACCGGAATGGATGGTGTTGACTGTTTTACCTGTGCTGCCGCCTGATCTTCGTCCGTTGGTTCCGCTGGATGGAGGACGTTTTGCGACATCGGATTTGAATGATCTCTATCGTCGCGTCATTAATCGTAACAATCGTTTGAAACGTTTGCTGGATCTGAATGCGCCCGATATTATTGTGCGCAACGAAAAACGCATGTTGCAGGAATCGGTGGATGCGCTGCTGGATAATGGTCGTCGTGGTCGTGCTATCACGGGGTCTAACAAGCGTCCGTTGAAATCACTGGCTGACATGATCAAGGGTAAGGCGGGCCGTTTTCGTCAGAACTTGCTGGGTAAACGTGTTGACTACTCAGGCCGTTCCGTTATCGTTGTCGGTCCGACGCTCAAGCTGCATCAATGCGGCTTGCCTAAAAAAATGGCGCTTGAGCTCTTCAAGCCATTTATTTTTAGCCGATTGCAAATTCAGGGTGAGGCATCGACCATTAAAGCGGCCAAGAAAATGGTGGACCGTGAAGATGCGGCTGTATGGGATATTCTGGAACAGGTTATTCGTGAACATCCCGTATTGTTAAATCGTGCGCCTACCTTGCATCGTCTGGGTATTCAGGCCTTTGAACCGGTTTTGATTGAAGGGAAGGCCATACAGTTGCACCCTCTGGTCTGTACAGCCTATAACGCGGACTTTGACGGTGACCAGATGGCTGTCCACATTCCACTGTCTCTCGAAGCACAGCTGGAAGCACGTTCGTTGATGATGTCAACCAACAATATTCTTTCACCTGCCAATGGCGAACCCATTATTGTTCCTTCACAGGACGTTGTGTTGGGGCTTTATTACCTGACGCGCAGTAAAGTGAATGCGCGTGGTGAAGGCATGATATTCGCTGATACCAATGAAATACATCGTGCGTATGAAAATGGTTTTGTGGAGTTGCAAGCCAAAGTTCGCGCGCGCATCAAGGAATATCTGGTTGATGAGGCCAATGGTGGTTTCAAAAAGAATATTCGTCTGGTTGAAACAACAGTGGGTCGAGCCTTGTTGTCTGAAGTATTGCCTAAAGGGATGTCATTTGATCTGGTTAACCGTACCATGACCAAAAAAGCCATTTCCAACCTGATTAACATTTGCTACCGCGAAGTGGGCTTGAAAGCCACGGTCATATTTGCTGATCAGTTGATGTATACCGGATTTTCCTACGCGACACGATCCGGTGTTTCAATCGGTGTGAATGATCTTGTCATACCGAAAGGGAAGAGTGACATCATTGCCCAGGCAGAAGAAGAAGTTGAAAAGATTCAGGCGCAATATTCTTCCGGTCTGGTGACACAGGGCGAACGCTATAACAAGGTTGTCGATATCTGGTCCCGTACCAATGACCAGGTTGCAAAAGCGATGATGACAGAGCTTTCCAGTGAGTCAGTCAAGGATGCCAGCGGGCATAAGGTTCAACAGGAATCGTTTAATTCCATCTACATGATGGCCGATTCGGGTGCAAGAGGTTCGGCTGCCCAGATTCGTCAGCTGGCGGGTATGCGTGGTTTGATGGCAAAGCCGGATGGTTCAATTATTGAAACACCCATTACAGCCAACTTCCGTGAAGGATTGAACGTATTACAGTATTTTATTTCGACTCACGGGGCTCGTAAGGGTCTTGCGGATACGGCGTTAAAAACAGCCAACTCCGGTTATCTGACCCGTCGTCTGGTGGATGTTGCCCAGGATCTCGTTATTACAGAAATGGATTGCGGGACATCCCAGGGCGTGACAATGACGCCATTGATTGAAGGCGGCGACGTGGTAGAGCCTCTACATGAGCGGGTATTGGGTCGTGTGACGTCTGTGGATGTACATGATCCGGTGACCAACGACGTTATTGTTCCGGTTGGAACCTTGCTGGATGAAAGACTGGTGGCAAAACTGGAAGAGCATACCATCGATCAGGTGGTCGTGCGTTCTCCCATCACCTGTGAATCACGCTATGGTATTTGTTCAGCCTGTTATGGACGGGATCTGGCGCGTGGACATCAGGTCAATATCGGTGAGGCAGTCGGTGTGATTGCGGCTCAATCGATTGGTGAACCTGGTACACAGTTGACGATGAGAACCTTCCATATCGGGGGAGCGGCTTCCCGGGCAACCGCCGCCAATAATGTGCAAATTAAAATGGCCGGCAAAATCAAATTGCATAATATTAAATTAATTCAACATCATAGCGGAAAATTTATTGCTGTTTCACGTTCCGGTGAATTGGCCGTGGTGGATGAGCATGGACGTGAACGTGAGCGTTACAAGATTCCTTATGGCGCAGAACTGTCTGTCTCGGATGGTTCCAGAATTGAAGCGGGCCAGATCGTTGCAAACTGGGATCCACACAGTCATCCGGTTATCACGGAAGTGGCAGGCAGAATCAAGTTTGCTGACCTGATTGAAGGGGTGACCATGAATCGCCAGACAGACGAACTGACGGGCCTCAGCAGTATCGTTGTCACCGACCCCAAGCAGCGTGGTGCGACAGGTAAGGAATTGAAACCATTAATTAAATTGATAGATGAAAAAGGCAATGACCTGTATCTTGCCGGCACCAATCTGACGGCACAATATTTCTTGCCACCCGATGCGATTGTCAATTTTGAAGATGGTGCGCGCGTGAAAGTAGGGGATGTTCTCGCGAGAATTCCGCAGGAAACATCAAAAACACGCGATATCACCGGTGGTCTGCCACGTGTTGCTGATTTATTTGAGGCAAGAAGACCTAAGGATCCGGCTATTTTGGCTGAAATTTCGGGTATTGTGAGCTTCGGTAAGGAAACAAAAGGCAAGCGTCGTTTGATTATTACATCATCTAATGGCGAGACCAATGAAGAGCTGATTCCGAAGTGGCGTCATGTCAATGTGTTTGAAGGTGAGCATGTTGAAAAAGGCGAGGTCATTGCAGAAGGTGCCTTGAATCCACACGATATTTTACGCTTGTTAGGTACGAATGCCCTGAGTAATTTTATTGTGAATGAAGTTCAGGACGTTTATCGTCTGCAAGGTGTAAAAATTAACGATAAGCATATTGAAGTGATTATTCGTCAGATGCTGCGCAAATTGTTTATTGTTCATCCGGGAGATACCGGCTTCCTGAAAGGTGAGCAGGTAGAGTTTGGTCAGTTGCGTGACGAAAATGATCGGGCGAAAAAAGACAATAAAATGACGGCACGTGCTGAGCCTATGTTGCTGGGTATTACCAAGGCGTCTCTTGCAACAGAGTCATTTATTTCAGCGGCATCTTTCCAGGAAACGACCCGTGTTCTGACGGAAGCGGCGGTCAGCGGTAAAATAGATGAGCTGAGGGGTCTGAAAGAGAATGTCATTGTTGGACGATTGATTCCTGCAGGGACGGGGCTGGCTTATCATGCCGAGCGCCGTACCAGGAAACACCCTGGCGGTCACGACGAACGCACGGATGAAACAAAGTAGAATGGAATGGGAGGCTGCCTCGGCGGCCTCCCATTTAGCGTGTCAGGGAATATCTGAAAAAGTGTAGTGGCAGCCGTTTTCAAGTTTTATGCCAGAGATTCGGGCTATCGGTCAACAGGCTGCAAAATAAAGTGAAAAAGTTACCTGGTTTTAAATAACTGGGCTTGACATGTCGCTCACTCCTTATTTAGAATCGCGCCTCCTCCTGAACAACTTGGGAGAGCAGCGTACATTGTGTTGATTTTTAGAAAAAATTGTTTATTAGGCGGAGTTAGATAAATGCCAACGATTAACCAGCTGGTGAGAAAGCCACGAACACCAAAAGTAGTCAAGTCAACCGTACCCCATTTGGGAGGTTGTCCTCAAAAACGAGGTGTGTGTACTCGTGTGTATACAACGACACCCAAGAAGCCAAATTCTGCATTACGTAAGGTGGCACGCGTTCGCCTGACGAATGGTTCTGAAGTGACTACCTATATTGGTGGCGAAGGGCATAATCTGCAGGAGCACTCTGTTGTGACTATCCGCGGTGGTCGTGTTAAAGACTTACCCGGTGTGCGTTACCATACCGTTCGCGGTAGTCTCGATACGGCTGGCGTGGCAAATCGCCGCAGGGGCCGTTCGAAGTATGGTACGAAAAAGCCAAAAGAATAGGTTAAATCATTTTAGTATTGATGGGAATTGAGCAATGCCAAGAAGAAAAGCTGCGATAAAGAGAGAGATGCTGCCAGATCCGTTGTATGGCAGTGAGCGTTTGGCCAGATTTATTAACGTCGTCATGCGTGAAGGCAAGCGGTCTGTTGCAGAACGGATTGTTTACACGGCGCTTGATGAAGTATCCAGACGATTGAAAAAGAGCAAGCACGCAGGTGCTCAGGGCAAGAAGACGGATGAAGAGGAAGGGTCGTCAGGCTCAGATGCTTCATCAACGGGTGCTGGCAAGTCCCAGGCTGTATTCAATAAAGAAGTGCTGGAAATTTTCGACAAGGCACTTAATAACATTCGCCCGACAGTTGAAGTGAAATCACGTCGAGTCGGTGGTGCAACCTATCAGGTGCCTGTTGAGGTTGATACGGATCGTGGTATCGCTCTCGCTATGCGCTGGATTGTCAAGGCGTCGAAGGAGCGCGGTGAAAAAACAATGATTCTTCGTCTTGCTGCTGAAATGCTGGACGCTCACGAAGGGCGCGGTGCTTCAGTCAAGGTACGTGATGATATGCACAGAATGGCCAAGGCAAATCAGGCCTTTGCTCATTACCGTTGGTAAGTCATTTTAGGGGTATATAAACGTGGCAAGAGCAACACCAATCGAACGTTATCGAAATATTGGCATTATGGCACATATCGATGCCGGTAAGACGACCACCACAGAACGTGTTTTATTCTACACCGGCGTCTCGCATAAGATCGGTGAAGTTCATGAAGGCGCGGCTACCATGGACTGGATGGAGCAGGAGCAGGAACGCGGAATTACCATTACATCAGCAGCGACAACGTGTTTCTGGTATGGAATGGATAAGCAATTCCCCCAACATCGTATCAACATTATTGATACCCCTGGTCACGTTGATTTTACCATTGAAGTTGAGCGTTCGCTGCGTGTTCTCGATGGCGCATGTGCTGTTTTTTGCGCGGTGGGTGGTGTTGAACCCCAGTCTGAAACGGTGTGGAGACAGGCTAATCGCTATGGTGTTCCCCGCCTTGGTTTTGTTAATAAAATGGATCGGGCTGGCGCTAATTTCTTGCGCGTGGTGGATCAGATCCGCACACGATTAGGCGCTAATCCTGTGCCCATTCAGTTGCCGATAGGCGCTGAAGAGAATTTTGAAGGTGTTGTTGATCTTGTTCGCATGAAAGCAATTTACTGGGATGATGCTACACAGGGCATGAAATACGAGGCTCGTGATATCAGTCCCAATATGCTCGAAGAATGTAAAAAATACCGTGAGCAGATGGTTGAGGCAGCGGCAGAGTCGTCAGAAGAATTAATGAACAAATACCTCGAAGGAGGTGATTTGTCTGCGGAAGAAATCAAGAAAGGATTACGTGCAAGAGTTCTTCGTAATGAAATTGTTTTGATGTTGTGTGGTTCAGCCTTTAAAAACAAGGGCGTGCAAGCGATGCTGGATGCTGTTGTTGAGTATCTTCCTGCGCCATCTGATGTGTCGGCAGTCAAAGGACATATAGATAACGCGGATGAAACGCCTGCAGAAAGACATCCTGAAGATGAAGAGCCGTTTGCAGCGCTGGCATTTAAAATTGCCACCGATCCGTATGTGGGTACCCTGACCTATTTTCGAGTTTATTCGGGTGTGTTGCAGTCTGGAGATACTGTTTACAATCCCATTAAAGACAAGGAAGAGCGAATTGGTCGTTTGCTACAGATGCACGCCAACACACGCAGTGAAATTAAAGAAGTCCGGGCGGGCGACATTGCTGCAGCAGTCGGTTTAAAGAAGGTCACGACGGGTGATACGCTTTGTGCCGTTGATAAAGTGATTGTTTTGGAAAAAATGATATTTCCAGAGCCTGTTATATCGGTGGCTGTTGAGCCAAAAACGAAAGCTGACCAGGAAAAAATGGGTATTGCTTTGGGTAAGCTGGCGCAAGAAGATCCATCGTTCCGTGTGCACACAGATGAAGAATCGGGCCAGACAATTATTTCAGGAATGGGTGAGTTGCATCTTGAAATTATTGTTGATCGTATGAAACGTGAATTTAACGTGGAAGCCAATGTTGGCAAGCCGCAGGTCGCTTACCGTGAGACAATCCGTAACTCCGTTGAGCAGGAAGGCAAATATGTGAAGCAATCTGGCGGTAAGGGCCAGTATGGACATGTCTGGATTCGCATTGAGCCGCGTGAACCCGGCAGTGGTTATGAGTTTGTTAATGACATTGTGGGTGGAGCGATTCCGAGAGAATTTATTGCTCCTGTTGATAAAGGAGTCCAGGGACAGATGGAAAATGGTGTCATCGCCGGTTTCCCTGTTGTTGATGTGAGGGTGACCTTGTTTGATGGGTCATATCATGATGTTGATTCTAACGAAATGTCATTTAAAATTGCTGGCTCCATGGCATTTAAAGAAGGTGCAAAAAAAGCACGTCCTGTATTGCTGGAGCCTATTATGAAGGTTGAAGTGGTTACCCCGGAAGACTATATGGGTGACGTCATGGGAGACCTGAATAGACGCAGAGGACTCGTGCAGGGAATGGATGATTCTCCTTCCGGCAGGGTGATTCGGGCTGAAGTTCCACTGGGTGAAATGTTTGGGTATGCGACTGATCTTCGCTCAATGACCCAGGGACGAGCAACCTACACAATGGAATTTGCTAAATATAATGAAGCGCCGGTGAGCATCGCTGAGCAAGTCATGGCAAAAAGCACAACGTAACTGAATAGAAGATAATTTAAGGGGAAAGACGACATGTCAAAGGCAGTATTTGAGCGCAAGAAGCCGCACTTGAACGTAGGCACGATTGGTCACGTAGACCATGGGAAGACGACGTTAACAGCGGCGTTGACGAAGTGTATGGCGGATAAATTTGGTGGAGAAGCATTGGCATATGACCAGATTGAC
>DATIJJ010000098.1:0-3330 GCA_035478795.1 Gammaproteobacteria bacterium | reverse complement strand
TCCCTGACGGTCGCGGCTCGGATATAAATCGATTTACGCAACAAAGTCACAAAACGGGGGGGGGAACCTTGCTTAAAAATAAAATCCTGCTGGCACACAATTTTTAAATAAATCTCAATCCCCCTGAATCGTCACCGTGACTTTTCTCTCATGCGGATGAATCCGATGCTCCCACAAAAATAACCCCTGCCAGGTGCCGAGATCCAGATGCATTTTTGTCACAGGAAGCGTAAGCGAACTTTGCGTCAGAATCGTTCGAATATGCGATGTCATATCATCCGGCCCTTCGACGATATGTTTATAACGCGGATCGCCATCCGGAATAAAATCCCGCATGAACGTTTCCATATCCTCCTGCACATCTTTATCCGCATTTTCACAAATAATTAAAGATGCACTCGTGTGATGCAAAAACACATGGCACACACCGGTGATAATACCCGATTGCAACACGACGTCTGCGACACGATCGGTGATCATCGTCATGCCGCGACCCTTCGTACTCACCACAAACGTGTGCTGAAATGTTTTCATCTCACGCTCTGGTATAGGGCATGACAAATCCATGCATATTTAATTTCTGATTAATTTCCCGGGATAATTGCGTGGCTGACGCTTGACGAAACGCAGGCCCGATGTAAACACGCGTACGCATTTTTCCATCATGCAATTTCACATCCTGAGTAAATGCTTTATAGCCCGACGCTTCCAGAGTATGTGCCATTCGAATCGCATTGGATTTTACCGAAAAATAACCCATCTGAACCACCCACCCTGTTGCCGGTCGTGATTTTGCAAAAGAGGATTGTTTTGATTTTTTAACTCCGACTTTATGCTGTACGGGCGGTGCATTTTTGGTTTTTGCAAGGACAGGTAATACCGCCTTCGCCATCACAGGTGGCGTGGGTGCAGCTACCGCAGCTGGCGCAGTTTTTTCGACAGGCACGGGTGTATTGAGCGCAGCCGGTGTTGTCGCCATCGCCGGAACCGGTTCGTAAATCACGGTGCCGACCGATGAAGTTGACGAATTATCTTTGGGCGACGATCCTGAATCGTTATTGATTTTATTGGCCATCTCGGGCGTCACAACGACGGTTTGCTTGTCACTTGCAGACGGCTCCTGCATGGATTTGTTTTCTACCGGGTTATCCTTTGCGACAGGATGACTGACAAGCGCCGGTTGAATCTTGCCAGACAACGCTTCTGGTACTGGAATATCCGCATTGTCGGCTGAAGCGGCTGTCTGATCAGCTACTGCCGCAGCCGGTTTGGGAGAAGCCGGTGCCGGTGTCGTCGCTTCCGCCACGGTCGGTGTCAATTCCTCTGCAGGCGGTTGATCCGGAAACGGCGGTGCCTTGATATTGGCAGCCTGTTGCACCGGAAAATTATTTTTGCCGAAAAGAAGTGGCATGACGACGATGGCCAGCGCTACAACAACGAGAATACCGACGATCCTTTGAACTTTTTTTTGCTCCATGATTTCACCTCTGTCTGACTTATTTTTCTTCCATTACCACAGCGCGCTGTTTTGTCAATTTTGCCAATAATCGTGCGATAACATTACGCAACTGATTGCGTGGCACAATCATATCAACGGCACCGTGATCCAATAAAAATTCACTGCTTTGAAAACCCTCGGGCAATTTTTCCCGCACGGTCTGTTCAATCACACGCGGACCTGCAAAACCAATCAACGCTTTCGGTTCTGCCATAATCACATCACCCAGCATGGCGAGACTCGCAGAAACACCACCCATCGTCGGATCGGTCAATACCGAAATATACGGAATGGAATGCTCGGCAAGACGCGCGAGCGCCGCGCTGACTTTTGACATTTGCATGAGTGAAACGAGCGCTTCCTGCATTCTGGCACCACCACTGGCTGAAAAACAAACCAGCGGGATGTTAAATTCAATCGCCGTATTGACCGCACGCACAAAACGTTCACCGACCGCAGCACCCATCGACCCGCCAATAAAACCATATTCAAACGCCGCGGCAACGAGCGGTAACCCATGCACATGACCGCGCAATACAATCAGCGCTTCCTTTTCATCCGTTTCTTTTTGGGCGGTCGCGAGACGATCTTTATATTTTTTTAAATCTTTAAATTTCAGGCGATCAACCGGCAATACGTCAGCGGCAATTTCGATGGGCGAACCCGCATCCAGAAAATACGTGAGACGTTTTCTTGCGGAAATTCGAATGTGATAATCGCATTTGGGACAGACTTCAAGATTGCGCTCCAGTTCGGAACGATACAGAATCGCATTGCATTTATTGCATTTGGACCACAATCCTTCCGGCACGCCTTTTTTGGTGACCGTTTCAGTGCGAATGCGGGAAGGTAACAATTTTTTAAGCCAACTCATAACAACCTGCTTATTGGGAAACACCCTGCAAATGCGGTATTTTACGCTGGTCTAAAAGGAAAGTTAAACAAAAAATTATAATACCCCAAAACGCCCGTCTTCCGGAGGAAAATCATACGATTCGGGGTATTTGACTTCACAAAGATATAACCCGGTGGGGGATGCTGTTTCCGCAGCCATCCTACGATCCCGGGCGTAAAGCACGTCCTTGATCCACCGGGGTTTTTGAAGTCCGCCCCCGACTTTAAGCAGCACCCCGGCAATATTTCGCACCATGTGATGCAAAAACGCATTCGCCTGAATGTCGATCACAATAAAGTTGCCCGAACGGGTGACCCGAATAAAATGGATGTTGCGCATGGGTGTTTTTGACTCGCATTCTGAAGAACGAAATGAACTGAAATCCTGTTCGCCGATGAGTGATTGCGCAGCCTCGTGCATGATGGCTGCATCCAGCGGATAAGGATGCCAGGTCACGCGTCGGGCTGAAATGGCCGGACGCGTCGGACTATTGTCGATCACGTAGCGATAACGACGGGAAAGTGCTGAAAAACGCGCATGAAAGGCTTCATCGACCGATACAGCCCATTTGACGGCAATGGATAGCGGAAGATAACTGTTTGCACCCATTGTCCATGCGCGCAAGGCACGGTCGGCTGCTGTTTCAAAATGCACGACCTGGCCTGTTGCATGCACACCGGCATCGGTTCTGCCTGCGCAAAAAACCTGGATTGGCTCATCGGCAACCCGGCTTAACGCATCCTGCAAATGCCCCTGAATAGTGGGAAGACCTTTCTGTGCCTGCCAGCCAAAAAAATCATGGCCGTCGTATTCAATGCCTGCTGCTATTTTAATCATAAATCCTCTATACACGACAAAATTTTCTAGCCCCGCCTACGTCGTCCCGCGGCTTGTCCGCGGGATCCAGTCAAGAAATTCTGGATCCCGCGGACAAGCC
>DATIJJ010000097.1:0-14521 GCA_035478795.1 Gammaproteobacteria bacterium | reverse complement strand
CGCGGGATCCAGAACCTTCCTGACTGGATCCCGCGGACAAGCCGCGGGACGACGTAAGCAGAGCCGTCTGCCAACAAAATCTGTCAGGCGTCCGCTTCTTCCTTGCGTCGCAAGAAAGCAGGAATATCAAGATAATCCAGTTCCTGTGCCGCGTCCGACGATGCGGCCGATTTCGAAGGGAGCATACCCCCATTCGTCTGACGACGCATCACAGCCGGTTTTTCCAGTTGATGATAATCAATGGATCCATCCGCACGGGTCGAATCAATCAATTTAACGGATCCAGGCTGGCCCTGTTTTCGGCCCAATCCCGTGACAATCACTGTGACGCGAATCTCATCACGTAATTCCGGATCAATCACCGTACCAACCACCACGGTCGCACCTTCAGAAGTGATACTCTTGATCGCATCGCCCACTTCTTCAAATTCACCAATCGACATGTCAAGACCCGCTGTAATATTCACCAGCACACCGCGCGCGCCACTCATATCAACATCTTCCAGCAAGGGGCTGGAAATGGCCGCTTCCGCTGCAAGACGTGCACGGTCTTCACCCGATGCCACACCGGTTCCCATCATGGCCATTCCCATTTCAGACATCACGGTACGAACGTCAGCAAAGTCGACGTTAATAAGACCCGGACGCGTAATCAATTCTGCAATACCCTGCACGGCACCACGCAATACATCATTCGCCGCTTTAAATGCATTCACCAGCGTGACATTTTTACCGAGCACACTCAGCAATTTGTTATTGGGAATGGTAATCAGTGAATCGACATATTGTGCCAGATTGGCAATACCCTGCTCTGCCACCTGCATGCGAACCTTACCTTCAAAGGAGAATGGCTTGGTCGTGACAGCCACCGTCAAAATACCCAGTTCTTTCGCCACCTGTGCGAAAATCGGCGCAGCACCCGTACCCGTTCCACCACCCATCCCTGCCGTTAAAAAGACCATGTCTGCACCGGCCAGGACAGCTTTAATGCGCTCACGATCTTCTTCAGCAGAGCGTCGACCCACATCCGGGTTGGCACCCGCACCCAAACCGCGTGTAATGCCATCACCCAACTGAATCACCGTATTGGCCGATGAATTATTGAGCGCCTGGGCATCGGTATTCGCGCAAATAAATTCAACACCATCAATCGATGCTGACATCATATGTTCTACTGCATTGCCGCCGCCACCACCAATTCCGATTACTTTTATCACTGCATCCTGTTGTGACTTTGTCTCTGCTAATTCAAACATGTGATGACTCCCTTGATGATAACTCGTTGCCTTGCGTTATTGATTTAAAAATTCCCCTGAAACCAGCCTTTCATCCTGCCCCACAGGTTTTTCACGCCGGACTGGGTAATAATCTCGCGCGGTGTATCACGCTGTTGCATACCATAAAGCAGCAAACCGACACCGGTTGCATAAATCGGATTATGAATCACATCCGAAAGACCCGTGACATGCATCGGTGTCCCAATGCGGACCGGCATCTTGAAAATGCGTTCCCCGAGTTCGGCCGCACCCTCTACTTTCGAAGCACCGCCCGTCAGCACAATCCCGGAAGCAATCAGATCTTCAAGACCACTGCGTCGAATTTCAGCCGCCACCAATGTAAATAATTCTTCATACCGCGCTTCAACGACTTCAGCCAGTGCACGTTTTGAGATATGTCGTGAAGACCGATCATTTGCCGTTGGAATGTCTATCATTTGCGTCGCATCAGCGAGCTCCTGTAATGCGCAGGCATGCTTCAACTTGATGTCTTCAGCATTTCGGGCCGGTGTGCGTAACGCAATGGCAATATCATTGGTCACCTGATCGCCTGCGATGGGAATCACAGCGGTATAGCGCACGGAACCATCGGTGAAAATAGCAATGTCTGTTGTGCCACCCCCAATATCAATCATGCAAACGCCGAGTTCCTTTTCATCGTCCGTCAGAATGGATTGACTGGATGCAAATTGCTCCAGCACAATATCGCTCGCGGCAAGACCGCAGCGCTTCAGGCATTTCACAATATTTTGTGCGGCACTCACAGCACCTGTCACGATATGGACTTTCGCTTCCAGACGAACACCTGCCATGCCAACGGGTTCACGAATGGAATCCTGGTTATCGATGATAAATTCCTGGGGTAAAATGTGCAGAATTTTCTGGTCTGCGGGAATAGCCACTGCTTTTGCAGCGTCAATGACACGATCCACATCAACCGATGTCACTTCCCGATCACGAATGGCAACAATACCATGTGAATTAATGCTTCTGATATGACTGCCGGCAATGCCTGTGAATGCAGAATAGATTTGACAACCCGCCATCAATTCCGCTTCCTCGACTGCACGCTGGATAGACTGCACAGTGGATTCGATATTCACGACGACACCGCGCTTTAACCCCTGGGAAGGATGCGAGCCGAGACCGACAATATTCAGTTTATTGTCAGCTGTCACTTCACCCACAATGGCCACGACTTTTGATGTGCCAATGTCGATTCCCACCATTAAATCTTTGTTTGGCTTCTTTGCCATAGTTTTTTCTTCCCGTTTTATGAGACAGTTTTCCACCGAACAGCTAATCCATTTGGATAGCGCAGATCGACATAGTCTACATCACCAGCGCGTTCACCGACTATTTTTGGATACACTTTCACAAAATGGCTGACGCGAGTCAAGACATCTTTATATCCAAGGCGCATTTTCATTCCATTGGTCAATTCTATCTCCCATGATAAATACGGACTCAATTCAATACGCCGGATTTTCAAATGCAACGGGCTGAACAGGGTGCTCATTTTTGAGTAGAATTGTAACACGGCCATCTGCTGACCTTCCGGCCCTATCAAATGCGGCAAGTCAGCCGAAAAGGAACCGGAAGCCGGATTAAATACTTCACCCGCCGACCCCAGTAATCGATCATCATTCCAGCGCGCAACAGGATGTTTTTCTGTCACCGTAATCAGAACACCATCCGGCCAGACTCGCCTGACCGATACGTCTGATATCCAGGGTATTTGCAAGAGTTGTTCCCTGACATCGAAGACATCCACCGCAAAAAAACCCTTGCTGACGAATGGCAACAGCATGTGCTGTGTTTCCCGCACATCCAGATGATTCACGCCATAAATTTTGACGCGACGGATGGGAAATTCATTCATATCCCTTATTTTTTCAACACAAAAAAGAACGATCGCCAAAAACAAAAGAAATAATGCCGTTTTGACCACCTGCTTCCAGGGAACCTGAAAATCAACTTGCCGTTTACGCGCTCGATCCAGAGTCATTGTGTGATCTTCCCTGATACATCGTTAAACGGGCACCGACTCACGTAATTCCGTCGCTGCCAGATGTGAAGCCAATCCACCAATATTCCCGGCACCCTGCATCAGCAAAATATCACCATCACGCAACACTTTTTGCAAATCGCCGGCCAATTGATGATGTTTCTCGACAAAAACAGATTTTTGTTGTTTTCTCTCATGAATGCTTTTAAATAACGTTGCACCATCCGCACCGGCAATGGGTGCTTCACCGGCTGAATAGGTGTCAAGGAGAACCAGTAAATCCGGTTGTGACAGTACCTCACAAAATTCATTGAATAAATCCCGGGTACGCGTATAACGATGCGGCTGATACACCATCACCAGTCGTCTTTCCGGCCAACTGTGGCGCGCGGCCTGCAAGGTCGCTGCAATCTCACGCGGGTGATGGCCATAATCATCAATCAATTTGACAGAACCGCCATTTTGCAAGGAAAAATCACCGTAAATTTGAAAACGACGACCAATGCCCGCAAATTTATCCAGTGCCGTTTGAATGGCCTTATCCGAGATTTTCAATTCTGTCGCAACCGCAATGGCAGCCAGTGCATTTAATACATTATGCCGACCCGGTAAATTCAATGTGATATTCAATGGACTCAATCCATTCGGACGCTCGGCAACAAATTGCGTGCGCGTGCCTGACTGGGTCATGCCACTTGCCCAAAAATCCGAAGCGTCCGTCAGTCCATAGGTGACAACCGGTCGGGAAACCTCCAGCAGGAGATCATGAATCACCGGGTCATCCAGACAGAGAACCGCCAGACCGTAAAAAGGCAATCGATGTAAAAATTGAATGAACGCGTTTCGTAATTCGGAAAAATCATTATGGTACGTGTCCATGTGATCGGCATCAATATTGGTAACCACCGACATCATGGGTTTTAAATAAAGAAACGAGGCATCACTTTCATCCGCTTCCGCGACAAGATAACGACCGGTTCCAAGGCGCGCATTACTGCCCGCGCTATTTAATCGTCCGCCAATCACAAATGTCGGGTCCACCCCTTCTTCTGCCAGAATGCTGGTGACAAGACTGGTCGTCGTTGTTTTTCCATGGGTACCGGCAATGGCAATCCCGTAACGAAAACGCATGAGTTCGCCGAGCATCTCCGCACGCGCCACAATCGGTATGCGTGCCTCCCGTGCCGCCAGAATTTCAGGATTTTGCATATTAACGGCAGACGAGCGCACGACGACATCCGCATCCCGCACATGGCTTTCCTGATGCCCCTGATAAATCGTAGCACCCATGGAGCGCAACCGTTCTGTCAGTGCATTATCGGCCAGATCCGATCCGGAAACACGATAACCCTGACCGAGCAATACTTCGGCAATACCCGCCATGCCCACACCACCCACGCCAATAAAGTGGATATGCCTGATTCGACCCATTTCAAATGTCCAGCTCACCCGCGTCTCCTGATAGACCCAACATCAACACATCTCTTTGCAAATCGATAACACTTTCTCTGCCGCATCCGTCACCCGTAATTGTGAAGCTGCTTCTGCCATCCACTGACAACGCGCTGGCGACTGAATGAATTCCTGTAGGATATCAGCTAATTTGTCTGCTGTTAATGCAGATTGTTGAATCAGCATGGCAGCGCCCCGATCTGCCATAAAATGCGCATTCGCCGTCTGATGATCATCAATGGCGTGCGGAAAAGGTACCAGAATGGCACCCAGTCCTACCGCACATAATTCAGCAACGGTCAGGGCACCCGAACGACACAGTGCCAGGTCGGCCACGGCATACGCTTCTGCCATATTTTGAATAAAGGGGACAATTTTCGCAGACACCCCCAAACGGGCATACGTCGAGACAGTATCCGCATAATGTTTTTCACCCGTCTGATGATAAACGGCCGGGCGCATGGCTTCCGGCAAGAGAGCAAGCGCTTCCGGTACGAGTTGATTCATCGCTGAAGCACCAAGACTCCCGCCGACAACCAGCAGGGAAAAAGGTGTCCGATTGCCGCGGTGAACAAACGGCATCTCAATCACTTCGTGGCGAATCGGATTCCCCACCGTGACCACTTTTTCCCGTTTTGAAAAAGTATTGGGAAAACCTTCCAATACTTTTTTGGCGAAATGCGCGAGCCACCTGTTCGTCGTCCCGGGTTTTGCATTCTGTTCATGAATCATCAGAGGATAACCTGAAAGCACGCTTGCAATGCCACCCGGGCCACTTGCAAAACCACCCATGCCCAATACCACATCCGGTTTCAATTGACGAATCACACAAAACGCCTGCCAGATCGCGATCATCAGGCGGAAAGGTGCCAGCAAAAGCGTTTTCATGCCCTTGCCTCGCACACCGGAAATGGTCATAAAATGCAGGGGAATATCTGCAGCCGGCACCCGTGTTGCTTCAAGACCCGCCCGGGTACCTAACCAGTGCACTTCAATATTTTCTTTTTTTAAACGCGCTGCCACCGCGAGTCCCGGAAACACGTGACCACCGGTTCCACCTGCCATGATCAACACCCGTTTCAGTTCACTCATCGCGCAATCCCGATTTCATCCTGCGATTTTCATAATCAATACGCATCAGCAATGCGATGACGATGCAATTGACCAACATGCTGCTGCCGCCATAACTGACCAGTGGCAAGGTTAAACCCTTCGTCGGCAACATCCCGCAATTCACGCCAATGCTCACGGTGAATTGAAGCGCAATCCATAATCCAAAACCATACGCGATAAAACCGGCAAAATGGCGACCCGTTTTTTGCGCTGCGCGTCCAATCAAAAAAATGCGTGAGACCAGCAAGGAAAATAAAAAGATAACAACCAGCATTCCCACCACACCCAATTCTTCGGCGATCACGGCAAACAAAAAATCGGTATGCGCTTCCGGTAAATAAAACAGTTTCTGAATACCATGACCGAGACCCTGGCCGAACCAGCCGCCACGTCCAAATGCAATCAGTGACTGGGTTAACTGATACCCGCTGCCATATGCATTCGTCCATGGATTTAAAAAAGAAGAGAGACGCGCCATGCGATAAGGCGCTGAAATGGCTAAAATGGACAGTGCCAGCAACACGACGATCAATAACAATAAAAAATGCCGTAATTGCATCCCTGCCAGAAATAGCATGCCAAGCGCTGTTGCCATGATCACAACCGTCGCACCAAAATCCGGTTCTTTCAAAAGAAGAATGGCAATCACGCCCAGCAAAAACAGAGGCTTTAAAAAACCGCGCAGTTCGGTCCGGATTTCTTCATTACGTCGCACCAGATAACTCGCCATGTAGATCACCACCGAAAATTTGGCGAGCTCTGATACCTGAATGGAAAACACACCCAACCCGATCCAGCGTGCACTGCCATTCACAGCATGACCGATACCTGGGATCAGCACGAGCGCCAGCATCACCAATACCGCAACCAGCATAAAACCACTGATTTTTTCCCAATAAAGAACATCGAATTGAATGACGATACTCCCAAGCAATCCACCCAGAATGAGAAACGTGAGCTGTCTGTAAAAATAATAAAACGGTTGGTGCAATTGCAAATCCGATGTCGTGATGGCAGCGGATGCCACCATCATCAAACCCAGCATGACGAGTCCGAGGACACTGTAAACCAGCCAGCGATCATATAAGACAGGTGAAGTCAGGGTGCGATGCGATGAGTAAGCATTCCGCATGATTAAATCCTCGTCGACCGGTTAAAGCGCCTCTACACACTGCGTAAACACTTCCCCGCGATGCTCGAAATTTTTAAACATATCAAAACTCGCACATGCCGGAGATAATAACACACTGTCATTCGGCACGGTCACGGAGGCTGCAACAGCCACCGCTTCTTCCATGGATTTCACAAAACGAATCTCGACCCCATCACCCAATTGGGCTGCCATGAGAGAAGCCGCTTCACCCATCAGAATCACGGTTTTAACGTATTGTTGAATCGCAGGAATTAACGGCGAGAAATCGGCATTTTTACCGACACCGCCCGCAATCAACACCAGTTTTCCACTGATTTCCGGCCCTAATCCAAGAATCGCGGCCAGTGTCGCTCCGACATTGGTTCCCTTGGAATCGTTATACCAGGACACTTTCCCGCGTTCACGCACAAGCTCGCAACGGTGTGCCAGCCCCTTAAATTGTTTTAACGCCCCCAGCATTGGCTGCATGGGCAACCCATAGCCATGTCCCACTGCCAGTGACGCCAGCGCATTCGCCTGATAATGTCGCCCGAGCACAGGCAATTCGCGAACTGCCATCAATAACTGATTTTCAAAAGCAAGATACACGTCCCCGTTTTTTTTCAATAAACCAAATTCATTGTCGCGCGGTGCCTGCAAGGTAAAATACAGTTTACTTTTAACGCGCCTTGTACACTCGGTTGCCGGATCATCCCGATTGCAAACAGCCACCGTTGCACCGGAATAAACACGTTGTTTCGCATCGCAATACGCCTGAAGTGTTGCATAACGATCCATGTGATCCGGCGTGATATTTAAAACCGTTGCAACCCGGGGCGCCAATGAACGGGTTGTTTCCAGCTGAAAACTCGACAATTCCAGCACATATAAATCCGGCGGTAAGGCGGTCAACAAATCAAGCGCCGGCACACCGAGGTTGCCACCCACCTGAACAGACAGATTTGCCTTTTTAGCCATTTCACCGACGAGTGTGGTCACCGTGCTTTTCGCATTGGTCCCCGTGATGGCAAGCGTTGGCGCGTTAGCAACTTCAGCAAAAAGTTCAATATCACCCACCACTGGAATGCCGCGTGAAACGACACGGGCAATGGCAGGTTCTTTTAAGGACACCCCCGGACTCAGCACGACTTTTGCCGCGCTTTCGAGTAGCACCTCATCCAGTTTGCCGACCGATATGGACAGGGTTGGAAAAGTTTCCCGAACGTCGGCAAGATGTGGCGGATTGGCGCGGCTGTCTGTCATGGCGACAGGAATGCCTTTCTGACTCAGATAACGGGCGACAGAATAACCTGAGTGCCCAAGACCCACAATGACATGCAAATTGTCCGAATCGGTCATCAATTTATCCTACCGCAATTTCAACGTTGCCAGTCCGCACAGGACCAGCACAAATGCAATAATCCAGAACCGCACAATGACACGTGGCTCCGGCCAGCCCTTTAATTCAAAATGGTGATGAATCGGCGCCATGCGAAAAATCCGCTTTCCGGTCAGTTTGAAAGAAGCCACTTGCAAAATGACTGAAATGGTTTCCAGCACAAAAATACCGCCCATCACGACCAGCACCAGTTCCTGACGCACAATAACAGCCATCAGCCCCAGTGCCGCCCCCAGAGACAATGCGCCCACATCGCCCATAAAAACTTGTGCAGGATACGTGTTAAACCATAAAAAACCGAGCCCCGCACCGACCAGCGCACCGCAAAATACAATGATTTCGCCAGCCCCCGGGACATACGGAATCGCAAGGTATTTTGCAAAATGGAAATTGCCGCTGGCATACGCAAAGACCCCGAGCGCCCCTGCCACCATCACAGCAGGCAAAATCGCGAGACCATCCAGTCCATCCGTTAAATTAACCGCATTGCTGCAACCGACAATGACAAACCATGCAAACACAATAAAAAAAGCACCGAGTGGAATGGCCAGATCCTTAAAAAAAGGCACCACCAGTTCGGTGGCAGTCGGTGTCGACGCCGTAAAATAGAGATAACACGCTGCCGAAAGCGCCAGAATGGATTGAAGCAAAAATTTATAGCGCGAAGGCAACCCGCGGCTGTGTTTCAAAAACAGTTTCAAATAATCATCCACCCAGCCGATTACACCAAAACCGAGCGTTACGATCAGGACAAGCCACACATACCGATTGGTCAAATCACTCCACAGCAAGGTGCTGAGTGTGATGGCAACCAGTACCAGTGCACCCCCCATGGTCGGTGTACCGGCCTTTGATAAATGACTTTGCGGACCATCGTTTCGCACCACCTGACCAAAGTGATAATGACTCAACCAGCGAATCATGATGGGCCCCACAAACAACGAAACGCCAAGGGCTGTAATCGTGCTTAAAATAGCACGTAGCGTCAGATATTGAACGACATGAAAAAAATGAAAGTGTTTTGCCAGTAATTCACTCAGCCAGACGAGCATCCGGTGTTTTCTCCATTGGTTATGCGTGTTTCAGAGAGCGCCTCTTTCACCTGTTCCATATCGCTGAAGGGTTTTTTGATATCACCCGTCTGCTGCCAGGTCTCGGCGCCTTTGCCGGCTATTAAAACACAATCCCCACTGCCCGCACACGCGATAATTTCACGAATGGCTTTCGCGCGATCCGATTCGACTTTCACTAAAATGGGATGGGTAAAACCACCCATAATATCCCGAATAATATCAGCCGATTTTTCATGACGCGGATTATCATCTGTGACCATCACAAGATCCGCATAACGCTCGGCAATGTGTGCCATGATCGGACGTTTACCCGGATCGCGATCACCCCCGCAGCCAAAAAGACACAGTAATTTTCCACTGCATTGCTTTCGAAGCGTGATGAGGACTTTTTCGAGGGCATCCGGTTTATGTGCGTAGTCAACAATCACCCGCGGTTTTTTATCTCCACCCAGCATTTGCATACGACCTTCGACCGGTTCCAGGGTTGCAATACCGTCCATCACGGATGCGAGCGGAATATCCAGCAAACCTAAGGTCGTGATGACAGCCAGCAAATTGCTTAAATTAAATTCTCCAACGAGGCGGGAATAAAGTGCAGCGTTTCCCCACGGCGTCACAATATCGGCATGCAGTCCGTCTTCGGAAAATTGAAACCCTGTTGCATACACATCCGCCTTTGTTTCTGTGCTGTATGCCAATACATTTTTACGCTGTTTAAATCCATCGAGCATCTCCCGGCCAAATGCATCGTCTGCATTGATCACCGCCTGTTTCGTCTGATCAAACAACCGTTTTTTGGTAGCACCGTAAGCGACCATGGTGTGATGATAATCCAGATGATCGCGACTCAGATTGGTAAAAACACCTACCTCAAATTCGATGCCATTCACACGTCCCTGATCAAGACTGTGGGAAGACACTTCCATGGCCGTAAATCGCGCACCCTGCGTCACAAAATCTGCCAGTGTTTTTTGCAACGTAATCGCATCAGGTGTGGTGAGACCACTTTCTGTGGTGTGTCCATACAATCCATTTCCCAATGTGCCTGTCACACCGCAGACTATATTCAGATGATGAAACAAAGCCGCCATAAATTGCGTGCAGGACGTTTTACCGCTGGTACCTGTCACGCCAATCATCCGCATTTTTTTTGCAGGGTGATCATAAAAAGTGGCAGCCAGTTTTCCGACGTGACTTTTGAGAGCAGGAATAAAAATAACGGGCACATTTTTTTGTAACTCGACACCCGCCTCCATGCCATCAGCCAAAATAGCGCATGCGCCTTTTTGAATAGCTTCTTCAATGAATTGACGTCCATCCAGTGCGGATCCTTTTAATGCAAAAAACACATCACCGGGTTGCACAAGGCGACTGTCCAGCACAAGATGGGAAATAGCCCTGTCAGCGGGCAATGACAGTGGATAAAATTCTGCAAGCAAGCGGGATAGATTCATGGAAGCCATTCATGCAATAAATGGCTTCATTATACGGGAAATTCTCCGAGGCGAAAGTGCCGGGTTAACGTCGACCTGGGGGAACGGGACTGTAAACAGGCGTCTGAGGAACGTGTGAATGTGGAAAAGCCATTCCATACGTGGGACTGCGTGAAGTAACCTCTGAAGAAGTCACTGGAATCCGGACAGTCAATCCTGCTGGTTTTGCTTGTGGTTCCGTAAACAACAAGGTGGCTCGTCGTATAGCTCTTGTTACCGCGCGTGGACTCAGCGAATCACCCGACGAATTTGATGCATCATATTTTAGCACTGGCGCACTCTGAGCAGAAGTGAGAGGCACCACTTTGAGTTTTTGCGAGATAACCGGCAAAGAGCGAGTGTGGGGTAACTGTTTTTTGGGATCACGCTCAAAATGTTCCCTCAGCAGAAGAGCCGTTGTTCTAATTCTTTCAAGACTCACCCTCTCTACCTTGCGATTATTACCCAGCCCATGATCCGTTGCAGACGATCGAAGATTTTTTTGACTGACCTGCAATTTTTCCTGCAATTTTTCATGGTGAAGCTCATATATAGTTTTGGTGAGCTCAATTTCAATTTCATCAGATACCGGATTGGGAGGGAGAGTGTCAGCGGGTTGGATCGGGGTTTGGGGTGGGCTTTGAGTTTGGGTCTGGGTCTGGGTCTGGGTCGGTGAGGGATGATAGCCTGTTATTTTTTGTCGCATATAACTTAACATATTATGCCTCTCCCGCCAGAGGGCAATTCCAAATCCGCCGTATATGCTACCGCCGAGGAGTGCAATAGCGCTCCCGATCATTTTTCCGGTGAAGCTGCCCATCGTCGTTATAAAGGGAGATGCCGCGACCAGAATCGGTGTGATTTGCGGTATCAAAAAGATGGCCATCCCGAGTGCCAGAAAAACAGTCACTCGAAGTGCACGCCAGCATTTAGCCATTTCCACAGCCTTATGCTCTTGCGCGCGCGCATGGTAACGTTGCCAGATCGCCAATTCCTTTATCAGTTCGACATCATGCCCTCTTCCAGGCACAAGAAGCCTTTGTTCGATGCTGTGAATTCTCTTCTCGATTATTTTCAACCGTCTGTTACATTTTCTGTTTTCCAGAAAACCCTTGATGCCTTCTTCCGCCACATCGGATAAAAACCAGACCAGATCGTTGATTGCCTTGATGGCCGCAGTCAGCGGTGTGGCTGTAAAGGCAAGCGTCACAATAAAATCAAGCGCATTACCCAAACCCCAACGAAAGTTCCAGAGGCGGGTCGGTCGACTGCCTTTGGCAGCCAGGTTTCGCAATCGATCCCATGGATCGGGTGTTGCTGTTTTTTCAGCGTCCGTAGGTTTGAAAAAAATACGAGCGAGGGTATAGAGGTCAACAAATCCTTCGATGAAATAGGATAAACCCAATGCACTGATAAACGTGCTAACATAATTGCCCACAACGCCTTTCGAAAGAAATCCGGCCCCCGATATATCCAGAAGACGGTAAGCTCGCAGCCACCACAATCGACCGCGTGTATGCCATAAAGCACCTTTATGCCATCTATCTGAAAAATTACCCGGATCAGGGATCTGACTATCCAGCTGGTTTGCTTTTTTACCATCGGGGGGAAGACCTAACTCGGCGCTGCCATGCTGGTAGCCTTTGGCCAGAAGCTTCGCTACGCGTTCCTGCTGTTCAAGGGCATCGTATTCCGCATGGGCATCCACACACAATTGCCCGGCCCGATCAATAGCCGCATCATCCGTCGCGGTCTCAGACAGGGATGCGCCTTCCATCAGTAATGCTTTTGGATTTAATTTAATTGTGCTGACTATTTTGGCGAGCTCAACAATATCCGCGTCCGTGTACGTTCCATCCAGTTTTAAGGCGTCTCTGAGTCCAGCGATGAGTAAACGTTCTTCTGCTCTTGGTTTCGAGTTCGGCATGGATGCGATTTATCGCTACCCCTTTTTCTTTTTCGATCTCTTCATTATAAGAGACGGATTCTTAAGGAAACCTTAAGGCGAAGCGGACAAATAGCCCGGCGAAAAAAGGAAAACTGCTGACAATTCAACAAGCTAATGACTGTCAAGGCTTATGTCCTCTCGCCTGGTTTTCCGTATGAGCGGGTTTGTGGCGTGCGAGCGTCTCATCTACCAATCGCCTTGTTTCACTCGTTTCTTTCCAGAAAGAATGAAATACACCCGTTTTATAAGCCGTTTTCTCTACTTTTTTGACAGCTTCATCAAATGCCTGATACGTCATCTCACCTTCCCAGACATTTTTAGCCATGAGCAACAAGCCCAATTTTTCCTGGCGAACTTTTGATCTTGATGCATTCTTCAGGTTTTCGCATTGCAGATATAATTCAGCGATCACATGCCTTGTCGTCGCTCTCACCTTTTTAACGACGGGTTCAGGTTCTTCTGCCTTGCCTCCAACGCATTTGGCGTACAGTTTTTGACAGCGCGTATACAATCTCGGAATCAGGTCTATTGCAACCAGGGTGCCGCCTGCTGCCAGGACAACATCGGTTGCGACCGCCGCACTTTTGTAAAGATCATCCCCATTGGCTAACAACGACTGACTCACATCCTGACCCATACTGATTCCAAAAAAGGTCAATACACAGGCGGTCACACTGATCGTTGTTTTGAGGATTTCCTGTACTCCGTTCCATGCGTGTTCTTTCCACTGATCCGGATGATTCAGCGCCTGGTAAAAATGATAGCCACATTTGACCAGCCCGACCGTTGCGACCATTCCCGCTGCAAGACCGATCAGGAGAGGTGCGGTATAAAGCATTGCAACAGCACTCCCGGAGGCCATGAGCCCGAACCCGACACTGAGTAAAACACTGCCTGATATTTCAGCCAGCCATTTTAACGTCGCTGCACCGTTTTTGTTTTCCAAATACCAGAAATCGCTTGTTGCGATGATGGCAGAAAGAACAAGACTCACGAAGGGAATGTAAGGTGACGCCCACCTGCAAACGTGTGCGATCCCTCTGAAAACGGGAGCCAGCCATGTCACAGCGGGCGAACAAAATCGTAAAAAAGGAACCACCCATTGAAATAGCCACTGAAAGGCAGGCGCAACCCAACTGATTGCCTGATACAAGCCGTAGCGGATTTGAGCCATCGTCCAAAACGCATCGACCGTTTTTTTGGATAGAACAGGGGAACCCGGATATAAGTGTTTTGTTAAAATACTGCGGAAATACTGCAGGGAAACGATCAAAAAACCTCGGAAATAATAATCCCATCGGCTCTGAAAGCTAAAAAATCCCAACAATAACAACCCTGCCTTGCGAGTGGCTGCGCGAGCAGCGGCCTTGGCCTTGCCGGACAAATCTGCCACCCATTGTTTCAAAGAGGCAATATCCGCCGCGAGCGTATCAGGCTCCCTTTCAGCACTGGCTTTTCTGGACGAATGCATGCCATCCTCGTTTTCACTATGAATTATTTGTAACTATAATAAACAAATTTGCTTAAAATAGTCTTAAATGAACAGATGGCCTATCCGAGCCGCGACCGTCAGGGAGCGTCACAATACTTGTTAATTTCATTGATATCTTGCAGAACCTGTGACGCTCCCTGACGGTCGCGGCTCGG
>DATIJJ010000096.1:0-5642 GCA_035478795.1 Gammaproteobacteria bacterium | reverse complement strand
GACCGTCAGGGAGCGTCACAGGTTCTGCAAGATATCAATGGAATTAATAAGTATCGTGACGCTCCCTGACGGTCGCGGCTCGGATACTCATACAACGTCCATATCTAAAATAATGAACGTCACGAAAATCGAATACTCACTCTATTATCCATTATTTAAGGAGCTAACCATGCAACAACAATCACCCACCCCGCTCGCCTATTTCATTACATTCACCTGTTATGGCACCTGGCTACACGGCGAAAAAAACATTTCAGTAGATAAGCAGAACAACACGCCAGGCACTGAATTCATAAGAATGAATCACTACCGATCAGCGAGTGTAAAAAAAAGATTAATTGAACAGCCTTATTTATTAGATCATACCCGACGAGAAATTGTTTTGAGCACGATTAAAGAAGTTTGCACATTCCGCGCGTGGGTTTTATTAGCTGCACATATCAGAACAAATCATATTCATCTTGTTGTTCATTCTACTGAATCACCTGAAAATATCATGAACACAATCAAGGCGTATGCTTCTCGTCGATTAAATGAATTAAAAATAGATAAAGACAGATTAAAACGATGGACACGCCACGGCAGTACAAGGTATCTCTGGAATCAACCGGAAGTGGAAGCAACAATACAGTACGTCGTTCACGAGCAAGGCGAACCAATGGCTGTTTTTGAAAATAAAAGTCTTTCCTGTTTTGCTGGAGCTGTGATCACTCCCTGACGAGTTTCTATATCCGAGCCGCGACCGTCAGGGAGCGTCACGATACTTATTAATTCCATTGATATCTTGCAGAACCTGTGACGCTCGTCTTCCGGTCGCGGCTCGGATAGCCCCAGACAAATTACTCAATGATTTGAGTCATTTTACTCAATACATTGAGTAATTTGTCCAAAACCAGCCTCTTACACCCCATTTCACCCCAATATGACCTTTTTTTGACCTTTCTTAAGAATCCCTTAATGTTTCTTTTATATACTGGCAGTCATTTTAATCAAATAATCTAACCCGACGAGGATTTAATTTTATGTTTGAACCCAACACTCTTCATGCCGAACTCGCCCTGGATATGCAAAAGGACATCACTGAACTCGACAAGCTGCCAAGGCTTGGACAGTACCTCTATGCTGCCACTGGAATTAAGCTTCTTGGTGAAAGGGCAGAAATAACAAAAGATTCAAAAGATATTCCAGCCTGCATTGAAAAGGCAAAGGAGCTTATTGCTGACAAATTGAAGGCGATGTCTCCGGAAGAACTCAAAGAATACATTCAGGAACAACGTGCAGCATTAACAAGTTATAGTGAACGTCTGGGATTACAAAAAGCAGACAGCAAGACTCTGATTTTCATCGAAGAAATTTCTATCAAGGCGACTTCTGATACATTGCAACTGGCAGAAGCAGCACTCCAACAAAAAACAAAACCTGAAGAAAAACAAATTGCTAGCGAAACTGCAGCTCCTGCGATTGCAGAAACCGTTGCTGAAGAACAAAAAACCACTCCATCTACCCTGGTAGAAATCACAAAAGAGGAAATGTCCAAAACAATCCGTGGAGAATACACGTCTCTGGATATTTATACTCTTGTAACCAAAGGAAGAAAAATAATTGGAGAAATTAAAACACTGGATCCAGAACTTCTTAAAAACCTCAATGAAAAGATTTCACTTTTATTTGCTAACGCAATGCTTGCATATAGCAATCCTGAAGAAAATTTTGTATTAGAAATGAGCTATCTCGAAACGTTTGTCAATCACGATCTTCCCTTTATTCAACAAGATGAAGCAAAAAAGATTAATAAAGTACGTGGCGCAGCAAAATACATGCTCGCCAAAACTCGTAAAGCGATATCAGATAATAAAGAATTTGAGCTTGATTTACTTGATGAAAAAAAATGGGAAAATATATTAGATGAACTCTATTCTCTGGATCCAACAATAGAAGTCAGCATGGTAACGTGGAGAGAAATTGTCGGAAAATTAAATGCAATCAACAATGCATTAGATGAAGGAAATATTTCTAATGCTCTTCAAGCAATAATTGAACTGGAAATTTTCCGCACCAAAACTATTCCATTCATAATTGCCCAATTAAAAAAAGGAAAAAACTCCATGCATGAAAACAATCCTGCCAACGAACAAAAAACAGTTCCGCAAAATGAAAACCCTGATGCAGCTGCTGAGCTTGAACAACAAAAACAAACTTATGCTGATCTGGTAGAAGAAGGAAACGCATTACTCAATGAGTTTTCTGAAATCACCAAGTCAAAATATTATTTAATGGCCATTCGCACAGATTTTATAGAAACATGCAAAAAAGCTAAAGAGGCGCTTGATAATCCAGAAAAAATTCCATTGAAAACACGCCTTGCAATGATGGCAAACCTGTATTCTTTTTGCAAAATTTCACTTCCAAATGGAATCAAATTTGAAAAAGATGCCAGTAAAAATAGTGTTCTAATTCTGGAAAAATCTATTCAGCAAAACGCGGATGAAACCTCAATCCCAGACCACAAACGCCCTGGGTATAAGAAAAGAAAGTTAGGAGAGTTCACATACCTCGATACTCGAATGAAAGAAACAGTTAGTCTTGAAAGACAAAAACAAGCTTATGCTTCTCTTGTAAAAGAAGGAACCGCATTATGTGATGAGCTTGATACAACGCGTCTTTCGATCGATCCGAACTATCGTGATGATGATCCTGACTTCGATGATGATCGCAATAAATTCATTAAACAGTGCAATGATACAAAAGAAGCGCTTGATGATCCGAAAAAATTTTCCTTTGAAGACTGTAAGACCAGAATCAAGCTGTTGAAACTTGAAATCGAACGTATCAAAGGTTGCATTAACTTGGCTATTATTTATGATGCCCAAAATACAAAGGACACCAGACGCCTTGAAGCACAGATTCAAAAACAAACTGATTTGAATAATAAATTATTTCTGACAAGATTTCTTACAAAGATACGCATGGTAAAATATGCCGAATTGTGTGGAGAAAATGGCAAGAACAGTCTCATTTATAAAAACCTTCGCAAGCATTATTCTTTTATCCTGATTAATTTAAAATATGATGAAAAATTAGAGCTTGAAAAATTCGAACATTTCAATGAATTTCTGGATGGTCGAATTAAAGAAACAAAGAGGCTTAAGGAAGAAGCTAAAACTGAAGCTGATGCTAATACGCTCGAAAAACAAAAAACAGCTCAGATGATTGACTCCATTCGCCACCCCGCAGTTGGCTGGTCTCTTGATAATGAAGCACATGCTGACGAATACGCCATGCGTTTAGCAATAACAAACATTGCTTCTGCCAAAGAATCAAAAACAGTTGATGCAGTCAAAAAAACTTCTGTTGCTAAAGTACCAGTCTCAGCTCTACCAGAAGATTTCTTCAAATCCGTCGAAGTCATCGGAAAAAGAAGCACTCAGGCTCCAGCAAAAAATCTCGATTCTCTTAAAAAAGAACTCGAAGGCATGCCGCCGCAACCTGCTTCAGCATCAGACACACAAACCCTGGCTTCAGGCCCTGATAAGATCGCTGCCGCCATCGCGAAAATTGACCCGCAAGAACTGCGTGAGAGCACTGATTATGTTCGTAAAACACTTGAAGAAGTGTCGTCATTTCCTGAGCCGGAAGTGGTTGCAACTGTCGTTCTTCATGCTCCAGTTATATCTGATGATGTGATCGATGTTCGCACTAAAGATCATGAAATCGAAGATCTTGATCCTATCGCTGGACTCTTTGGTCTGAACATACCTAAATCAGAGATGGAAGCAGAAGTCAAAAAATTAGATATGCGTTATGCACAAAATCTTCGTGATTATTTTAGTCAACTGGATCCAAATGCAAAACACCTTGATCTCAGCAACAAGCATCTTGACGATGTAGATAATGCGACATTGAAGGATACATGCAGCAAGACACCTGCATCTGTCACATCCGTCGATTTAAGACGCAATGGCTTTGTAAACGCGCTGATGAAGCTTGTTTGCATTCTGCAAGCCTTCAACTTCAACGATCGCAAATTAAATCTCACCTCTGTCAATTTAAGCGATAATTTGATGGCTTCGTATACCGCCAATTCCTTTTCTAATTCCAGGCAAGCAGAAAGAAGAGACGATGATCGCGAAGCATTAAAGTTTATTTTTAATCAGCTTGCTAAAATGCCTAATCTGATCACCCTTGATTTGAGTAAAAACCATCTTGCAGATTACCCTAAATTTCCGAAAAGACTGCAGGCACTCGGTTCCAATCTGAAAACACTTGATTTAAGTCATAATGGATTTTCTTTTGATAATATTAAAGACCTTCTGCCAGGCTTACCACGCTTGACCAGGCTTATTGTAAAAGGTCATGGATTTGAGACGCCGTCTTTTGAGAATAAAATAAAACTTTTATTTGATGCGGCACCCAATCTGCAATCGATTCAAGTGAGTGATAATGTTACCTTCACGAGATCAGGTCAACGTGCTGTCAACTCTGTCGAAGAACAGAAACCAGTCACTCTACAACCAGTTTACACGACTTATGAAGGAAATAACGACCCATGGTCTGATGAAGATTATTATGATAATGGCCAATTTTACGTGCCGAAGACACAAGACAGACCCAAAAATGGCAGGCACAGTAATCCATCTTCGCCGGACAGTAATCCATCTTCGCCGGCAGGTTTTCGAAAAGTTTGTCTTACTGAATCAACAACGCGTCCTGGTTTTTCTTCTACCCGGGTCAAATTGTATGATGTCGAGGAGCAAAAGACGCATACGCCTGTTGCACCGACTGCATCTTCATTAACAACGCAACAAGACACTTGTCAGCCAAAAGAGAAGACAAGAAGAATAATGAACCCTGCTCTTCTGAAAACGATTCAGGCTAGTGAATATCCCTTGGCGCGACAACTCTCTACCAGCAAGCAAGATGAGGTTCCTCTGACGCAAGAAGTTGCTCTCTCTGCTGAGGAGCAAAAAGAAACAAGTAATCTTCTTAAAGCTCATATCATGATGCAATATAAATTGGGAATTGACGCAATCACAGCGACAACTTATTCAGATGATAAAATTAAAAAGCAAGCACTGTCTGATTTAAAAATGCTAAAAGATCAGGCTTTTGAATCAATCACACAGTCAATCACAGAGGGAGAAACAAGCGCTATTTATAGTCTTGAAGGACTCGTGAGAAACTTAACTAAATCTGCTCCACCAGTTCCAGAAACAAGAAGGCCTGCTCCTCGGAACACAGCATCAGGTGGTGGTTTGTTTGGTGGTCGTTTGCTTGGTGGAGTTCTGAGCGCTCTGGAAGCCTTCCGCGGTCCAGAAGCATCGGAAGCGGCTCGTGATAGATCGCCTGCAACAAATCGTCGCCCTGGAGATAATAGGCGACAATCGGCGCTGCCAACACATCGAAGTGGAAAATATCATCCGACAGGCCGGTAAAAATACCCACCCTGTTCCAACAACCCAAAGGGGCGACTCCGCCCCTTTTTTTATTTTACCCCTATCACTGGGCGTTGTTGCATAAATCAGACCTCAATCGGAGCGTCATCCTGAGCGCGTTTTTTAGCGAAGGATCATCTGCTATTTATAAAGACTTTTTTGCAAGAGCTTGTGGGTAGCAACAGATCCTTCGGCGAAAAGATGCCTCAG
>DATIJJ010000095.1:0-5761 GCA_035478795.1 Gammaproteobacteria bacterium | reverse complement strand
TTTTAAAAATGCTTTTAAAGGCGCTGGGTCCCGCTTAAGGAGCGTCGCGGGATGACGCACGGATAGAGGCCAATTTAAAGTGCGCATGTCCGCACCGGAGGTGGAAAGCGTTCCGGGTCTCGCACAGATGAATAGCACAGCAACACATTCACCTGATCATTCGTTAAAATAATTCTTTCAAGATTTGCCACATCATAATCCCAGAGGTGTGACAAATCCTTGTTATCGAGATAACATTTTAAAACACGCATAACAATACCGTGTGTAATGACACAAACCTGTTCTGCCCGATCGCCATGCTCTGAACAGATTTTTGAAAATGCATTTAAAACGCGATCCTGAAATGCCTGTGATGTTTCGCCATTTGGAAACCCGCTAAAAGTTAATGGATTTTTTAACCAGGCTTTCCATAATTCATCATGCGTGAGTTCACGAATAAATCGTTCTTCATAAATGCCCGCATGAATTTCTTCTAAATCAGGCTTCACTTTTTTTTGAACCGGGATATTTTCAAATGAACAGCCAAACCAGACTTCTGCTGTTTGTTTGCATCTTAAAAGGGGGCTTGTGATCAGGATATCCGGTTTTGTTATATTTTTTAATGTGGATTGAATAGAGAGTTTTCCGCTTTCTGAAAGAACGATTTCGGGATTGGTTGAGGCGCCTTGCACGCGTCTTTCATTGGCATTCCACACCGATTCTGCATGCCGCATGATCGTGATGGGGGATGTTTTTTTTGAAGGTGTGTGAAAATTTTTAACCAGACAAAATCGTAAGGTGCGGATGTTCATTGTTATTTCTCCTTGTTTGACAGAGAGAAATAAAAGCAGACAGATCATAATAGTATTATGACTTTTTGCTTCACTCTCCCTCCGCTGGCATTAACCAGATCAGGTTGTTAGGGTATTTCTCAGCTTTGAAGTGGTTCAAAGCACCCCTGGTGAATTTTTATTTTTTCGCCTAAACTGCGGCTTCAAACGCATCACCCGAATGACTTTCGGACTTTTACGAATTTTTCGAAGCACTTTCGCAAGGTGTTTTCGATCACGGGCAGTCAAGGTCATGTTCACTGAAAAATATCGACCGTCAAATTCTTCTGCATTGATTTGCTCAATGTTCGATTCGGATTCGGAAATGATAAGCGCAAGCGTTGCAAGACTGCCGCGCTGATTTAAAATGTCCACGCGCAAATCAACCGGAAAATCACCGTGAACTTTTTCTTCCCAGCGTAATGGAATGAGCTTGTCTGGCAATTCCCGATAATTTTCGAGCGAGTGGCATTGTTCAACATGCACAACCACACCGTGTCCTGGTTCAATGTAACCACAGATAGGGTCTCCCGGAATCGGACGACAACATTTTGCATAAGTGACCACAATGCCTTCCGTGCCCTTGATGGCCAGGGGATGAGTCGGTGCAGGATCGTGAACGCGTATTTTGTCAGCCTCTTCACCAAAACGTGCCAATTGTTTGGCGGCAAGCAGTGCTGTGCGATTGCCCATGCCGACTTCCTCAAAAAAATGCTGAATCGATTCCAGTTTGGTCGAGTGAAGAATATGCTGCAAATGATTTTCCGGTATTTGTGAGAAATTTAAACCAAAACTTCGCAGGGATTTTTCAACGAGTCGTTTGCCCAGTTCAAAGGATTCTTCATGATGCTGTTTTTTTAGAAAATGCCGAATGTTGCTGCGCGCTTTTCCGGTTACCACAAAATTCAACCAGGCCGGATTCGGGCGTGCACCGGGCGCTGTGATAATTTCCACCTGCTGACCATTTGTGAGTGGTGTGCTCAAGGGCGCGAGTTTTCTATCCAGTTTTGCCGCAACACACGCATTGCCAATGTCTGAGTGAATTGCATAGGCAAAATCAACCGCTGTGGCACCGGCGGGTAATTCCATGATGTTGCCTTTGGGTGTGAAGACATATACTTCATCGGGAAAGAGATCAATCTTGACGTTTTCAATGAATTCCAGCGAATTTCTCGAACTTTTATGCATTTCCAAAACACCTTTCAACCATTCTTTTGCGCGATGTTCCGCTTCGGTGAAAACGGCTTTTTCTGTTTTATAAAGCCAGTGCGCGGAAATACCATACTCAGCCATTTTATGCATTTCTTCTGTTCGAATTTGCACTTCAATCGGAACACCATACGGCCCAAACAAAACGGTATGTAAAGATTGATAACCGTTTGCCTTGGTGATCGCGATGTAATCTTTAAAACGTTGCGTCAGCGGTTTGTAGAGATTATGCAGCACACCCAGCACACGGTAACACGTATCCAGCTTGTCAACGATGACACGAAATCCGTAAACATCCATCACTTCAGAAAACGATAAATGTTTTTCATGCATTTTTTTATAAATACTGTAAATATGTTTTTCGCGACCGGTCAGAAAACGGATAGGAATATTGGCTTTTTTGAGACTGTTTCGAATGTCCTGATCGATCAATTCCATGATTTCGTGACGACTGCCGAGGGCTTTTGAAACGGCTGCTTTTAAAATACGATAACGCATCGGATAGAGTGCGGAAAATCCAAGGTCTTCAAATTCAATACGAAAAGCGTGCATACCAAGACGGTTCGCAATCGGCGCAAAAATTTCCAGGGTTTCTTTCGCAATGCGGCGACGTTTTTCAAGCGGCAGACAATGGAGGGTTCTCATGTTATGCAATCGATCGGCAATCTTGACTAAAATCACGCGAATGTCACGCGCCATCGCCATCACCATTTTACGAAAATTTTCCGCCTGCGCCTGGGCGCGGCTTTCAAATTCAATTTGCGTCAGTTTGGTGACACCATCCACAAGATCGGCGACTTCCTTGCCGAATTGTTCCGTCAAATCTTTTTTTTCAACAAAGGTATCTTCAATCACATCATGCAAAATGGCAGCCATGATGGTGGCAGGATCCATGCGCATTTGTGCGAGAATCAGCGCAACCGCAACGGGATGGGTAATATAGGATTCGCCGGTATACCGTTTTTGGCCTTCGTGGGCTTTTTTCGCAAGAATATACGCTTTCTCGATTGTTTGTATCTGATCACCGTCGAGATAATGTTGTAATTCCTGGCGTAACTCTTCAAATGCCTGCACGTGAACCGCACCCCGGTATTTTTGCTAAATAATGAAATAACTTACCTTGATTATGGCTTATTTTCGGGGAATCTTAAAGGGAGGGTAAAATGGGCACGCAAATGCGTGCCCATTTCAAATCAGTCGGACGTGGTGGAGGAATCATCAATAATGATGGTGGTTGTCGTAATGGATATTTCCTGATGAACCTCGGTTGCGGGCGCGGTTGGAATCAGATCAGCCTGATGTGCATCGCTGAAATCGGTATGTCCCGCCGCAATTTCGCGGAGAGCCACAACAGTTGCCTTGTCATTTTCCCATGGAACGGTCGGATCCACGCTGCCACGCATCAGCTGACGGGCTCTTTTGGAGGCGAGCATAACAAGTTCAAAACGATTGGCTACATTTTCCAGGCAATCTTCAACGGTAATACGTGCCATTTGGCGATACCTCTGTCCAGTTAAATAGGTAAATTGAGAATAAAGTCGGCTATTATAACCCCATATAACCCCGGAGTCTAACGGGTTTCCAGTTCCTTTATTAATGACGCCAGTTTTTTAATCTGGCGTAACTGGACGAGGCGTCCTGCAAGAACAATGGTTTTCAAGTCATTCAAAGCGGTTTCAAAATGATCATTCAGGACGATGTAATCATATTCAGACACATGGGAAATCGTTTCCTGCGCATCTGCCAATCGTTTATGAATAATATCGGCCTTGTCCTGATTGCGCTGTTTCAGGCGCTGGGAAAGCGCTTCGAGCGAGGGAGGCAGGATAAAAATACTGATACAGGACGGGATCAGCTGTTTAATCTGTTGCGCGCCCTGCCAGTCTATTTCCAGAATGACATCCATGCCGCGTTGTAATGTTTCCTCAACCCAGGCGCGTGAAGTGCCATAAATGCAATCAAATACGGTCGCATGTTCCAGAAAGTCATCGTGTTCGATCATCTGGCGAAATTCGGTATCTGTAATGAAGTAGTAATTGACACCATGCACTTCCGCGGGCCGTTTGGGGCGTGTCGTATGGGAAATCGATACGGTAATGTTCGACAGGGAATCGACCAGGGTCTTGACGAGCGTTGTCTTGCCTGTGCCGGACGGCGCGGATATGACGTAAAGACTTCCCCTCTCGGCCATTTTATTTGTCCTGTTCGCCTGGTTTTTGTTGGACAACCCGGTCAATAATCGCAGTTGTCGACAGATTTTTAATAACGCCCAATACCCGAACATCGCCTCCATACGTTCGAACGATCTTTGCACCCACGACGCCATCGGTTGTGTAATCACCGCCCTTGACCAGAATGTCCGGTTGCAGCAATTTTAATAAACGTTCGGGTGTGTCATCCGAAAAAGGCGTGACCCAATCGACGACACTGAGTCCGGCCAGAACCGCCATACGCTGTTCGACGGAATTGATGGGACGGCCCGCGCCTTTCAAACGTCTTACCGAATCATCATCATTGATCGCGACGATGAGTACATCGCCCAACTGTTTTGCCTGTTCAAGATACGTCACGTGACCGGCATGCAATATATCAAAACAGCCATTGGTGAAGATTATGCGTTTGCCTTTCATGCGGGCTTCGCTCACGGCGAGGTGCAATTGTTCTTCATTGACGATGCCGCCTGTGGTGGTCATTTTATTTGACAATGCTGCATCGAGTTCCGGTGCGCTGACGGTTGCGGCACCGAGTTTGGCAACAACCAGGCTGGCGGCAAGATTCGCGAGTGTCATAGCCTCCATCACGGTTGTACCGGCAGCCAATGCAGCACCGAGCACTGCAATGACAGTGTCACCGGCGCCTGTCACATCAAACACTTCACGTGCATGGGCTGGCAAATGGAATTCTTCCATTTCTGGCCGGATGAGTGTCATGCCGCGCTCACCGCGTGTCAGTAATAATGCCTTGATGTCGTGCTGTTTCAGGAGTTGCTGGCCTTTTGTCACGATATCCTGTTCATTGTGACAGTGACCGACAATGGCTTCGAACTCCTTGTAATTCGGCGTAATGAGATCAGCACCGCGATACTTGCTGTAATCGGTTCCCTTGGGATCGACCAGCACTGTGATGCCTGCTTTTTTCGCAAGATCGATGAGTTCCGGCGCTGAAGTCAGTGTGCCTTTGCCGTAATCAGACAAGATAACGAGTTTCGTATCGGCGAGATTTCGCGTGTAATATTTCAGCAAGCTGGCCGGATCAAACGCAGGGAATTTTTCTTCAAAATCCATGCGGAGCAATTGCTGGTGCTGGCTAATAACGCGGTGTTTGGTGATCGTTGGAATCGTCGCGACGCAATGGATATCGTGACTCACTCCGGCGGCGGCCAGCTGATCTGTCAGAATGCGACCTGCGTCATCCTTCCCGATCGCACCGATCAGGGTTGTATTCACCCCGAGTGCGGACACGTTGAGTGCCACATTCCCCGCGCCGCCCGGGCGTTCATCGATATGTTTGATATTAACAATCGGGACAGGTGCTTCGGGTGAAATACGCGCTGCATCGCCAAACCAGTAGCGATCGAGCATGAGGTCGCCGATCACGAGGACGGATGCTTTGCTGAAATCGGGTAATGGATTATTCATTCAGATTTTGGCTGCAATTATTATAAAATTGCGTGATTTTATCACATAAAAAATATGGGCGCATGGGAAAATGTCATGCCAGCCGATAAATATCGGGCTGGCATG
>DATIJJ010000094.1:0-9829 GCA_035478795.1 Gammaproteobacteria bacterium | reverse complement strand
ATCATGAAATTAAAACAACACCTGTAACACTCCCTGACGGTCGCGGCTCGGATATACAACAATGGCCTCGCTACCGTGGGTCCCTTCCCCCCGTTTTGTGGGGGAAGGAAAGGAAGGGGGGAACGCCAGATAGAACAACAGCTATCCAGACTGAGAAAAAACATGCAACCATATGATTATACAGTGAAATTTTGATTCCCAACAAAGCTGCATGACGTCGAATTTTTATAACTTGTTGAATACATTAATAATTTTATTTTTCAGCCAGTTTGCGATTTTGACCAAAAATTGTCTATCTTCATGATTAATAATGAATTTTTTAATTTCCCACCCTCTTACAACAACCCCGTCACCTTATTCACCATATAACAAAACAATTCCGCCGTTTTCCACGCATCGTACGCCGCACAATGCGCCTGATTGACATCAAAGGGAATTTTAGCCGCCCTGACTGCTCTCGCCAGCACCGTTTCACCCAGAACAAGTGCCGACAATGTCGCCGTATCCAGCGTAGTAAAGGAATGAAATGGCGAACGACGAAAATGACACCGTTTAATCGCCGCCTGCAAAAAAGCCAGATCAAACCAGGCATTATGCCCGACAAGCACCGCACGCTGACAACCGGTTTCCAAAAGCAATTCATTGATCCGCGAAAAAATCAGATGCAGCACCTGCTGCTCCGGCAGCGCAAAACGCAACGGATTGTCCGGGTCAATACCCGTAATGGCCAATGCCTCCGGATCCAGCCTCGCATCCACAAAGGGTTCGACATGATAAAAAAGCGTCTCCGCCGGTTGCCACTGGTTTTCAGTATTGAGACTTAAGGTCACCACCCCGACTTCCAGCAACCCGTCGGTCGTGGGATTCAGCCCCGTGGTTTCCATATCCACCACCACCGGCAACAATCCGCGGAAGCGCGTTGCAGCATTCAACTTTTTTTGTTTGATCGACAAAGGTATAATTCCCTGCTCAATTCATTTCTGAAGCGCCAGAGTATACCTAAAAACCTTGCGCATAAGATACACAAACAATCGGAATACACGAATATGATCTTTGCCAATGCCATACCCGAACGCTCGCCGTTCATGAATGCCATTACCAACGCTTACCGGGCGGATGAGACCGCTTGCCTTGCTCCTCTGATCAAAGAGGCGACCCTGCCACCGGATGCGCTCGAACGCATTCAGAAAACCGCAGCAACACTCGTCAAGGGCACCCGACTCAACCGTAAAAAACACGGTAGCCTCGATGCTTTTTTACACGCGTATGATCTCTCGAGCGACGAAGGCATTGCACTCATGTGTCTTGCGGAAGCACTGTTACGCATTCCCGATCGGGCAACGCAAAATCGTCTCATCAGCGATAAAATTTCAACAGCCCACTGGTTACGTCACTTCAACAAAAAAAATTCACTTTTTGTGAATGCAGCCACGCTTGCCTTATTTATCGCCGGAAAAATATACGCGTCTTTTTCAACACGGCCTCATTTTTTCAGCCGGGCAGGCAGCTATCTCATTCATCCGTTTATTTTGATGAGCATGAAAGGTATCGGCAAACAATTTGTGATGGGCACCACCATTGAAGAAGCACTCAAACGCGCGGTGCCTTTTGAGGCAGCCGGTTATCGCTATTCCTACGACATGCTGGGGGAAGCCGCCAAAACACAAAAAGATGCAGAGCAGTATTTTAAATCCTATCAACACGCGATTGAAACGATCGGCAAGGCATCCAGCAAATTAACACACATCACAGGGCCTGGCATTTCCGTCAAATTATCTGCGCTGTATCCACGCTATGAATTCGCCAAACGCGATCAGGTATTAAAAAAACTGACGCCGTTATTATTAACACTTGCCAAAGCAGCCAGACACTACCATATCGGGTTCACGGTTGATGCCGAAGAAACCGATCGTCTTGAATTGTCACTCGAACTCATTGAAGCTGTTTTCAGCGATCCTGCACTCGATGGATGGGAAGGCTTTGGTCTTGCGGTACAAGCCTATCAAAAACGCGCACCGTTTGTGATCGACTGGCTGACGGATCTGGCCAAACGCCACAAACGCCGTTTAATGGTTCGCCTGGTGAAAGGCGCTTATTGGGATGCGGAAATCAAATCGAGTCAGGTGTCGGGTCTCGACAATTATCCGGTTTTCACACGCAAAAATGCAACTGATGTTTCGTATCTTGCGTGCGCAAAAAAATTATTGAAAGAACCCGACTGTTTTTATCCGCAATTTGGTACCCATAATGCTTATACGGTCGCAGCCATCCTCGAACTCGCAGGCACGAATCGCGCATTCGAATTTCAATGTTTGCATGGCATGGGACAAACTTTATATGATCAGGTTGTTTCAAAAAATGATTTCAATATGCCCTGCCGCATTTACGCGCCGGTTGGCACACATCAGGATTTATTGTGTTATCTGGTTCGACGTTTATTGGAAAATGGCGCGAATTCCTCGTTCATTAATCATGTTGCAGATGATACCGTGCCGATTGACAAACTCATTCAGGATCCGGTGGCACGCATGAGCGCATTATCCCATAAACCCCACCCTCTCATTCCCCTGCCGAAACACTTGTTTGGTCAGGAACGTTTAAATTCATCAGGAGTTGATTTTTCAAATATGCAAACACTTGAACGCTTGAAAAAAGAAATGGATGCGCTCGACAAACAGCAATGGATCGCAGGCCCCATCATTTCGGGCGAGATGCTAACCACATCCCCCGAAAAAACCGTGGTATCACCTGCCAACCCGGAATGTATTGTGGGTGTTTCGCACACAGCGACGGCGGATGATGTTCAACATGCGCTGCAGCATGCCGCGAAAGCAAATGAAACCTTTGGGAAAACATCGCCGGATGAGCGTGCTCTCTGTCTTGAACGGGCTGCTGATCTTTTCGAAAAAAACAGTGCCATGCTGTTGACTTTATTGTGCAAGGAAGCGGGCAAGCATCTCGTTGACGGGGTCTCTGAAATTCGTGAAACCGTCGATTTTTGCCGCTATTATGCGGCTCGCGCACGTCTTGATTTACAACCGAAAACCTTGCAAGGTCCGACCGGTGAATTTAATCAACTCTCACTACACCCGCGCGGTATCATTGCCTGCATCAGTCCGTGGAATTTTCCCATGGCAATTTTTGCCGGACAAATTGTCGCAGCGCTCGCTGCAGGTAATACAGTCATCGCGAAACCGGCTGAACAGACGCGGCTCATTGCAAGTGAGGTGATTAAACTTCTGCATCAGGCGGGTATTCCGAAAAACGCCTTGCATCTTTTACCCGGGCGTGGCGAAGTCGTCGGTGCCGGACTGGTTCAGGATGAACGGGTGGCCGGTGTGATGTTTACAGGTTCCACCGACACCGCGCGATTGATCAATCAGTCACTCGCCAAACGCACAGGACCCATTGTCCCACTGATTGCAGAAACCGGCGGTCAAAACGCGATGATTGTCGATTCATCCGCACTTCCCGAACAGGTCGTTTCCGATGTCATCCAATCTGCGTTTAACAGCGCGGGACAACGGTGTTCGGCGCTGCGTGTTTTATTTCTGCAAGAAGACATTGCACCCCGCGTGATTGACATGCTGAAAGGTGCGATGCAGGAACTTTCCATGGGTGACCCGGCCTTGCTTTCTACCGATATCGGGCCGGTCATTGATAAAGATGCGCTGCAGATGTTGAATAACCATGTTGCCGCCATGCAAAAAGAAGCCACTCTCATTTATCAGGTGGAAACAAAACAATTGCCAGGCGGTTATTTTTTCGCACCTTGCGTGTTTGAATTAAAAAATTTGAATCAGTTGAAAGGGGAAGTATTTGGCCCGATTCTGCATATTATCCGTTATGCTGCAAACGATCTTGACAATGTGCTCGAACAAATTATCGCGACCGGTTATGGCCTGACGCTTGGTATCCATAGCCGCATCGACTCGGTTGTCAAAACCATTCAGGATCGCATGCCGGTTGGCAATATCTACGTCAATCGCAATATGATTGGTGCAGTCGTCGGTGTCCAGCCATTTGGTGGCGAAAATCTGTCAGGCACAGGTCCCAAGGCAGGCGGGCCAAACATTTTGCCGCGTTTGTGCGTTGAGCGCGCCATTTCCATTAATACGACCGCTGCCGGTGGCAATGCAACATTGGTCTCACTCAAAGAACAGGATTAAATAAATCATGACGAACTCTCATCACGACGCAGAACACAAACATTCTCATGATCATAGCCATGGCGGTGGACACCATCATCCCGTGCCACAATCGTTTAACAAATCATTCGGCATAGCCGTCCTGCTCAATCTCGGTTTCACTGTTTTTCAGGCAACGTATGCGATTATTGCAAATTCCATGAGTTTGCTGGCCGATGCTGCACACAATTTTGGTGATGTGTTCGGACTGGTGCTCGCCTGGGGCGCAAGCTGGTTACTCACCTTGCCTGCCAACAAACGCTACAGTTATGGATTTAAACGCACAACGATTATGGCAGCGCTTTCAAATGCGCTGATTCTTTTTGCAACGTCTGCCCTGATTGTGTATGAATCCATCTATAAATTCTGGCATCTTTCCGCCGTCAACGAACGCATTGTCATTGTCGTGGCTCTCATAGGTATCGTGATCAATGGGGGAACGGCACTGTTATTCATGAAAGGATCGCATGATGATTTGAATATCAAGGGCGCTTTTCTGCACCTCATGGGGGATGCGCTGATTTCAATTGGTGTTGTGATTTCCGGGGTGCTGGTGTTGTATACGAAACAGATCTGGATTGATCCACTGGTCGGTTTATTGATTGTGGTGGTGATTCTGGTTGGGACATGGGGATTGTTGCGCGATTCCACGCGTCTCATGCTGGATGCTATTCCCCATCACATTGACCGGCACGGTATCCAGCATTATCTGGAAATGATTCCTGGCGTCCATACCGTACACGATTTGCATATCTGGGGATTGAGCACCAAAGAAGTGGCTTTAACTGTTCATCTCATCATGCCGGAGAACACATTAACGGATGAAGATTTTATCCGAATTAATGCGGATTTGAAGAAGCAATTCCGCATTGACCATGCGACCATTCAGGTCGAACGAGGCAGCGCGGAATTTCCGTGTCAGCAAATGAAAACGTGTTAATGGATTACGAATAAACCACCTGCTCATGCGCCGTGCCGAGCGAATCCAGCAAGGAAACCAGGCCCTGCAATTTTTTCACATGGTCCCCGTATTCCATTTTTAAGTCCTGATTTTCCTGACGCAAACGATGCGTTTCCCGACGCATGGTTTCAAGTTCCGCGAGCAGCGTCATCATTTTTTCTTCCAGTTTTTTCAACAAATCATCTGTCATAACAAAATATCCTCATGAAGTTTTTGGAATAAAGGCAATTACCTGATTGTCGTATTTTTTCAAAATTCGCTCACCAAAGGCAGGCGTTTCTTCCAATACGACATAATGCGTCAATATGGCTTGCAATGATTTTTCATATTGTTTTCGACTCACAAAAATCGTATCACGTTGTTGATTGGCATACCGCAAAAACGGCCAGGCAGCCAGTAAACTGTCTGTCGTCTGTGATGCACGTAACGCACCCGACACCGCATAATTTTTAATGTCCGGCGACAAACCCAGATAAAAACGCATTTTACTTTCCGGATCCAGCATGACGATTTTCCATTCCGACCCGGATCGTGTCTGATGCATACGCGCTTGCAGGGTTTCTGCAAACGCACGTATACCACCCCCGGAATAATACGCCCACTGGCCCACATCAAACGTGATAAAAAATAATAAATAAAATAAAACCGCGAACCGCCCCGCATAACGATTACGTTTCGAGGTATCTGGCCCCGACAAAATCCAGTCTGCTGTCATCAAAATGGCAAAAGGCACGACCGGCAAAATATAATAATTACGCCGCGAACCACTCAGCGTGAAAAATAAAAACAACAAAATGACAGACAACGCCATCCATTTTGAGTGAGCTGACATTCTTTTCCAGCGTGTTTTCAACGCGACCAATGCCGGAATAAAAAAGACCGTCCACGGCAAAACATACAGCGGCAGGTTGAACAAATAGGAATACACCGGATCTTCATGATCAAATGGTTGAAAATACCGCGTCACATTTTCGCGATAAACAAGCATCAACCCGTTTTCGCCATACTGATTTCCGTTGAAATGACCCGACGCCCAAAAAGGAATGAGATACACCATGACAGCCGGAATCAACGCAAATAACACAACCGGGCGCAGATGTTTTTTTGCGGTTTTCGAAAGCATCACATCCAGAAAAACCAGAAGCCCGGCAACGACCGGTGCAACAAGACCCTTGCAAAGCGCTGTCACTGCAAGAATCAGAAAAAAAATCGTGTAATCCCAAAAAGACGTGTTTAATTTTTTTGAAAAATACCAGGCAATTGCAAATAACGTGCCGGCGAGATTCAGCATATCCGCACTGCTCGTGCGCGCCCAAAAAATAAAATAGAATGTTGTGATCAACATCCAGCCGGCCAATAAACCCAGACGCCGGTCTTTCAACACGGTTCCCAAACGATAAATCGACCAGACAGCCAATAAGCCGGCGAGCGCGGAAGGCAAACGAATCACCCACGTTGTAAGCCCACCCCACACTTTGGCGAGTCCTGCGATAAACCAGTAGGACAGCAATGGCTTGTCATAATAATCCACACCATCGAGACGCGGATGCAGATAATCCTGATACTGCAACATGGCAGACACGATATCGGCCCAGCGATGTTCCTGTGTCCAGATTTCCCGACTGCCAAGACACGTGAATAATAAAATGGCTGCAGCCAGAAACAGCCAGACAAATCGCGTGGATTTTCCCCATAATAATTCTGAACAGGTACGGCGCATTCAGGTTCCTCAAAAATAACAAAATTTGGCGAATTATACGGAAACCCTGTTAAAAAATATAGACAAGTCAACCGGGAATGCTACCATTTTACCTTTCGTTATGAGTTGGAGAAGCACGCATGATAAAAGGCAGTCTGGTGGCGCTTGTCACCCCCATGCACGCGGATGGGCGTATTGACATTGAATCGCTGCATGCATTGATTGAATGGCATCTTGGCGAAAAAACGGCCGGATTTGTCATTGCAGGTACCACCGGTGAAGGCTCCAATCTGACGGAAAACGAACAAACTGCCATTCTGTCCCGGGTTGTCAAACAGGTCGATGGACGCGTGCCTGTCATCGCGGGAACAGGTTCACTCTCAACTGACCACACGATACAGTTGACGAAACAGGCAGAACAAGCCGGAGCGGATGCAGCGCTCATCGTCACACCCTATTACAACAAACCGACTCAAAAAGGGTTGATTGCGCATTACAAAAAAATCGCGGAAACGGTTTCCTTGCCGATTGTTGTTTATAATGTACCCGGTCGCACCTGTTGCGATATTTTGCCTGAAACCATTGAACAACTGGCGGCATTACCCACTGTCATTGGCGTTAAGGAAGCGACTGGAAAACCGGAGCGTACGGCGGATATTATCAAGCGATGCGGGCAACGGTTTGCGATTTTCAGTGGCGATGATGCCACATCCCTCGATTCCATGCGTGAGGGGGCTGCGGGTGTGATATCCGTGACGGCCAATGTTGCGCCCTTCAAAATGCATCAATTATGCGAGGCTGCATTCAAGGGCGATTTCAGGCAGGCTGACGAAATCAATCAGGCGTTGATGCCGCTGCATAAAAACCTTTTTTCCGAATCCAACCCCATTCCGGTCAAATGGGTTTTACATCAAATGGGCTTGATTCCCTCAGGAATCCGGTTACCATTGCTGTCTCTCGATCCCAAATTTCATGCCGGGCTGAAAGATGCCATGCAGGCAGCCGGCGTGGTTTTATAGAAACCCGGCGTGGTTTTATAGAAAAAAAGGTGTTTATGCAAAAAAAAGTATTACTGATCGTATTGTCCCTGATGATGTCAGGTTGTACGTATATTTACGGTGACAAGGGTGTCATTCAAAATCGCAGTACGGATTATTTGAAAGCGCGGAGCATTCCGCCGTTACAGATCCCACCGGGTCTTTCTTCCTCGACCATTCATGAAGCTTACCCTGTTTCCAACACCTATTACCCGACGGCCACGCAGGAAATCAGTCTGGTACCGCCGGGTTTATAATTTTTCTGGCGTATCGTCTCTGACCCACCTATAATCGCCTCGCTCAATCGAGCACTGCCTGGAGAGGTACCGAAGCGGCCATAACGGCACCGACTCGAAATCGGATGGGGGGCGAGAGCCTCCACGTGGGTTCGAATCCCACCCTCTCCGCCATGTTCATCTCCAGTCACAACCCCAACTCACTATGTGACCCAAGACGAACCAATACCAACTTATCATCATCCGGCTTTCGATAAATTAAAACCAGATCCGGTTTAATATGACAATCTCGATGATCCGACCATTCTCCCGTTAATGAATGATCATAATTGCGATGCGCTAATGGTTTGTCTGCAGCAAGTAATTTAACAATCGATAATAAATCATGATCAAGTTTTTTATGTTGCCCGGATTTTTTTTCGCGTTTATAGTCACGCTTAAATTGCGTAGTACGCTCAATCGTCCTCATCATCGTTTAAATTCGCCAGTAAATTATCAACGCTGCCAACCGTCACCACTTTGCCACGACGTGCGGCTTTCATCGCCTTGATCGTCTCTTCATTCGGAACCAGTGGCTCAAAAGGCAATGCCTTTTCTTTCGCGATACGAATAATCATGATACGAAAAGCGTCTGATACAGTCAGACCCATTGCTGCTAATACGGTAGCAGCTTCTTCTTTAACGTGCTCATCTACCCGGGCACGGACAACAGCATTTGCAGCCATAATAAAATCCTCTCTATATGTGCTACATTGTAGCTCAAATAACATTGTCTGTCAAGAAGCGCCAAATGCCATACAGGATGCCACCCACACCTTTTTTATTGAAAAACCAATCATATTCATTTAATATGTATAATAATTTGCCAAACCGGAGTGGAAAAATGAAATTCTCGTTTCCCGTCATCGTCAAAAAAACAGCTGCCACCGATAGGGGAGACGCTATTCTCATTCCCCGATTAGGTATCACTAAAACGCTTTCCGAGGCAGAAAAATCACAAATAGAGAATACAGGCCTTAAACCTTATCTGGAAAGCTTGTTGCTATCGATTCTTGCAGAGAAAAGGCGCAAAAATGAATATATCGAACTCCCTAAAATGATGGATGGGTTGATTGATAAATTCCTCAATAAAAACAGCAAGATAGAACTATATCCCCACGATTTGATTCTGACGGTTGAGGTTGAATTTGAGATGAGCCGCAGGCGACGATTTTTTTCTACCTGCCTTCCGCCTCTGATGAAATTGACCATTTTAATCGAAATATCGGCAGGCATGATTTTATCCATTGGCACATTGGAACTGACAGAAAACAGTTTTATACCCATGAGTGCAGAAGCCAGTCAGGCGGTCACGATTACCCAATCGGCCTTGTCAACCGCGCTGAATTTATGGATAGCCTTATCCGGGCCTGGCATGGCGTTTATCGAGAACTTTGGTGTTGCACTGGACGACAGATTAAACAGGACATGTTTAAAAAAACCGGTTACGTCACCTGAGACAGAGGACATGCCGGGTGAAGAAAAACCGTCCGGATCAACTCAGACAAAAATACGCCTTGTACAAGGCGTGTTTTTATTGCTGGTGGTTAATAGTCTCTGGACAGGCGTCACCATGGATTATCAACAGATGACTTTATTAACGACTCAATTAGAGGATGCTACAAACTCACTGTTTCCTGACTGGCTGATTTCTGCTGCTGCCTATACAG
>DATIJJ010000093.1:0-2858 GCA_035478795.1 Gammaproteobacteria bacterium | reverse complement strand
TATTTGTGGCCGCTGGGACAACTGGATGAGCGTAATATTGCCTGTGGAAAAGGTGAATTGAGATTTAATATTTCTACGCCTTACAGCACGCCGCGTCAGAATTATGAAAAATTGACTGCATGTGACTGGTTGAATCAGGATTAAAAAATGAAAAAGTTAAAATATCAATGGATGATTGCAATTATTTTTTTTGCCGGAGGCGGTATGGAAACGGTTGATGCTCAATCAAGTGTTAAAAATAATATTGTGTTGATTGCAAGTCCTGAAATTCTTTCAATCCCTGTGCAGGATAATAAAGAACCGATGATCGATGTCAAAAACCGGCATACACTTCGCTATGGTCCGTCTCCTGAAATTCCGGATAATACGGATTACACGAAAATGCGACAATCGGTGTATGAAAAACTCATGCAGGCAGAATCACATCTTCCCAAGGATCTGCATTTTTGCTTGTATGAAGCCTATCGAAGTTTGCATTTACAAAAAATGTTGTTTGATAATCGATTTGCGCTGGTTAAAAAACAACATCCTGACTGGTCGCGCGATGCGCTTTTTATCGAAACCACCAGACTCGTTTCACCCGTTTTGAATCAGGATGGATCACACAATATTCCGCCGCATTCAACGGGTGGTGCGATCGATGTGTATCTGGTGGATGAGAAAGGCAATGCGGTGGATATGGGTATTCATCCCAAAGACTGGATGAAAGATCACGATGGTTCGGTTTCACTCACGGCATCCAAAATCATTTCTCGGGAAGCGCAGAAAAACAGAAAAATCATGAGTGATGCATTGCTCGCTGCCGGGTTTGTCAATTATCCAACGGAATATTGGCACTGGTCGTATGGGGACAAATATTGGGCGTATCATGCCAAACAATCGCATGCGATTTATGAGAGTTATAATAACAAATGACCTATCCAAAGTGATGCAACGACCGCTGTGAAATCTGCCATTAATCCCGCCGCAATGGCATGCCGTGTGCGGCGGATACTGACCGCACCGAAATAAATCGCGATGACATAAAACGTTGTTTCAGTACTTCCCAAAATCGTACCCGCGAGATGTGAGACATAAGCATTTCCGCCATTCGTGTGAATAATATCAGCGAGCACGCCTTTTGCAGCGCCACCTGAAAAAGGTCTCACAAGGGCGAGTGGCAAAATATCACTCGGCATGCCGATTTTATTCAATAACGGCGAAAACAACTTGCCGATCATTTCAAAACCGCCGGATGCGCGAAACATGCCGATTGCAACCAGCATTGCAACGAGATAGGGAATGATGCGAATAACGAGTTGAAATCCTTCTTTCGCGCCTTCAATAAATGTTTCATACACTTTGACGCCGCGCATAAAACAATACGCAGGGATGCCTGCGACCATTGTTAAAAAAAGTGTATTGGAAACGATTGTGCTGAGGGATTGAATATTCATTTATTTATTGCGCCTCAAGTGCAGTGTTGGATTTTACATTAATTCGAAAGAACGGCAATTTTTCAAAAAATTTGGCAGACACAACAGCCACACAGGCAGCGCATGCGGTTGCAAAAAGTGTGGGTACAATAATATCAGTTGGATTACTTGCACCGGCTGCGACCAAAAATGCAATCGATGTCGTGGGAATCAATTGAATGCTCGCTGTATTAATCGCCAAAAAGACGCACATGGCATTGGTTGCAGTACCCGGTGTTTTATTGAGAGTTTCCAGTTCATTCATAGCGCGCAACCCAAAAGGCGTTGCAGCATTTCCAAGGCCCAGCATATTCGCGGTGATGTTCATGACCATCGCACCCATGGCGGGGTGTTCGGGTGGCACTTCCGGAAAAAGCCGTCGCATGATGGGACGTAACAATCGCGCGAGCCCGCGGATGAGTCCACCGGCTTCAGCGATTTTCATGAGGCCCAGCCAGAATGTCATGATGCCGATTAACCCTAGCGACAATTCAACAGCGGCTTTCGCAGAATCAGTGACAGAAGCCACCACTTCAGGAATGCGACCATTGATAATGCCGAAAATGACAGACAGTACGATGAGTCCGAGCCAGATGATATTCAGCATAGTGACCTCTTTTTTGAATTGCCAGGTGTTGGATTTGTATTCGGTGTTTCTTTTTCCATTATTTTGATGGCCGTATCCAATTTTGATTCATTTGACATAAAAAGAAATGGGTTCTTATCTTTAAAAACCTGTGTGATTGTATTATTTAAATCTCGAAATACAGGTTTTCCAGATAAATTGGAAAGTTGTAGTATTATATTTGAATCGGTCTGGAGAGGTTTTTTCGGAACAGGGATATTATCTATTTTTGTAGACCATGATTTACCTGTTTTTTTGAGTTTTAATAAATCATTAAAATGAAGGAACGACAAAATAATTCCCAGCGTAGAATCTTTAAATTCAGGGCGAAAATCAGCTTCATGACGTTTTACTATGTGTTGTACAGGTGCCGCAGATTTTTTTCCAATGGAAGCGAGTATCTGTTTAATCTGTGTCAAATAATTTTCTGCATTGGTCATCAAAGAGCTATCGGGGGCCCAATTTTTTTTGCCAAATAGAACTGCATTTTCCAACTCGGACTTTGCTTTATTCAGTGTCTCCGGATCCCACGCTCTATTTAATAAAAGGTCTCTTATTGTAACCAGGTTGTTTTTGTGAAACTCACCTAAAATATAGGCAGGGTTACCTTGTAAAAACATAGTATAAAATCTCCTCCTGATGAATTTGTTATAAGTGAAACAGTAAAAAACCCTGAAAAATAATAGGGTTACTCCTCGTTAAGCTTTTCTTAAGGTATTTTATATATGATTGTACTCATATTTACACCCATTTAAAACGAGGTTTTTCATGCGTTCTTT
>DATIJJ010000092.1:0-11508 GCA_035478795.1 Gammaproteobacteria bacterium | reverse complement strand
AAAGTTGTTGAGGGTGAGTGTCCGGGTAAAGGGGAAGTGAATATTCAATAATAATTTCACTAGGTACAACTCCACTCCTTTTGAGAAAGCATGGCCCGTGCTGCAACTGGTTGTGTGGTTATGACAATGAAGACACTGGATGCCAGCTAAAAGCACGCTGGCATGACACACGGTTAAAAAAGGTGGCGATGGACCACGATGATGAATTGCAGGTTTTTATCCGGATAGCTATACTTCACCCGTGTTAATTGGCAAACAACAGAGGGAACCGTAAAACTGTGAAAATAAAACGACCCAGGAACCTGAATCTTTTTACGATTCGCTTCCCCATCCCGGCATTGGCATCCATTTTACATCGCCTGTCCGGATTTATTCTGTTTCTCATGATTCCCCTGATTCTTTGGGGCTTTCATTTATCGCTCGATTCCGAGCAAGGTTTTAACGATTTGCAGCAAATTTTTACAACACCCTGGGTTAAGTTTGTCGTATGGGTGATTCTGTCTGCCTTTCTCTATCATCTGGTGGCCGGTATCCGGCATTTGTTGATGGATATTGGCGTGGGCGAAGGCTTGAAAAGCGGTAAATTATCGGCCATTTTGACCCTCGCACTGGCTGCGGTATTGATTATTCTGGCAGGAATCTGGCTATGGTAAAGTCTGTTTTGGGTGTTAACCATCAAGGATTGCGTGACTGGCTGTTTCAACGTCTGTCCGCGGTTTTGATGGCTGTTTATGTGATTGCCTTATTTATTTACTTTGTCTCACATCCGAATCTCGCATGGTATGAGTGGCATACGCTCTTTTCGTCCTTATGGATGAAAGTGGCAACGGTTCTCTTTTTTCTGTCGCTTCTCGTCCACGCCTGGGTCGGGATGTGGACGGTTTATACCGACTACGTGACCTGTCCCATCGCACGTCTTTTTTGTCATACAGTGACTTTTCTGGTGCTGGCAGGCTGCTTTTTTGCCACGCTGTTGATTTTATGGGGTGTTTAATTAATGAAGAATATAGCGACCAATCTCGCGACACAATCTTTCGATGCCGTTATTGTGGGTGGCGGGGGCGCGGGGCTTCGCGCATCGATTGAACTGGCCCAATCCGGTTTGAATGTGGCCGTTGTTTCCAAGGTCTTTCCAACGCGTTCACACACCGTATCCGCACAGGGCGGTATCAATGCAGCACTCGGCAATACGGATGGTTATGATGACTGGCGCTGGCACATGTATGACACCGTCATGGGTTCCGATTTTCTGGGTGACCAGGATGCCATCGAATACATGTGTAAAAGTGCGCCGCAAAATATTTATGAACTGGAACATATCGGCTTGCCTTTTTCACGCAACAAGGATGGCAGGATTTATCAGCGTGCATTCGGTGGTGCGACACGGGATTATGGCAAGGAACAGGCGCACCGTACCTGTTGTGCGGCTGACCGTACCGGGCATGCCATGTTACATGCACTGTATCAAAAAAATCTGGCGGTCAAGGCCCGGTTTTTTAATGAATGGTTTGCGATCGATCTGGTGAAAGCTGACGCAGGGATTGCCGGCGTCCTCGTCATGTCCATTGAAACCGGTGAAGTGGTTTTTATGAAAGCCAAAGCCACCATTCTCGCCACCGGCGGTGCCGGACGTATTTTTCAAACGACGACCAATGCGCATATCAATACGGGCGATGGGTTTGGTATGACATTGCGTGCCGGTCTTCCGCTTCAGGACATGGAATTCTGGCAATTTCATCCCACCGGCATTTATGGTGCGGGCGTTCTGGTGACGGAAGGCAGTCGTGGTGAAGGCGGTTATCTCATTAACAAGGATGGCGAACGTTACATGGAACGTTATGCACCGCATTTGAAAGATTTATCCTGTCGGGATATTGTCGCGCGCTCATCCATGATTGAAATTCGTGAAGGTCGGGGTGTCGGTCCCAAAGGGGATTATGTTCTGTTGAAACTCGATCATCTGGGTGAAGAGGTGATTGATAAACGGTTGCCGGGTATTCGTGATCTTGCGATTACCTTTGCCGGTGTCGATCCGATTAAAAATCCCATTCCGGTTGTGCCCACCTGTCATTACATCATGGGGGGCATTCCGACCAATATTCACGGTCAGGTATTAACCGTTAAAAATGGTCAGGATCAGGTGGTGCAAGGTCTTTATGCAGCGGGTGAATGTGCGTGCGTGTCGGTGCATGGTGCGAATCGTCTGGGTGCCAATTCGTTACTGGATCTGGTCGTATTCGGGCGTGCTGCCGGACTGCATATTCAGCAAAGCATTCGTGAAGGTCTCGATTTCTGTGAAGAAACGCGATCTGATCTGGATGCGTCATTTGTTCGTCTCGAGCGCTGGAATCATAATGAAAAAGGTGAAAGTGTCGACACGATTCGCACGGCGCTCCAAAAAGTGATGCAGGAAGATTTTGGTGTGTTTCGTTCAGCAGAACCCATGCAGGCCGGATTTAAAAAACTGGAAGATTTGCGCGAACGGTTACAGCACGCTGCCATTAAAGATAAAAGTCAGTGTTTTAATACCAGCCGGATTGAAGCACTGGAACTGGATAATCTCATGGAAACAGCACTTGCGACTGCAATGCTCGCAAACGATCGGACAGAAAGTCGCGGTGCCCATGCGCGTTATGATTTTCCGGAGCGCGATGATAAAAACTGGTTGAAGCATTCCGTCTACTTTGCCGATGGCGAGATTGCCTATCGTTCGATTAACATGAAACCACATGAAGTGAAACCCATCGAACTTCAGGCGAGAGAATAACGAAAATAAGGGGTCTTGACATGCGCTTTTCAATTTATCGCTACAACCCGGAAACCGACCAAAAGCCTTACATGCAGGAATTTGATCTGGATGTGTTGCAACAGAATTGCCACATGGTGCTCGATGCACTGCTTGCGATTAAAAATACGATGGATGATACGCTGACACTACGTCGTTCCTGCCGCGAAGGTGTGTGTGGTTCGGACGGTATGAATATCAATGGAAAAAATGGACTCGCGTGCACGACCCACTTGTCTTCCTTAAAAGAACCCATCGTCATTCGACCGTTACCTGGCTTGCCGGTTGTGCGGGATCTCGTCGTCGATATGACACAGTTTTATCAACAATTTGAAAAAGTGAAACCGTATTTACAAAATGATGAACCGGTTCCTGCGAAAGAACGTCTGCAATCACCGGAAGAACGTGCAAAACTCGATGGCTTGTATGAATGTATTCTCTGCGCATGTTGCTCGACTTCCTGTCCGTCATTCTGGTGGAATCCGGAAAAATTTATCGGGCCTGCCGGTTTGTTACAGGCTTACCGGTTTATTGCCGACAGTCGTGATACAGCAACGCACCAGCGTCTTGCCGATCTTGCTGATCCATTCAGTGTATTTCGTTGTCGGGGCATCATGAATTGTGTCGATGTCTGTCCGAAAGGGTTAAACCCGACGAAAGCCATAAACCATATTAAAAACCTGATGCTGGAAGATGCCGTTTGATGAAAACAATACAACAACGTTCAATGCAGGATTGGTGGAAAGATTCCTGGTTATCAGGCGGGAGCGATGAATATCTTGATGAATTGTATGATACCTGGTTAAAAAATCCGGATGAATTGCCTGCTGAATGGCAGGATTATTTTAAACAGGTAGGGCAAGCCGCAAAAGATGTTTCACACGAAGATATTCAACACTATTTTATGCAACTGGCAAGACAACCCAACCTGTCTATGGTGCAGGGTGTCGATCAGAATCATCAACGTCTGCAGGAAAAAGTCATTGACCTTATTACGGCGTATCGCAGTTTTGGGCATTTAAATGCGGACATTGATCCGCTTGGATTATTTCGTCACCCGCAAAACGCCACACTTAATTTAAATTATTATGGTTTTACCGATGCGGACCTGAATACCTCGTTTGATGTGGACACGTTTGGTGGTTTGAAAAAACAGACCGCGACACTCAATGAAATTTATCAGGCGCTGCAAAAAACCTATTGCAGAACGATTGGTATCGAATACATGCACATGGCGGATCTGGCAGAAGTCGAGTGGATTCGTGATCGCATGGAAAAGGAATGGCCTGGTTTTACACCGACCCGTGAAGAAAAATTGCGTACGCTCGATCGTCTGGTAGTAGCCGACGGTCTTGAAAAATACATTGGTTTTAAATACGTGGGACAAAAGCGTTTTTCGCTCGAAGGGGGCGACAGCCTGATCCCGATGTTAGACACGATCGTGCATCGGGGCGCTGCCAAAGGTATGAAAGAAATGGTGATCGGGATGGCGCATCGGGGTCGTTTGAATGTGCTGGTCAATATTCTTGGGAAAGCGCCGGCAGATGTGTTTGCCGGTTTTGAAGGAAAAAATATTCCAAAAACCAATTCAGGCGATGTGAAATATCACATGGGTTTTTCATCGGATTTAAAAACAGAGTATGGTCCGGTTCATCTGGCGTTGGCTTTTAATCCGTCGCATCTTGAAATTGTCGCACCCGTGGTGCAAGGGTCTGTTCGCTCCAGACAACGTCGTCGAAAAGATACCTCGCAAAAAGAAGTCATGCCGATCCAGATTCATGGCGATGCCGCGTTTGCAGGACAGGGGGTTGTGATGGAAACCTTCAACATGTCACAGGCACGCTGGTTTACCATTGGCGGATCGATTCATATTGTGGTGAATAACCAGGTCGGGTTTACCATCAGTAATCCGAAAGATGCGCGCTCCGGTATTTATTGCACGGATGTGGCCAAAATGGTGGAAGCGCCGATTTTGCACGTCAATGCCAATGATCCGGAAGCGATTTTATTTGCGACGCTGTTAGCGGTGGATTATCGCGCGCAATTTAAAAAAGATGTGGTGATTGACATGGTTTGTTACCGTCGTCATGGACATAACGAAGCAGATGAACCCTCAGCCACTCAACCGCTCATGTATCAAGTCATTAAATCCCTTCCTGTGCCGTGCGTGCTGTATGCTAAAAAACTGGTAGAAGAAGGCGTCATTGGCGCGGATACCGAACAACAATGGGCCGAAGCCTATCGGAATAAACTGGATGTCGGTCACAGTGTGGTGGATCTGGTTAAAAATGGCGGAAAAAATGAGCCGCCCAATCCATGGGAACCTTTCATTGGACAGGAATGGACGGCGAAAGCCACCACCGGCATTCCACTTAAAAAATTAAAAGAAATAGCGAAAGCGCTGGAAAAATTACCGGATGGCATGGTGTTGCAGCCGCAAGTTAAAAAAATGATGGAAGCGCGCCAGAAAATGACCGAAGGCGAATTGCCATTAAACTGGGGTTATGCAGAAACGCTGGCGTATGCCTCGTTGCTGACAGAAGGTTATCCGATTCGATTGTGCGGTCAGGATGCGGCTCGCGGTACCTTTGCGCACCGTCATGCGGTTTTACACGATCAAAACACGGATGATATTTATATTCCACTCAGTCATCTTTCGCCAAAACAGGTTCAGATTAATATCATTGATTCGCTGTTATCGGAAGAAGCGGTGCTGGCATTTGAATACGGTTATGCCTCGGCCGAACCGAATAATCTGGTGATCTGGGAAGCGCAATTTGGGGATTTTGCGAACGGTGCGCAAGTGGTGTTTGATCAGTTTATCAGTTCAGGCGAACAAAAATGGGGAAGGCTCTGCGGTCTCGTTGTCTTTTTACCGCATGGTTATGAAGGGCAGGGGCCGGAACATTCCTCGGCGCGTCTTGAACGTTATCTGCAATTATGTGCGCAAAATAATATGCAAGTGTGTGTGCCGAGCACACCGGCGCAGACTTTTCACATGTTGCGTCGCCAGATGATTCGACCTTACCGAAAACCGCTGATTGTGATGACACCGAAAAGTTTGTTGCGACATCCGCTCGCTGTTTCATCCCTGGATGATCTGGTGAATGGTGAATTTCAGGTGGTGATTCCGGAAGTGGATAACATCGAATCAGTACATGTCGATCGCGTGATTTTATGCAGTGGCAAGGTGTATTATGACCTGCTTGAAAAACGGCGCGCGGAAAAATGGGACCGCATTGTGATTATTCGTATCGAACAGCTGTATCCTTTTCCGGAAGAGGCCTTGAAAAAAGTATTGGCGGTGTACTCGAATGTCAATCACATCGTCTGGTGTCAGGAAGAACCCATGAACCAGGGCGCCTGGTACAGTACGCAACATCATCTGCTGGCCTGTCTTAATGCAAAACAAAATTTATATTATGCCGGAAGACCGGCTTCGGCTTCACCCGCTGCCGGTTATGCGTCTGTTCATTTGCAAGAACAGCAGGATCTCGTGATGCAGGCTCTGACAAAATAATTTAAAACTTTTTAATTAAAAAATGAAAGGAAAGTCCCATGACGATTGAAGTAAAAGTCCCGATGTTGCCGGAATCCATTGCGGATGCGACTGTTTCCACCTGGCATAAAAAACCGGGCGATCGCGTGTCGCGCGATGAAAATCTTGTGGATCTTGAAACCGATAAAGTCATGTTGGAAGTACCGGCACCAACGGATGGTATTCTGAAAGAAATTTTAAAACCGGCGGGTGAAACCGTGCAGGCGAATCAGGTGATTGCCATTATTGAAGCCGGAAAAGCGGCAGAAGCAACACCTGCCAGATCATCCGAAAAACCGGCAGAAAAACCCGCTGAAAAATCCCCTGAAAAACCCGCGGAAAAAACACCCGCAGCGGCTGCCGGATCACTCGGTCCTTCTGCACGTCGTGCTGTGGCTGAACACGGTGTCGATGTGTCAGCTGTCAAGGGAACTGGCAAGGATGGTCGCATCACCAAAGAAAATGTGATGCAAATGGCAAGTGGCAGTGGTGCACGTTTGGAAAAACGCGTGCCGATGACACGTATCCGCGCACGCATTGCCGAGCGTTTGCTTGAAGTCAGACAAAATACCGCAATGTTAACGACATTCAACGAAATCAATTTACAGGACGTGATGGATTTGCGGGCACGTTACAAGGATAAATTTGAGAAAGTGCATAACGCGCGTCTCGGGTTTATGTCGTTTTTTGTGAAGGCAGCGGTTGAAGCGTTAAAACGGTTTCCGGCAGTGAACGCCTCGATTGATGGCAATGACATTGTCTATCACGGCTATTTTGATATCGGTGTCGCGGTCTCAACTGACCGGGGCCTGGTCGTTCCGGTCTTGCGTGATGCGGACCAGATGAGCATGGCAGAGATTGAACTCAAAATCGCGGAATACGCGGGCAAGGCACGCAATGCGAAACTCACGATGGAAGAAATGCAGGGTGGCACGTTTACCATTACCAATGGTGGTGTATTTGGTTCATTGCTTTCAACCCCTATTTTGAATTCACCCCAAAGTGCCATCCTCGGCATGCACAAGATTGACCAGCGACCGGTGGTCGAAAACGGTCAGATTGTCATCCGTCCGATGATGTATGTGGCCATGTCTTACGATCATCGCATTATTGACGGCAAGGATTCGGTATCTTTCCTCGTTGCAATCAAGGAATTACTCGAAGACCCGGCGCGTCTGTTGCTTGAAGTGTAATTCTGAATTACTATTTGCGCAGTTTGAGTATGGAACGGGGTTCTTGTACACATCTGATTTCGACCGAAGCGTCATCCCGTCGTGTTTTTAGACGGGACCCAGCGCCTTTCCTCCAGCAAGAAAGGCGCTGGGTCCCGCTTAAAGAGCGTCGCGGGATGACGCTTCGGTCGAAACTGATTATGCAATGAGGCCGATGTAAGTGCTCACACCCGAAAGCTTTTTTTTGTATCCATTTAACAGGCAGGACAATCCAATGAATCTACATGAGTACCAGGCCAAGCAATTATTAGCAAAATATGGCATCCCGGTTCCTTTCGGCAAGGTGGCAAAAACGGCAGAAGAAGCTGTTAAAATAGCCAATGAAATGAAAAAGTTAAATAATACCTCGCGTTTTGTCGTGAAGGCGCAGGTTCATGCAGGCGGCCGCGGCAAGGCGGGTGGTGTGAAAATTGTTTCAACGGAAGAGGAAGTAGCCACTGCTGCCAAAAACATGTTGGGCACGCGTTTGGTGACCTATCAAACGGATGCCAATGGACAGCCTGTGAATGAAGTCCTCATTGAAGAACCCTCCAATATTGCGCGTGAACTGTATCTCGGTGCGGTGATCGATCGAGCCAAACAGCGCATTGTTTTTATGGCGTCAACCGAAGGCGGTGTCGACATTGAAAAAATTGCGCATGAAACACCGGAAAAAATTCTGACAGAAACAGTGGATCCGCTTGTGGGTATTCAACCGTTTCAGGCACGGGAGCTCGCTTTTGCACTGGGTCTGTCCGGCAATCAGATTAAACAGTTCACGCAGATTTTATTGGCTCTTTCGAAAATGTTTGAAGACTGTGATTTCAGTTTACTTGAAATCAATCCGCTGGTTGTGACAAACGAAGGCAATTTATTATGTCTCGATGGAAAAATAAATATTGATGATAATGCACTGTATCGCCAGCCGGCCATTCGCGATATGCGTGATACCGCGCAGGAAGATGAACGTGAAAATCGCGCGCGTGATTGGGAACTGAATTACATTGCACTCGATGGCAACATTGGTTGCATGGTGAATGGGGCAGGTCTTGCGATGGCGACCATGGATCTTGTGAAATTAAGTGGCGGCAATCCCGCGAACTTTCTCGATGTCGGTGGTGGCGCGACCAAAGAGCGTGTCACGGAAGCCTTCAAAATTATTTTATCGGATCAAAACGTCAAGGCCATTCTCGTTAATATTTTTGGCGGGATTGTGCGTTGTGATTTGATTGCTGACGGGATTATTGGTGCGGTTTCAGAAGTGGGCACGCATTTACCGGTTGTTGTGCGTCTTGAAGGAAATAATGCAGAGCTCGGTGCAAAAAAACTGGGGCAGAGTGGTTTAAATATTATTGCTGCAGAAAGTTTTACGGATGCGGCGAAAAAAGTGGTGCAGGCTGCAACCGCATAAACTAAATTGATAGAGGGGCATCATGAGTATTTTAATTAACAAAAACACCAAAGTAATCTGTCAGGGTTTTACCGGCAAGCAAGGCACTTTTCATTCTGAACAGGCGATTGCCTACGGCACCAAAATGGTCGGTGGTGTGACACCTGAAAAAGGCGGTCAGACGCATTTGGGATTGCCGGTTTTTAACACGGTAAAAGAGGCGTACCGCTCGACCAAAGCGGATGCGTCCGTGATTTATGTGCCAGCGCCTTTTTGCAAGGATTCGATTATTGAAGCGGCAGAAGCCGGCATTAAACTCATTATTTGTATCACCGAAGGCATTCCGACACTCGATATGCTGCAAGTGAAAGCGTTTTTGGCGAATCATCCAGGCGTTCGACTGGTGGGTCCTAACTGTCCGGGTGTGATTACGCCAGGTGAGTGTAAAATTGGCATCATGCCAGGTCACATTCACATGCCAGGTAAAGTCGGCATTGTCTCGCGTTCCGGGACGCTGACGTATGAAGCCGTCAAGCAAACGACGGAATTGGGACTCGGTCAAAGTACGTGTGTGGGCATTGGTGGTGATCCGATTCCGGGTACGAATTTTATTGATGTGCTCGCGTTATTTGAAAAAGATCCGCAAACCGAAATCATTGTGATGGTCGGTGAAATTGGTGGCACGGCAGAAGATGAAGCCGCTGAATACATCAAAAAACACGTGACGAAACCGGTGGTATCCTACATCGCGGGTGTGACAGCGCCGCCCGGCAAACGCATGGGCCATGCCGGTGCGATTATTGCCGGCGGCAAGGGAACGGCAGCCGAAAAATTTGCGGTGCTTGAAGCAGCGGGCGTACATACGGTTCGTTCACCGGCTGACATTGGCAAAATGGCGGCACGCGTTTTGCAAACAGCAAAAGTTTGAGGGTTCTACTGGCAAAGGTCTTGCTACGTGAATTAAATTTCGACCGGAGCGAACTCCTCCCTTTTCAAAGGGAGGTTGGGAGGGATTTTTATCTTGCATCATAAAAATCCCCCCGCCGCACAAAAAACGTGCGTCGACCCCCTTTGATAAGGGGGTTCTTTCTTGTCGAAATTTGATTTATAAAAAAGGCCGTTAACAAAATGGGAAAACTATGCTTGATCCAAAATGGATTCGAGAAGATGCGACACGAATTGCCGCGCAACTCAAAACGCGGGGTGTGGTGCTGGATGTTGCGCGGTTAAATCAGCTTGAAGAACAGCGCAAGACATTACAGACACACATTCAGGAATTGCAAAATGCGCGCAATACCAATGCGAAAGCGGTGGGTCAGGCCAAGGCAAAAGGGGAGAATGTCGATCCCTTGCTGCAGGCAGTCAAAGATCTCGGTGAGCAGTTAAAATCGTCGGAAGAAAAATTTGAAGCAGTGCAACATGAATTACAGCAAATACTGGCTGTGATTCCGAATATTCCGCATGAATCCGTACCTCTCGGCCAAAGTGAAGCAGACAATCAGGTGGTGCGTGTTGTGGGTGAGCCGACAACATTCACATTTACACCAAAAGACCATGTGGATCTCGGTGCAAAATGGGGAATGGATTTTGCGACCGCTTCCAAATTAACCGGCGCACGTTTTGTAGTTTTAAATAATCAACTCGCGCGATTGCAACGCGCGCTCGCGCAATTCATGCTGGATTTACACACGATCGAACATGGCTATACTGAAATTTCAGTTCCGTATCTTGTGAATGCGGAGTCGCTTTATGGCACGGGTCAATTACCGAAAATGAAAGAAGATGTGTTTGCCGTGAAGCGTGAGGGTGAGGATTATTATCTGATCCCGACGGCTGAAGTGCCGGTGACGAATACGATTCGCGATGAAATTCTGGATGAAAGTGACTTGCCGTTGAAATATACCTGTTATTCACCGTGTTTTCGCAGTGAAGCGGGTTCTTACGGAAAAGATACGCGCGGGATGATTCGTCAGCATCAATTTGAAAAAGTGGAACTGGTGCAAATTGTGCATCCGGAAAAATCCTGGGAAGCACTCGAAGAATTGACGCATCATGCAGAAACCGTATTACAAAAACTGGAATTGCCGTATCGCGTAGTGGCGTTATGCACGGCGGATCTGGGTTTTGCAGCGGCCAAAACGTATGACCTTGAAGTCTGGTTGCCGGGACAAAATGCATATCGTGAAATTTCTTCCTGCAGTAACACAGAAGCGTTTCAGGCGCGACGTATGAAGGCGCGTTTTCGCGACAGTAAAACGGGCAAGACAGAATGGGTTCACACGCTGAATGGTTCCGCGCTCGCGGTCGGTCGAACGTTGATTGCGGTGATGGAAAATTATCAGGATGAACAGGGCAGGATTCATATTCCAAACGTGTTGCAGCCTTATATGGGTGGGTTGAAAGTTATTGAATAAAGCGAAGCGTCATCAACCCTGTTGAGTTATGGTTATTTGTTGTTATCCGAAGCCTCTATCCGCGCGTCATCCTGAGGCATCTTCTCGCCGAAGGATCATCTGCTATTTACAAAGACTTTTTTGCGAGAGCTTGTGGATAGCAGTGGATCCTTCGGCGAGAAGATGCCTCA
>DATIJJ010000091.1:0-17096 GCA_035478795.1 Gammaproteobacteria bacterium | reverse complement strand
GACGCGCTCCCTGACGGTCGCGGCTCGGATAAAAGAATAATCGGACAAAAGAATAATCGGACAAAAGAATAATCGGATAAAAGAATAATCGGACAAAAGAATAAATTGCACTTTACAAACTATAAATCCCCGCCTCGCTCGCTGCCATAAACTCACACCGCAGCAAATGCCCCGAATCATTTAACTGAATCAGCAATCGCTTCGATCGATTTTTATCTTCAGCGTGCAACAGAATTTCATGCGTCACCAGGGAATACAAATGCTGTTCCAGTAATTTATCCAGTGAGTTGATGTGGCTTTTTCGCAACACCGCTTCATGCGTCAAAAACTGGATGACTTCCGGCGGAAAACTGAGTTCGATGTTAAAGCTGCCCAACAGATGACGCGCCAGGCGTTTGATTTTCAGTCGAATAATATTTTCTGTTGCCAGAGAATCCAGTGGAATAAATGGAATGATATTAAATTTCTGCAAAAAGGATTCTGGAAAATGTTTCATGAGTTCAGGCAGCAGCATGTCGCACAATTCATCAGGCGCGGGCCAGGATGTGTTTTGTTCCGGCGCGTCATGCAAATGTTTGTTCAGCACGAGCTGCATTAAATCCAGTTGCATTAAATCCGGCGTTTTTGAGTGATGTTCAGATGGGTGCAGGGCTGCATTCAATTCATTGATCTGATCCGTCGCGGTGCGTGTGGTGGCAATCACTACCGCGTGACGAAAATCATATTTATTTTGTTCATCATCAAACACATAACCGTGCTCGAAAATTCCCTGAATGAGCGCATAGGTTTTTTCATCCAGATGATCCATATCCTCGATGAATAAAATGGCATACGGCATTTTTTGAATGGCGGAGAGTAAATCGCTATCCGGATCCGCATCAGAACCGGGCGCAATCCGGATATCAGAAAGCGAGGTGGCGGTTGTATGGTTCAGGTTGATGCGTAACACCGCCCCGTGACTACCAAATAAATGTTTTGCCATCGCATACACCATGGCTGTCTTGCCCGTGTCAGAGGGCCCTGCCAGTAAAAAGTTACAAAGTGGCCCGGTATTTTCCTGCAATTGAATACAGGCATTTTGCAATAAGGAAGCCATTTTGTTGATGGCGGCATCCTGGCCAAAAATCTGTTTTTTGAGTGCCTCCACGAGCTTCCTCGCCTGAAACGGATTATTTTGTAAATGCGTGATGGGGATTTCTGTTCGATTCGAAACGACTTCAACCAGACAATGTGGCGTGACAGCCGTTTTTTGTTTTTGCTCTTCAGGGTGTGGCGAAAGACTTGCTCGCGCAGCCGCGCTGTCCAGTAATTCCCATGTTTTGTCAAAACGGGAATGGCCGGGTAGATAATGTGTTGCAAGCGTCAGCGCATGCAAAATGATTTCATCTGAAATGACAGTGTGATGAAAATCTTCCAGAGAAGACCTGTGCCATTTTAATAAGGCAGTGAGTTCTTTCGTGTCGGGTTCCATCACAGGATGCATGGAAAAATACGACTCGATATTCAATGTCTGCACTGTTTTTTTGTCGGAAGTAAATAATAGAATTCGCGTATTGGCATCAGCGATGAGTGCCTGAACAGCAGGCGCATTTTTTTCCTGATGGTGTGATGTTGCCATCAGTCGGTTAATATCAAAAAACAGAATGCGACATTTTCGAAGAGGCGCTGGCACGGCTTCATCCCGGATGTGTTCGGCGATGGCTTTCATAAAAACAGATTGGTTTTTTTCGGATAGCGAACTGATCAGTGCAACGTGGTGACGTTCCTGTCGGCTGAGTGAATCGATGATCGTTTGAATTTGAGGATGATCCCTGAATGGATTCACAGATGAATTTTCAGTCTCATCCGGTAATAACGTGAATACATCCGAGACAAAGTCAGCTAATAAAGAAGCGATTTTCGTCATGATTCATCCTTTTCTTGTACGGACTTGCTGTTATTAAAGATCTCAACCGAAGCGTCATCCCGTCGTGTTTTTAGACGGGACCCAGCGCCTTTCTTGTGAATGAAAGGCGCTGGGTCCCGCTTAAGGAGCGTCGCGGGATGACGCTTCGGTCGACATTTAACTCATGCAATAAAGTTTCTTTAGTATCGATACTGCTCCGGAAAGTTTCTTTAGTATCGATACTGCTCCGGTTTGTACGGTCCATCGATCGGAATATTTAAATAATTCGCCTGGGTTTTCGTCAATTGCGTCAACTTCACACCGAGTTTTTTAAGATGCAATCGCGCAACCATTTCATCCAGATGTTTCGGAAGCACATAAACACCCGTCGGATATTTTTCACTGTGCAGCCAGAGTTCCAGTTGCGCCAGCACCTGGTTTGTAAACGAAGTCGACATCACAAAACTCGGGTGTCCCGTTGCACAACCGAGATTCACGAGGCGTCCTTCCGCCAGCAAAATCAACCGTTTTCCATTTGGAAAAATGACATGATCGACCTGGGGTTTGATATTTTCCCATGTATATTGACGCAATGACGCTACATCAATTTCAGAATCAAAATGCCCGATGTTACAAACAATCGCCTGATCCGGCATCTGCAGCATGTGTTCGTGTGTAATGACATTGAGATTGCCGGTGGCTGTCACAAATATCTGGCCTTGTGATGCCGCTTCATCCATGGTGACAACACGGTAACCTTCCATCGCCGCCTGCAATGCGCAAATTGGATCAATTTCAGTGATCCACACCGTCGCACCATATGCACGCAACGATTGCGCGCAGCCTTTACCGACATCGCCATAACCGCAAATCACCGCAATTTTGCCTGCAATCATGACATCGGTTGCACGCTTGATGCCATCGAGTAAGGATTCACGACAGCCGTAGAGATTATCAAATTTGGATTTGGTGACAGAGTCATTCACATTGATGGCAGGGATTTTCAATTTGCCTTCTTTCTGCATTTCATATAAACGATGCACGCCGGTTGTCGTTTCTTCAGATAATCCCTTGATGTTTTTCAGTAGCGCGGGATATTTTTCGTGAACGATCACCGTCAAATCGCCGCCATCATCGAGAATTAAATTCGGTTGCCAGCCATTTCTTCCGTGAATGGTTTGCTCGATGCACCACCCGTATTCTTCTTCGGTTTCACCTTTCCACGCAAAAACAGGTACGCCAGCCGCTGCCATCGCAGCCGCTGCATGATCTTGTGTTGAAAAAATATTGCAGGATGACCAGCGGACTTCTGCACCTAATGTAATGAGTGTTTCAATCAGCACCGCGGTTTGCACGGTCATGTGTAAACACCCCGCAATGCGCGCGCCGCGTAACGGTTTTTTATCCTGATACATCTCGCGTAACGCCATCAATCCCGGCATTTCAGTTTCAGCAATATTAATTTCCTTGCGTCCCCAATCGGCGAGCGTCATATCGGCGACCTTGTAATCTTCTTTCATTTGAACGGCTGCTTGCATGTTGAACTCTCCTAAATATGGGCCGCTTTCTGCAAGGTACTTGCCTTGTCGGTTTTTTCCCAGCTGACGTGCAAATCTTCACGACCAAAATGGCCGTAGGTTGCGGTTTGACGATAAATGGGATGCAATAAATCGAGCATTTTGATGATGCCATAAGGGCGCAAATCAAAATGTTCGCGAATCAGTGTGACGATCGTACTTTCAGGAATTTTACCGGTGCCGAAGGTATCCACCGCAATGGAAACCGGTTCAGCAATGCCTATTGCGTAAGACACCTGGATTTCACAGCGATCCGCAATACCGGCTGCAACAATATTTTTGGCGACGTAACGCGCCGCATACGCAGCGGATCGATCGACTTTGGAAGGATCTTTTCCGGAGAAACATCCGCCACCATGGCGCGACATGCCACCGTAAGTGTCGACAATAATTTTTCGACCTGTCAATCCGCAATCACCCAGCGGCCCGCCAATCACAAAACGTCCGGTCGGGTTCACATAAAATCGGGTTTGATCCGACAACCATTCGGTGGGGAAAACCGGACGAATGATTTCTGCAATGACGCTTTGAACGAGGTCTTCATGCGGAATCTCGGGTGAATGCTGGGTCGAGAGCACCACCGCATCGACCCCTGCCGGTTTGTTATTCACATAACGAAACGTCACCTGGCTTTTGGCATCGGGCCGAAGCCACGGCAGCACTTTTTCCTTGCGTAATTTCGCCTGGCGTTTGACCAGTTCATGCGCATAAAAAATGGGAGCCGGCATCAGCACCGGCGTTTCATTGGTCGCATAACCAAACATGAGACCCTGATCGCCCGCGCCCTGATCTTCGGAAATTTTCCGATCAACCCCCTGGGCAATATCCACGGATTGTTTGCCAATAGCGGACATCACCGCACAGGATTCCCAGTCGAAACCCATCTGCGAACTGTTGTAGCCAATATCACGCACGACATTGCGGACAATTTGTTCAATATCAACCCAGGCGGACGTCGTCACTTCCCCACCGACCATCACCATCCCGGTCTTGACGAAGGTTTCACACGCTACACGGGATTTTTTATCCTGTTCGAGCATGGCATCGAGGACCGCGTCTGAAATCTGATCGGCTATTTTGTCAGGGTGCCCCTCGGAAACGGATTCGGAGGTAAATAAAAAGTCTTTTTGCATAAGATCTGCTTCTTTTCGTTAAAAATAAAAGTGAGTGCAATCATACCCGGTTTAAAAAAAAGATTCACTAGCGGCGGGGCGTCTTGATAGTCAGACGGGAATGTGGCAGGCTTCAGGCGCAAAAGTTTAACACACAACTCAGGAGTCGGATAATAATGATGAATCGCCGTGCTTACAAGATCCCATTACCACCTTTGCCATTGCTGCTTCTCGAGCTTCGAACATTTTTGATGGCTGAGAAAGAGAATTGTAAAGAAAATGGCGGGAAATTAACCAGGATAGGGGCTGCACTCAGAGCCATTGAGCTTTGGGAAAGTAAAACAGAACGTCCCTTGTCGCCACCCTTTTTTGCGGAAAAGAATACAATGATGGCACTGGTTACTAATCTGAAACTGCCTTTTTCTGTCCTGTTAAACTTGTCAGAGTCTGACATTAAAAGACTGTCTGTGCTGAGCCCCCAACTCATTGAACATCAAAAAGATCCCCGGACAGGTCTTTCTATCGGGCAGGTACTGTCGACCAGCGATGAAGCGTTTGAAAACCTGAACATGCTCTCTACGCTCATTAGCAGAGGGACACACACCTACGAGCAAGTCTGTGCTTTCACCAAAGACCAAAGGGAGACTGAATTTGAAAAATTGATGTCGCCGACGGCCAGGATACCTAAAGAATTCAGTATCTTTCCCCGATAAAAATTTTCAGATGCCAGTTGGCCAAATTTCGGGTACCCTGTGCAGCCATAGAGTGATGGTAGTGAGGAGAGCCCGATTTTGACGCCGACGCATCGCGAACTTGCCAATGCCATTCGTGTGTTAAGCATGGATGCTGTACAAAAAGCCAATTCCGGCCACCCCGGCATGCCGATGGGAATGGCGGATATTGCCGAAGTGTTGTGGAATGACTTTTTGCAACATAATCCGGCGAATCCTGCCTGGTTCAATCGTGACCGGTTTGTGATATCCAATGGCCATGGCTGCATGCTGCTTTATTCCCTCCTGCATTTGACCGGTTACGCGCTCTCGATTGACGATATTAAACAATTCCGACAGCTTCATTCCAAAACCCCGGGGCATCCGGAATTTGGCGAAACCCCGGGTGTTGAAACGACAACCGGCCCGCTCGGTCAGGGGCTTGCGAATGCGATCGGCATGGCGATTGCCGAAAAACATCTGGCAAAACAATTCAATCGCGAAGGTTTCCCCATCATGGATCATTTCACTTACGCGTTTGTGGGGGATGGTTGTTTGATGGAAGGCATTTCGCATGAAGCCTGTTCACTCGCAGGTACGTTGGGGCTTTCAAAACTGATCGTTTTTTATGACGATAATCAAATTTCGATTGATGGCAATGTGCAAGGCTGGTTTACCGATAACACACCGCTTCGATTCGAAAGTTATGGCTGGCATGTGATTCCAAATGTCGATGGCCACAATCGGGAAGCGATTCATCGCGCGATCACAGAAGCGCGTGCAGTAATAGATAAACCCGTCCTGATTTGTTGCAAGACCGTGATTGGCTGGGGTTCACCCAATAAAGCCGGAACGGCGAAAACGCACGGTGAAGCGCTGGGTGAAGCAGAAGTCGCGCTTGTTCGAAAAAATCTGAATTGGCCATACCCGCCTTTTGAAATACCCAAAGAGATGTATGATGCCTGGGATGCTCGCGCGAAAGGCGACACACTTGAAAAAAAATGGCAGGTTCTTTTTACACAGTATCAAAAAACACATCCGGAACTGGCGAAAGAATTTCTTCGTCGAATGGAAAAGAAATTGCCGGATCACTGGCAAATAGCCTCCCAAAAAATGATCGAGCAAGCACAGCAAAAAAAAGAAACCCTCGCGACACGGAAAGCTTCGCAAAATTGTTTAAATCATCTCGCAGGATTGTTGCCGGAATTGATGGGCGGTTCAGCCGATTTAACCGGCTCCAATCTGACGCTCTGGCAAGGCGCTGAAACGTTTTCAAAACATTCACCGGAAGGCCAATACATTTTTTACGGCGTGCGTGAATTTGGTATGTCAGCCATCATGAATGGTCTGGCGTTACATGGTGGCCTTATTCCATTTGGCGGGACGTTTTTAACGTTTTCGGATTATGCGCGAAATGCGTTGCGACTTGCATCCCTCATGCGTCAGCGCGTGATTTTTGTGTATACGCACGATTCGATTGGGCTGGGTGAAGATGGGCCGACGCATCAACCGGTGGAACAATTGCCGGGATTACGTATGATGCCCGGGATGTCGATCTGGCGTCCGTGTGATACGACGGAAACGGCGGTGGCCTGGCAGCAGGCGATTGAACATTCAGGCCCGACGTGTTTATTGTTTTCGCGGCAGAATCTGGCATTTCAGGAACGGGATTCAGACACGGTTGATCACATTCGTCGTGGCGGGTATGTGTTACTGGATTGCGAAGGGTTGCCAGATTTGATTATGATGGCGACCGGTTCGGAGGTAGCACTTTCGATGGATGCGGCGAAACAACTTGCAGCGACTGGCGTAAAAGTGCGTGTGGTGTCGATGCCGTCCACCGATGTGTTTTTATCACAAAATAACGACTGGCAGGAAAAAGTGTTACCGAAAGCAGTGACCGCACGCATCGCGATTGAAGCGGCTGCGAGTGATGGCTGGTATAAATTTGTCGGCTGTCACGGCAAGGTGGTAGGGCTCGATCGTTTTGGTGCATCCGCTCCGGCCAGTGATGTTTTTAAAGACTGTGGTTTCAGTAAAGAACGTGTGATTTCTGTGGCGAAAGAATTACTCGCGGGACAGAACATAAAAAATCAGGAGAAGAAAATTCATGACTATTCGAGTTGCGATTAATGGCTATGGCCGTATTGGCCGCAATATTTTGCGCGCGCATTATGAATCCAAAAAACATCCGGAGATAGAAATCGTTGCGATCAATGATTTAGGCGATGTGAACACCAACGCGCACCTGACGCGCTATGATACGACTCACGGAAAATTTCCGGGTGAGGTCACTGTTTCCGGAAAAGATCTTGTGATTAATGGTGATAAAATTCGTGTCGTTGCTGAACGTGATCCGAAAAATTTACCGTGGAAAGAAATGAATATTGATCTCGTGCTGGAATGCACCGGGTTTTTTACCAGCAAGGAAAAAGCAAGCGGACATCTTGCAGCCGGTGCCAAAAAAGTCCTGATTTCAGCGCCTGCAACCGATGTCGATGCAACGATTGTGTATGGTGTTAATCACGGTATTTTAAAATCATCGCATACGATTATTTCAAATGCATCTTGTACCACCAATTGTCTCGCGCCACTGGTGAAAGTATTAAATGAAACAGTGGGTGTTGAAAAAGGCCTGATGAATACGGTTCACTCCTACACGAACGATCAGGCATTGATTGATGTGTATCACACGGATTTACGACGTGCACGTGCGGCAGCGCATTCGATGATCCCAACCAAAACCGGTGCTGCGATTGCTGTGGGTGAAGTGTTGCCGGAATTGAATGGCAAGCTCGATGGTTTTTCCATTCGTGTACCGACGATTAATGTATCGGTGATTGATTTTACGTTTACGGCGAAGCGGGAAACATCGATCGATGAAATTAATACCCTCATGAAAACCGCGGCAAACGGTGCGTTAAAAGGCATTCTTGAAATCAATGAAGCGCCGCTTGTTTCGATCGATTTCAATCACAATCCGGCGTCATCCATTTTTGATGTGTCTTACACCAAGGTGATGGGGAATTTTGTGAAAGTGTTATCCTGGTATGACAATGAATGGGGTTTTTCCAATCGCATGCTGGATACGGCGGTTGCGTTGGTGAATGCAAAATAAATTCTTACAGAAGGAACCGGTTCCATGCCAACCACCCCTTTTCTGAACATGTTTGGACGCTCGCCCATCCGGCCGCTGGAAGCACACATGTCAAAAGTGCATGTGTGCGTGAAGGAGCTGGCTCCTTTTTTTGTGGCGGTGCTCGCCGGAAACTGGCCGGAAGCCGCTCACATTCAGCAGGAAATCGTGCGGCTTGAAAATGAAGCCGATGATTTAAAACGCGATCTCAGATTGCATTTGCCGAAAGGATTATTTTTACCGGTTTCGCGCAGTGATTTGCTGGAATTACTCACTGTTCAGGACCGTCTCGCCAATCGCGCAAAGGATATTGCAGGGCTTGTGCTCGGTCGAAAAATGATTTTCCCGGATGAGATTACGATTTCGTTCAAGGATTTTTTAGAACGCTGCATTGAAGCATCCCAACAGGCGAATGTCGCGATTAATGAACTGGATGAATTGCTTGAAACCGGATTTGGGGGGAGCGAAATCAAACTGGTCGAAAGTATGATTGCGGATATTTCACGTCTTGAGCGTGACACGGATGATCGGCAAATCAAATTGCGTCAGATTGTGTTTAACCTTGAAACCGCACTGCCGCCGGTCAATGTCATGTTTCTTTACAAAATTATTGAATGGACGGGTGAACTGGCCGATCGCGCGCGCGAGATTGGTGACCGTCTGCAAATTTTATTAGCGAAATGAGATAAATCCCATGGATCATGGCCTGATTTTTATCATAGCTGCTTGTGTCATCGGTTTGTGGATGACATGGGGTATTGGCGCGAATGACCTTGCCAATATCATGAGTACCGCCATGGGATCGAAAGCCGTGTCGGTGAAACAGGCGATGATCATTGCGATTGTGTTTGAAATCGCGGGCGCTTTTTTAGGCGGCAATGAAGTGTCTGACACGATTCGAAGCGGCATTATCGATGTGGGTCAATTTGCCAATCAGCCAACGCTCCTGATTTATGTGATGTTGTCCGTTTTGCTTGCGAGCACGGTGTGGATTACGTTTGCCAGTTGTCTTGGCATGCCGGTTTCGATTACCAATGCGATTGTCGGTGCACTGGTTGGCGTCGGTGCGATCATGCTTGGATTACACGCGATTCATTGGCAAACCGTCGGGTATGTGGCATTGAGCTGGGTGTTGTGCCCGACGATTGCCGGTGTGCTTTCCTACCTGTTGTTTAATTCCATTCGACGCTGGATTCTGGGTGTGGATAAACCCTTGCTTGCTGCCAAAAAATATATTCCGATTTATCTTTTTCTCGTTGGTGTTGTGCTTGCGATGATGACGACTCTGAAAGCAGTCGGTCATTTTCATTTAACATTAGGTTTTTTTAAAACGGCCGTGATTTTGATTGTGACGATTGCACTGGTCATGATCATTGGATTTCTGGCGATGCGGGATGTTTTTTCGAATGAACAGGAGCGGCGTCACGTTCAATTTGTCTGCATTGAAAAAATGTTCAGTGTGTTGATGGCGTTCACTGCGTGTGCGATGGTGTTTGCGCATGGATCGAATGATGTGGCGATTGCCGTCGGGCCTGTTGCCGGTGTGATTGGTCTCGTGACATCCGGCAATACGCATCATGATGGCATGATGTTAAATGGCATTATGTTATTTGGCTGTTTTGGTGTGGTGTTGGGATTATTTATGTATGGACGAAAAGTGATTGAAACCGTGGGCAGTGCGATCACGATTCTGACACCGAGCCGTGCCTTTGCAGCGACACTCGCAGCAGCGAGTGTGGTGGTGGCCTCGACCAGCACGGGGATTCCGGTCTCAGCCACACAAACATTGGTGGGCGCCGTGTTTGGGGTGGGTCTTGCACGCGGTATTGATGCATTGAATCTCGCTGTCATTCGCAATATTTTTATGTCCTGGATTATTACCATTCCGGCTGCAGCGGGACTGGCTACTTTATGTTTTTATCTGTTGCAGACATTTGTTCCCTGAAAATTTTAAGAGGAGTGACATTTGATGACCGTCACGATGCAAGAAACGATGGAAACCATTCGCAAATACGCGCCGAATTTTTTTCCGGAAATCGGGATCATTTTAGGATCGGGTTTAGGTTCCATTGCAGAACAATTGACGCAACCTGTCACGATTCCGTATCAGGCGATCCCTGGTTTAAAAACCGGTGGCGTGACGGGTCATGCATCGCTTCTTATCATGGGTTATCTGAATGAGATTCCGGTTGTTTGCATGAAAGGGCGTTTGCATTTGTATGAAGGCACCTCCCTCGATTCTTTAAAAACATTTATTCGAATCATTAAATCACTCGGTGCAGAAAGTTTGATTGTGACGGCAGCATCCGGATCGTTGCGAGAAGATGTGGGGCCGGGTGAGATGATGTTATTGACGGACCACATTAATTTTCAGCCGTTTAATGCGCTGGTTGGAGCGAATGATGAGACAGTCGGCCCGCGATTTGTGGGTATGGAAAATGCGTATGATGAAGAATTAAGAATTATCGTGTCGCGTGTTGCGGAGCGCATGGGATTTGCTTTACCGGAAGGTGTTTATGTGTCCGTCGTGGGCCCTTCGTTTGAAACGCCTGCTGAAATTCGCGCGTTTCGCACACTGGGTGCGGATGCAGTCGGGATGTCTGTCGTGCAGGAAGTAATTCTCGCGCGGCATTGCGGGTTGCGTGTGTTGGGATTATCCGCGATTACCAATTTTGCATCAGGCATGCAGCATGAAAAACTGACGCATGAGGGCACGTTGCATTTTGGTGAAATCGCAGCGCGCAAATTGGGGAAACTTATTCCGGAATTTATCAGGGAGTATCATCGTGGCCGTGTTTTCTGATTGTATAAAATTATTCGAATTAATTGATTTAACCAGTCTGAATGAAACGGATACGGCAGAAACCATTTCAGCCCTTTGCAAAAAAGCGACGATGGGCGATCATGCTGTTGCAGCGCTTTGTGTGTATCCGGCGTTTGTTAAACAGGCGAAAAAAGAATTGGCGGGTGAAAAAATTCGTGTTGCAACGGTTGCGAATTTCCCGAATGCCTCGGATTCACTGGAAAACGTGCTGACACTCATTCGCGAAGTGATTGCAGATGGCGCGGATGAAGTTGATGTCGTTTTTCCGTATCACGATTATTTGAAGGGTGAAAAAGAAAAAGCGTTTGATTTTATTCGTGCGTGTAAAAAAGCGTGCGGTGAAAACATTTTATTAAAAGTGATTTTGGAAACGGGTGCGTTATCTGATCCTGCGATCATTTCCGAAGTGAGTCATGGTGTGTGTCATGCGGGTGCGGATTTTTTAAAAACATCGACGGGAAAAATTTCAGTGGGCGCAACGCCCGATGCGGCACGTGCGATGTTAACGGTTATCCAGAAAATGCCGCGACCGATTGGTTTTAAAGTATCGGGCGGTGTTCGAACGATCGAGCAGGCAGCGCTTTATGTCAAACTCGCTGAAGAAATCATGGGCGCGTCCTTTGTGACGCCTGCTCGTTTTCGGATTGGGGCGAGTCAGTTGGTGGATGTGTTGCGTGGATCATAACTTTATCCGGGTATAATTTTATCCGAGCCGCGACCGTCAGGGAGCGTCACAGGTTCTGCAAGATATCAACGGAATTAAAAAGTATCGTGACGCTCGTCTTCCGGTCGCGGCTCGGATCATGTTATGATTTGTCCGACAACGCTGAAAGTATATATAACATAATGATTATACATAAAAATTTCACTATTTCGACTGAGGATTAATCTGTAACTATTTGATTATACAGAGAAATTTCGGCTTCCTGCCGCGTGGTTTTCGCCCGGATTTTTGTAACATATTGATTATACACATGTTTTTATTTTTACCCTTTCTCGCCATTTTTGCGTATAATTTACCCATTTAATAAATAACGAGGAATGGCTGTGAATAGTCGCTTATCTTTCAACTGTTTCAACTGGATTGTCAATGCAGCAATGGCGCAAGATCCAGAACAATTAATTGAACCATTAGAAATGGTCTGCATCAATGTCTGGAATGAAGCAGAATCTGGCTCACCTGTCACAGTCCTTGCGAAACGCGGCGAGGTGGGAGCTGTTAATTTTTTATTAAAACCTCCATACAACGCATCTCCGGCACATGCCGCGTGTGGTTATGGCCAGGCAGGTGATCTTGAAAATTTCAGCGATCTTTTAAAAGAGGTTGCGAAAAAAAGCCCGTTAAAAGTGAGATCCGTCATTCAGGCGGCAGCGTATGGTTTTGCACTCCATCAGAATCCGGAAAAACTCGCGGCGTTTTTGAAAAAAATAGAAAAGGAATATCCGGATGAAATACCGCACATTCAGGCCGATCTTGCCAAAGGCCATGCGCAACGTGGAAATATCAATGCTGCAAGAGATATATTAACCAGGGCAGAAAAAAAATATCCCATCGATCCCATCGAAAGAATGATAAAGATAGAAGAAGCCATTGCAGAAGGCCTGGCTTTAAGTGCCAATGTGGAGGGAATTAAAAATTTCTTTCCGGATGAAGGCAAATTGCATCAGAAAATCATCGCTCGTTGTCTGGCCCGGGTTGGCTGTGCATTACGCATGACTGGTTTTAAGTGGTATCAGGAGGGAACTCTATTTGAAGAGTTCAGTCACGGCACCTGTCAAAGCGGTGAAGACAAGGTTTACGGGAGTGCTGGTTCAAAGGCGTTTGGTTTCGCCTATGGTGGGCATAAAGCCGGTGCTTACAGATATCAGGGTGCTTTTCATGATATAGAAATAGCAGCCGGTTTTGCCGCGGGCGGGCATATTGATGCAGCGTATGATTACTTTATCAGTCAACCTTCCCACAGGCATGAGAATTTTTGCCTGCAGATTGCAAGACATCTGGTTGAGAATAATGATCTCGATGGCGCGAATGCATTTTTAGAAAAATTGAAAAGTCGTGCTGATCCTGGTGCCAAAAACGTTTCTTTAATGGTTGCGGCCCTCGTACATTATTTTTTCCTGTATGACAATATTCATGCAACCTGGTATTTTTTTGAAAAAGCACCACCCGACAAGATGATACCGTTGCTTATAGGCTGTCGCTATCGTCCTTACTCTAAAAACTGGGCATTTTTGCAAGATCTCCTCGAAAGACATCCTGGTCTCACTTTTATATTTTTGAATAACATGTTGTCTTATGCTAATAACGATAAAGTGTCGATAGATACCCTCAGCCGGGATCGAGAGTATGACCCGCTGCTTTTAAAAGCGCTTTTAACGATCAGCTTGTTTTCTTCCGACGATGCAGATTCAGGGAATATAATTGACCCTGCGCTGGAGGCATCATTAACTGGCCTGGGCTTTGATGTGGAACAATTGGAGAATCAATTGGTCGAGGCCGCGCGAGAGGCTATTCGACTGGGATTCACCCTGCCGCAATGGATTATGTGGAATGAACCTGATATTCAGGGGATGTTATTGCTGGAAAAGTTTCCGCAACAAATAACAATGAATGCAATCGGTATTGTTGTTGAATATTTATCAATCCATGCTTCACAAGGTGAGGCTTATAACCTTGCCAAATATGCCGCAACCCGTCGATTGAGGTTGTTTCAACCGGCATTGCAGGAAGAAACAAAACAGGAAAATCCCGCTGTTGTTTTTCATGTCGCAAAACCACCAGGCAAGACGGGTTAAAACCCACCGAACCTGTCCAAAAAATCTGGCGATTAAAACCCGTCTATGGTAGAACGGGCTATCACGAACAGGCCGGAGTTGGGAGAGGATATGACTGAAACAATGGGACTGGATTTGGGAGAAAATATGGCAGTCAGTCAGGAGCAGAAGGCAGAGCATGCGGCATTTGGTTGGCTGGTTACGCTAACGGCGGCGCTCTTTTTCTTTTATGAATTTATTCAACTGAATCTCTTCAATGCCATTGATGTGCAGCTCATGGAAGCTTTCCACCTGAATGCACCGCAATTGGGTCAACTCTCTTCCATGTATTTTTATGCGAATGCGCTCTGTCTCTTTCCCGCCGGTATCTTGCTGGATCGGTTTTCGACTAAAAAATTGCTGCTGGGGGCGGTGTCTCTTTGCACAATTGGCACGTTTATTTTTGCGCTGGCCGAACAGTATGCGGTCGCAGCCTTTGGACGGTTCCTCGTCGGGATGGGCGCATCTTTTTGTTTTTTAAGTTGTATACGTCTCGCTTCCCGCTGGTTTCCACCGTCCAAAATGGCGCTTGTCACAGGCCTCGTTGTCACCATGGCGATGCTGGGCGGGCTGGTTGCCCAAACGCCGATGGCCATTTTGAGTGGTCTTTTAGGCTGGCGTCATGCGGTGTTAATCGATGCCTCGCTCGGGATTCTGGTCGCATTGGCCATTTTACTCATCGTTCAGGATCGCCCGCCCAATAGTGAACACGTGGCGCATGCAGACAGAACGCATCTTCAGACACTCGGTTTTTGGCAAAGTATTAAACTGGTTTTGCTCAATCGAAATAACTGGCTGGGCGGTATTTATACCTCGCTTATGAACCTGCCGGTGTTTTTGCTGGGTGCGCTCTGGGGGATTCATTACCTGACCGAAGTGCATCATGTGTCGCATATTCAGGCGTCCTATGCGACAACGCTCTTTTTTGTCGGCGTGATTTTTGGCTCTCCTGCCTTTGGCTGGTTTTCGGATCGCATCGGTCGTCGCGTGTTGCCCATGGTGATTGGCGCGATCATTTCGCTCGGGGTGATTCTGGTTCTGATGTATTTGCCGAATTTGACGCTCAATGCATTGATGGGACTTTTCTTCCTGATTGGTTTTGTGACGAGTTCTCAAGTGCTGAGTTATCCTGCGATTGCAGAATTGAATCCGAGTTCGCTGACCAGTACGGCCGTCAGTGTGGATTCGGTGACCATCATGGTGAGTGGCGCGATTTTTCAACCCTTTTTCGGCTGGATCATGGAATCCGGTAACACCCATGCGGTGACTGCAGGCGGTGCGCCGATTTATTCGGCCGGTGATTTCATGAATGCGATGATGATTATGCCGATCGCTTTTATTCTCAGTATTTTTATCGGCTGGATGATTAAAGAAAGTTTTTGTCGATCACAGGCCTGATTTCCATGGCGCGCGCATTTATTATCCTGATGGATTCATTTGGACTGGGTGCAACGGAGGATGCTGCAAAATACGGTGATGCAGGGGCGGATACCCTGCGTCATATTGCGGAAAGGTGTTTTGCTGGAAAGGCAGACAGGGCAGGTTTGAGACAAGGTCCTCTGACATTACCCAACCTCACGCGACTCGGTTTGAATGGTGCGGCTATCATCAGTGGCGGCAAACCGGTACCGGGTCTTGCAACCGATGTGGCTATTACCGGGAAGTATGGGTGTGCGGCTGAAAAAAGTTTCGGCAAGGATACACCGAGTGGTCATTGGGAAATTGCCGGTGTGCCAGCCCTTTTCGACTGGGGTTATTTTCCGCCGGAATATCCCAGTTTTCCGGATGAGTTATTAGAAAAATTAATTCAGCGCGGGAAGTTGCCGGGTGTATTGGGAAACCGACATGCATCCGGGACAGAAATCATTCAGGAACTCGGCGAAGCACATCAAAAAACCGGCAAGCCCATTGTTTATACCTCTGCAGACAGTGTTTTTCAAATTGCAGCACACGAAGACAGTTTTGGTCTCGCGAGATTGCAGGCGCTTTGTGTGCTCGCGCGCGAGCTGGTCAATGAATATAACGTCGGTCGTGTGATTGCGCGTCCTTTTAAGGGAACACCTGGCCATTATGTACGAACGGGTAATCGTTCTGACTATGCTGTTCCGGCACCCACACCGACCTTGCTGGATAAATTAGTCGAAGCAGGCGGTGAAGTGATTGCAATTGGAAAAGTGGCTGATATTTACGCGCATCGCGGCATTTCAAAAACCGTGAAAGCCGATGGTAACATGGCCTTGTTCGATGCTTTTTTACGAGAAGTGAAAGAAGCGCCTGACAACAGTCTCACCTTTGTGAACCTGGTTGATTTCGATATGTTATATGGGCATCGTCGCGATGTTGTCGGTTATGCCCATGCGCTCGAAGAACTGGATAAACGACTCCCTGAATTTGAAAAGCTCATGAAGCCCGGTGATCTTGCCATCATCACAGCAGACCATGGTTGTGATCCGACCTGGCCGGGTTCCGATCATACGCGCGAAAACATTCCTGTCCTGCTCTTTGGCCCCGGTATTGAACCCGGTTTAATAGGCAAAAGAGAGACATTTTCTGATATCGGTCAAACACTTGCGAAGCATTTGGGGTTGGCGCCCCTGGACTTTGGTACCGACATCTTGTGCTATAATTGATCTATTCAGACCATAAACCCATTGGGGGTGCTGTCTCATGATGGTGAGATTTTTAGCCGAGCTCGATAAGCTGGACTTTGATACGCTGGATGCGCTTGCGGTTGATGCAAAAAAATTCCCCGTACTTAAAGATAAAGAACAGACCATTGCATTGGGCACGGACACGGAGACTGTCCGGTTGCAACCACAGGATCTCCCGGTTTTCGATGCATTAAACGCCATTCCTTCTCCGCCCGCAGAGTTGGCGGATCGCCGCAAGATGCGTGGTGATCTGATTCAGGAATGTAGCCAGTATGAGCCGGACAAGATTGCAACGTGGCTCGCCAAAATAGAACGGCTGGAATCCCTGACGAAATCAATAACCCTTCAAAATGAACCTCTTGCAATGGTCAAGGTGGCGTTGCAGAA
>DATIJJ010000090.1:0-5262 GCA_035478795.1 Gammaproteobacteria bacterium | reverse complement strand
CAAAACGTGTTCAAAACCGAACTCATCAAACAACACGCCACACTTCCGGCTCGCGTGACAACAGTCACGACACCGCATGGTGAATTTACAACACCGGCTTTCATGCCGGTTGGCACACGCGCGTTTGTCAATTGCATGACGCCGGTGGATCTGGTCAATTCCGGCAGTCAAATTATTTTAGGCGGCAATACCTATCACATGTTGTGCGCGCCGGGGACCGATATTATTCGAAACGCCGGCGGCATGCATCGTTTTATGGATTGGCAAAAACCGATGTTGACCGATAGCGGCGGATTTCAGGTGTTCAGTCTCTCCAAAAACGGTAAGATTTGTAAAATCGACGAGAAAGGTGCGCATTTCAAACATCCTGTTTCCGGTCAGGTGATTCATCTGACACCGCAATCGTCTATTCAGACACAAAAAATCATTGGGGCTGATATCATCATGGCATTTGATGAATGCACGCCGGAAGAGGGTGGTCGGACAGCCGCAGAAAAAGCGATGGAACGCACTCATCGCTGGTTGCATGAATCCATTGCAGAACATCAAAAAAATCCGCTTTCAGAATACGGGTTTCAGCAAGCGTTATTTGGCATTATTCAGGGTGGGAGTTTCAGGGATTTGCGTGAAAAAAGTACGCAGTTTATTCTGGATGCGGGATTGGATGGTATTGCCATTGGTGGTGAAGTGATTGGTTTCGACATGCAAAAAACCGCAGAAGTCATTGAGTGGGTGCGCCCGATGTTACCGGATAATAAAACCCGTTACACCATGGGAGTCGGTTTAAATCCACAGGATTTAATCGATGTTGTTTCCAAAGGTATCGATATTTTTGATTGCGTGGCACCCACACGCAATGCGCGACATGGTTCGCTTTATTGTGGAAAAATAACAGAAGAAAACAACTGGCTGCGTTTTGAAAGCCCGGATGATAATGGCAAAATTCTCATTAAAAAAAGTATGTATGCAAAAGACAATGGACCGATCATGGAAAGTTGTGAGTGCTACACGTGCACGCACTTCACGCGTTCGTATTTGCATTTTTTATTTAAACAGCAATCACTGGCTTACAATAATCTCGCGTGTATTCATAACATTCATGTGATGCATGATGTGTGTGCGCGCATGAGAAAATTAATATTGGAAAATTAACACAAAATAAGGAAATCACATGACCATCATGGAAATACGTCCCGACCTTGAAATTTTTGCGCGCATTGTCACGGCGTTTTTAATGGGTGCACTGATTGGCTGGGAGCGCGAGCGTCACGGTATTTCAGCAGGAATACGCACGTATGGGGCTATCTCACTCGGTGCCTGTGTGTTTGGCGTGCTCTCCATCAGCCTTGCCAACTCGGATCCGTCCCGCATCGCCGCACAAATTGTGACGGGCATTGGCTTTTTGGGAGGCGGTGTTATTTTTAGACAAGGCGATTATGTGAGTGGCCTGACAACGGCTGCAACACTCTGGGCAACAGCAGCAGTGGGTCTTGCGGTGTCGTTTGGTTTATATCTCATCAGTTTTTTGACGGCGATTTTATTGTATTTGTTGCTTTACTTGCCACGATTGCCGTGGTGGAAAAAAGTGACGGGGAAATAAAATAAAAAAGATTGTTTGGAAAAAATATTCGGTATATAGTTTTGGCGTGGTGTAACAAAATGGAAATAAGCAGCGTTTTTTGCGCTGTTTTTTATCAATAAAAAATAATAAAGGGAAGTAGTCGTACACCACCGCATCGCAAGGAATCATTATTGTTTTATCTCGTGACTCACTGATTTGATGGATACGAATCTGCAATTGTTTATCGCACTGCACATCGTATTAATCAATGAACCGTTATATCTAAAATTTATAAGGAAAATAATATGTCAGGTACACGATTAGAACCATCAACAGAACAATTACCACCCGCTTCATCCACATCAGCCGTCGCAGCAGCACTAAAAAATTCACCTGCACCTGAAGAAAAAAAACCTGCCATAAAAACAGTAAAAAGGCGGCTTCGGGAAGAAGAACTCTCTTCTGAAGAAAGGGGCGAAAATAAAGTTTTTAATTACATGGCAAAAAGAGCCAGGCTATCAAGAAAAAAAGACAAGTTCGCAAAAATTGATTTTGGAACGCAAGAAGAAATAGATCAACAGTTGAAAGATCCGGATGTCGCTAATTTTCTTGAAAAAAATCCGGATTTTGTGCCAAATATGATTTTTGCTTTGGAACACAATACAGGCATCGGTGAAATTCCCAAGGGAAAAAAGAAAGCAGTTGCTCCAGCCATCTTTACAATGACCAATGTGCCAACCAAAAAATTGAATTTATCCGACTACGGTATTGATCTCAAGGCGTTGCTTGCAAAATACAATCTGGCCACAATAAAACTTGCCCCTTCTCTGTTACTCGATGGAATAGATACTATCCCTGTCGTGGCTTTCCATCTCACTTCAGGCAATGATAAAAAAGAAGTCCGTGAAAAAGAAATAAAACTGATGCAGGAAGTGATGCAAGCCATCCTTAAAAAGCACGAATATTTATACGCAGGCGGCGATGGTCAAATTAATTTTGTTAAAATTTCAAAAGATAAAAAATCAGTTGCAGAAAGCAAGGAACACAAAGGCTACATGGAAGCGTCGCCCGATGTAAAAGATGTATTTGGCAAGATTGAAGGGGTAACAATAGAAAAAGTAACCGCTTCAGACATCGCAAAAATTAAGGAACGATGCTTCAGAAGGGGAAAGAATCCCAACGAACCAGGTCACGGCATACAAGGTATCGAGTTTCAAAGTAATCAAGCTGACAAAAAGAAACCGGATGTGGGCAGAAAACTATTGGGTATGACCGTAAAAAAATTCCATGAAGGCGATCGACCTAATAGCGCAGCTTTTGATGAAATGCCTCTTGTTCCGATAGACAACGTTGACCATCTGGCTAGCAGCAAGTACGTTTCTGACCATGGAGTCGTTTCGGAGGAATCCGAAAATCCGGAAGAAATCACAAGACTCTGGCTCGGTGGTGTGTCGCAAGAAGGCCCCAAAGCTTTTGCAAACCCCAAAACAATCTTCCGTTATCCAGAAGCATTTATAACCGATGAGAACGGTAATGAAATGGTCAGGCCGGAGGTTTTTCTGGATATGATAAAATATGGCAATAAATTCGCTTCGCTCCTTGTTTCAAACCTTGCTCGGGTCAATCTCGCTATTCCTGATGAAAAACCGGTTGTAGACACAAAAGCCATTTCAGAACCAAAAACAGGCCTGGAATACATGGAAGCTTTTTATAACGCTTTATCTGCCGTGGGGATAGATCCTTTTAAATCTGTAAACGAAATAATGGCGCAGTTCAACCCGGATCAGATTGAAAAATTGAATGCATCATTACATAAAATGGGTGTGGCTTCTGTTGAAAATACAGAAGACATGGGACAAATGCGGGAAATGTTTAATTCTCCGAATAAATACAAATTGTATCTCGCATTACGGAATGCAGATATCGGCATCGATCCTTTCAAAACTGAACAGGAAATGATGTCCACTTTTGATTTTAAAGATGAAGACAAATTGGAAAATTTTGGGACAGCAATAAACAAGTTCCTTCAGGTACAAGCCATCGAACCCGAGGACAAAGAAGCCGTGTTTACTACTGATTTAAGAAACGCATTCAAAAAATCGAATGTCGATCTTTATAAATCGAAGGAATTTAATGAGAATTATTTCAAATGGGCCGCTCCCGAGCATGTGAAAACAGGTGGGAAAGATAAGGAGCATGGATTTGTGCGTTATGATGGAACCGTGCCAGACTCAGTCTATGAGTCGATCGCAGATAAAGCGCTGGCCTATGCTAATAAACCCTCATCTGGCGGAAGTGGAAGATCACCACTCAATCAGTGGGCGCAGTGGTATGGTTGTGAAATTGGCGGAGGATTTGGTCTCGTCGCTGGAAAAATGCTAACAGCGGATGAAATGAGAGTAGAACTCTGTACTGAAGCTGCCGAGATGTTTACGAGAGCTAATTACAATCGTAAAAAAATTGAGGTGAATATTACAGAAACCTCTACCGATGGGCTGGGTGAAAATCCAAAAGAGACAGCAGGCAATCTTTATACGGATACGGCAATGGATTATGGGCAATTCATTCAATATTGCCAAACGCGTAGTATCGAACTCATAAACCAGGCACGACAGGCCAAGCATATGACCGTAGCATACATGGCTTCCGTTTCCCAAAACCGGCATACCACTTTCGGAACAACATGGGCCTCTCTGGTGCGTGAAAAAGAGGCGATCAAAAATCAGGCGAAGTCATTTTCGGCAGATACATACGAAAGACATCGTAGCCGGATGGGCTTTTAGTTTTAACATAAAAGCGGAAACCTGTTTTATTTTTTGAACGTTGTTTAAGTGCCTCATTGGATCGATGATTCAGTGAGGCATTTTTTTATGGCGGTGAATTTCCTGGAAAAAGCGGACATTTCTAAATTGCTCCACTCTGAGTTACCAGGCCTTGATCAGCCAAAAATTTCAGCCTTGAGTCGCAGTCGATTATCCGGTTTTTCGATTGAGCGACTTTTCAGATTGCTTTCAATCCTGGATCAGGATATTGAGATCGTCATAAGACCTCATCATCGACGTAAAAATCGCTCTATCCCGCACATCCATGTCAGGTATGCAACTCAATACTGATTGACTCAATTTCACTTTTTTCCGAGCCGCGACCGTCAGGGAGCGTCACGATACTTTTTAAGTTCATTGATATCTTGCAGAGCCTGTGACGCTCCCTGACGGTCGCGGCTCGGATAATGCGTAGCTCAAAACGTCAGGCCTTTTGCAACACCGTCTGCAACTCACCACTCTCAAACATCTCACCCATAATATCGCTGCCGCCAATAAACTCACCCTTCACATACAATTGCGGAATCGTCGGCCAGTTTGAAAATGTTTTAATGCCCTGGCGAATCTCGGGGTCTTCCAGCACGTTCACCGTGAGAAATGTTTCAACCCCACACGCTTTTAAAATCGACACCGCTGTTGATGAAAAACCACACTGCGGAAATTGTGCCGTGCCTTTCATGTAAAGCACTACTGAATTTTCTTCAATCTGTTTTTTTATCGTTTCATGAACTGACATATTTTTTCCTCACGTATTTTTTTACAACATACCTAATTGCAATTTCGCCACATCCGTCATCATGCTGCGGTCCCACGGCGGATCAAATACCATTGAAACTTTCACATCCGTGACGTCCTTGATCATCCGAATTTTTTGCTCAA
>DATIJJ010000089.1:0-37479 GCA_035478795.1 Gammaproteobacteria bacterium | reverse complement strand
GTATCACATCGCTGTCGGCCAGGCCGTCACGCACCGTCAGTTTGGAACAGGCATTGTGTTGCAATGCGAAGGGCGCGGCGCGCATGCGAGAGTACAGGTGCGTTTCGAGAAAGCCGGTACCAAATGGCTGATCGCCAGTTTCGTTCTCGCCTGATCTGGTCTGCTTTAATACTTCCTTAAGCTTTCCTGCTTTATAATTGCGCTTATAATCACGAAATATTGAATAAAATCAATAAGGAAGATGAAAATGGCCAGTGGCAGAATCGGATCCGAAGAAGAAGACGGCCAGTCTGAGTCAGCAAATATAATTTGTATGGATCCAACACGCGCGGATCTCTCGCTTGACGACCGGGAACAGTTGGCCACGCGGCTGCTCAATGAAGAAGCGAAACACGGTCAAAAAGGCATCAAGAAAACGAAGGAATGGGGAGCAATTGGCCATCAAATCAGCCGCAGTTCCAAACGGTATCGCGCGGTGGTTGTATTGGGTCCTGATCAGGACATGCCTTCTTCTGACATCCGAAAACAGGAGAAGGAACGAACCGGCAAAAGCGTTATTTATCTCAAAAAATACCCTGACGGTCATATCGAAGCCTGCGCGGGTGTCAAGAAACAACCCAAACAGGTGACACTCACGCCAGAACAGTTAAAAATACTGCATCATCTTGACCGGCCATATACCATCGAAAATGATCTGGACGATGAATGTTCTCTCGCCGAAGCGTTCAAAAGGCTGAATCGGGCTCGAAAAAGTCAGGATACAGTACGGATCCAGGCGAGCCATAACGAGATAGACCGGTTAACGCGCGCAATCAAAAAAAAACGCAAATTCATTTCCGGGATCCATGAAGCATGTGGTTATACCCGTTATCGTTATCGGATCACCAGTACGTCAAATCAATCTGCAGAACAAGGTGCTTTTAGCCAGGTGAATCGCTCCCCCGGCAAACTGGTGCTGGTTTCGGATGAAGATGGAAAAATTCGCGCGCAGTATAGAGAAAGTAAACATGAGCGGATTACCAAATTTGTCCCGATTGTATCTGATGTCCTTCTCGCTGATACACTCAATGAAATGGCGTTGTTAAAACTGCCAGTCATGAAAGCCATGCTGGGGTCGAAGGATGAGGCTACCCTCCAGAAAAACCGGTCTGGAAAGATAAAAAGTATCCGTATCACAGAGGATCGTGCGCCGGGATTTGAATTGGCTGTTCTGCTGAATGAAAGCATGTGTAAACATCGCGGCATTCAGTCGTTGAGTGATGAAGAGCGGTATCAACTGGTTCCGCTGCTCCTTGAAGCGCTCTCGGCCGTGCATGCCAAAGCAATTGGCAACGGCATGACAGGGATTGTTCACCGGGATATCTCACCCCGAAATATGATGGTGCATCGTGATCCCACGGCGAATCCCCCCCTGTCAGTCAAAATTATCGATCCAGGGCTTGCCCGGCGCACACGGATCAAAGACGAAACCGGACGTTACAGAGGAACACCTTCTACCATGGCGCCTGAAATGTGGGCGAGAGGGGAAGGTAATCCGGAGGGTGATGATTATAGTCTGGGTGTCTTGTTGCGAATACTTTTGAGTGACGAGGCGCTTTATGATCGTGTCGGTGGTGTCAGCAGGTTGGACTGGGACGGGCGCGAGCTTTATCATATCGGATGCGCTGAATACCATCTCGGCATTTCGAGGCCCAAATCGAGGTGTGCTGTATTGACCCGATTAAAAGATCGGGGTTTTCTCACAGAGGATGAGGTAAAGACCACTGAACAAATCGTGAATGGCATGAGCCAAACAGTACGAGGAGAGAGATGGTCTGCAGAAAAGGCACTGGCTCTATACAATGGTCAGGCTTTTCCTGAAGAAAACACAAGGCAGGTTCCCCTGCACAACATCCGATCGGGTATTACCGCGCTCGAAGAACTCAAGGATGACGTGGATAGTGAGGGTCATGAACGTAAACAGCGCAATAAAAAAGAGTCGCTGTTGATGGTAGCCCTGGACGAACTGAAGGAAGTGAATTCTGCTTTTGCAAAAAAATGCCGTTTTCTTTGCATGCCAACAGGAGAGATTTCGAATAAGATTTCGAATAAGATTTCGAACAAAATATTGCCTACCATCATAGGCCTTGTGAGTCTCGCTCTTCACGAAGAAAAATATGTTAATCAAAATAATCCGGATGCAGAAAAAAACAGGGCAGCCATTTTGAGTCAGTTGCAAAAAGCCATAGACCATGGCTACAAAATCAGGAAGCCGAAAATTCCTTATCGCGACTATGCCAATACCGCGCAATTTCTGATAGATCGGACGGTCAGGACACAGCCGACCGGCATTGGAAAAATACCGCGAGGGGTTGCGCTGGTAGCGCTTTATCCTGTTTGGGCTGTGACGGCATTTGTCAGTTGGGCGATGACCTGCATAGTGACTTTTTTTGTGAATTGTGTAAGCAAAGCAGAACCATCCGGGTGTGATCCTGTCAGAGAACGGGCCTCTTCTGTTTCTGTTTTCTGTTCACATTCTTCCACGGCCAGTTTTTCAAAAAGATTGAAAATGGATCTTCATTGTGTCGCTGAAAATCCTTCAGTCAATCATATTGTTTATCCCACAAGAAAAAACAGTGAGTTGTCAGGAAGACATATCGGGCCGCAACCGTATGTCCCTTCCACGTTAACAAGATCGATGCGATGATGTTCTGCGTATTTTTCAAAAAGGATCATTGAAGATGGCTTTTCGTAACCGCTTGCAACGTGTTCCTGTAGAAAAACTCAAAACAATAATAATAGATATCGATCCAACGGATCCCCATCTTTCTGATGTTCATCGCCGCTTCATGGACAAACTTTTTTTGGCGGAAGAAAAAAAGCATGGGTTAAAAGGTATTTATAAGCGAAAAAAATGGGAAAAAAATAAACTTTATAAAATTGGTTTTAATTTCTTCATTCGTTTTCCTTCCCATGAAGTGAACAGGCGGCCGAAACGTTATGCGATTGTGATCGTAGGGCCGAATGATGTTATTCCTGATTTTGAAAAAAGAAAGCAGGAAAAAGAAAAGCAGGGTGTCAATCTGCTTTATCTTAAAAAAAATTCGGAAGGTTTTGTTGAAGTGTGTGCCGCTTCAGATGACGAACCGCACACGTTGACAGAAACACAAAGTCAGGAACTTATCGCAAAACAGCTTTTTGATCAGCCTGAAACACGCATCATCAGAAGAACGCCTGAAACACAAAAGATGATTTCTGATATTCAGGTATTAACGGGTTATCATTATTATCTTTATCAGGCGACGAAGCTTTCAGATAAACCCGAAGCGGAAGGCGGTTTCTCGAACGTGAATACCTCATCCGGGAAATTGAAATTTGTCGGTGAAGGTGAATCCCGAAAGACAGAATTTAAACCCGGAAAACCGACAATCACCAAACAAATAAATGTATCGGGATGGGCCGACGCGATAGTGAGCTTCATTTTAAAATATGCCAGGAAAGAACTGGACATCCTGTCGGTTCCGGCATTAAAAGCACGCCTTGGCACCAAAGGCGGTGCGACGATTCAAAAAGATAAAGATGGCAACGTCACGAGTATTACCCTTGTGCAAGGCAAAATGCCGGGCAGGGAGCTATTTGAGCTTTCCCGCAATCTCGTTATCTCACAACGTTTTAAAGCTGCGCGACTTCTCGTGCAGGCTGTCAATAACGACCATCTTGCCGGAATCGCTCACCGGGATATCAAGTCTGAAAATGTTATGCTGCATATCGATCCGAATACCAATGCCATGGAATTTAATCTGGTTGATTATGGATTTGCCGAGCGGGTTGAAGATATTAAACAATCAGAAGAACTGTGTGGTACGCCACCTTTTATTTCGCCTGAAATGGTCGTCACCGGATTGGGCGATCAGCAGAGTGATGGTTATGCAACGGGCATGCAATTGCGCGATCTTTTTAAGGACACTCTTTTTGGCAAAATGGCGCGCATGGAAGTAGAGGACCTGAAAGCCCTTTTGTACAAGCGATACAAGACCGGTGCATCGCTGGAAAGACCTTCCTGCCCCATGCTCGACTCCCTGAAAAAATTGGGCGGTGTGGAGAAAGAAAGAGCTGAATTGTATGAACGAATCATGTATGAAATGACGCTGACGGATCGATCAAAACGCATGACACCCGCCACCGCACGATCGGAGATAGAGGCATTTGAAGCAACCTGTTCGTCTCGAAAAAAAATAATAACCCGTGCTGAAAAAAAACAACCGCCATTTTTTGATTATCTTGAAACGGCATGGGATGAAACATATCTTCGGGATTTTGATCCGGTTAAGCGCAAGAATGCTCGAATGGCGGAGTTTTTTTTCGGGTGGCCCGGTAAAAAAGGGGGCGGTGCATGGGCATCCTATCTTCTCGGCGGGTTTTTATTGACGCCGCTTAAAAACCTGATCAAATTGACAGAATTTGCTGTCAAAGCCTTTTCACAGGGTTTTCTTTTCGCGGCAGATTATCTCGAAGCCCTGCATCCTTTAACAGAAGGGAAACAGGCGCTCTGGAAGGGTTGCTATTTAATGCATGCGCTTTTTGCACTCGCCGGTTGGCTTGTGAGCGGTGTGACTTCTCCCATGGTCAATGCGAGAGCGGGATTAAAGGAAACCGGATCGGAAGTGGTGGGGTATATCAGCCTGATGATTACGGTGGCGGTTTATGCAGCCATTTTTGTTGTTGTCCCTCCCGTTATCATACCGTGCATTGCATTGACAGCGAGAGGATTGTTATCAGAGGTTTTGGAGACGTGCTGGAATAAACCGCGTTTGATAGTGGATAAAAAACGACTCTTGACGGAACTGGAGTCTCCCCGATACGGTTTTTGGCGTTCGACCACGACGAGCATTGCAAAGACCCTGCACATTTCACCTGTCAGAGCGTCAACAGACAAACGTCCTGTTACTCAACTGTTACCGATTTCGCAAGATTTCGCGGCTGATCCACATCCGTTCCTTTCAGCACCGCGACGTGATACGCAAGTAGCTGCATCGGGATTGTGTAAACAATCGGGGCCAGTATCGGGTCGACTGTCGGCATCCCGATGAGATGCACGCCATTTTCAGCAGGGTCAAGACCGACGGCGCTATCGGTAAAGATAAATAACTCGCCTCCGCGGGTGCGCACTTCCTGCAGATTGGATTTTACTTTTTCAATCAGTTCATTGCCGGGTGCCAGTGCAATGACCGGCATGTTTTTATCAACGAGAGCGAGTGGCCCGTGTTTTAATTCACCGGCCGGATACCCTTCTGCATGAATATAGGAAATTTCCTTCAACTTCAAAGCACCTTCCAGCGCAATAGGATAGAGCGCACCGCGACCCAAAAAGAGTGCATGATGTTTATCGATAAAACGGTGCGCGAGACGCGCAATCGTATCATTGAGTTTTAAGGTGGTTTTGACGGTGTTGGCGAGAAGGGATAATTCATTCGCCAGATTTTTTTCTACATCGGGTGGCAAATGATGCTGACGTCCCAATGCAATGGTAAATAATAATAATGCCGTCAACTGTGTGGTGAAGGCTTTGGTTGAAGCCACCCCAATTTCAGCACCGGCGCGCGTCATGAAATGAAAATCGGATTCGCGCACGAGTGAACTTTCCGGCACATTGCAGATCGCAAGTGAACCGAGAAATCCCATTTTTTTAGCGAGACGTAATGCGGCCAGTGTATCGGCCGTTTCACCGGATTGTGAAAGTGTCACGAAAAGACTGTTTTTGGGCACGACCATTTTACGGTAACGGTATTCACTTGCGACCTCAACGGCACAGGGAATACCAGCGAGCGCTTCTATCCAGTAGCGCGCGACCATTGCTGCGTGATAACTCGTGCCACACGCGACGAGTTGCACATGCTGCACTTCTTTAAATAAGGCTTTGGTTTGCATGCCAAAAGCGCTGTCAAGGATAGCGGTTTTAGTTGTTCGACCATCCAGATGATCTGTGATGGCAAGAGGCTGTTCGAAAATTTCCTTGCTCATGTAATGGCGATGTTCACCGCGATCTGTCGCATCAAAATTGAGTTCAAGGTTATGCATTTTGCGCTCGACCGGCTTTAGATCCGCATCAAAAATTTCCATGTCGTGACACGTAATTCGCGCAATATCGCCATCTTCGAGATAAATAAATTGTTTTGTCATCGGTGAAAGTGCAAGTGGATCGGATGCAAAAAAGTTTTCAACAATGCCGTGACCGATGACAAGCGGGCTGCCATGACGCACTGCAATTAATTCATTCGGATAAAGGGATGACACAATGCCCAATGCATATGCGCCTTCGAGTTCCTGAACAGTTTTTTGGGTGGCTTTTAAAAAATCCTGCGTTTTTTGATAATGAAAATGCAAAAGATGTACGACGGTTTCAGAATCGGTTTCCGAGCTGAATGTGTAGCCGGCATCCAGTAATTTTTTACGCAAGGGTTCATGATTTTCAATAATGCCATTATGCACCAGCGCAAATTGATCGTGTGAGACGAGGGGGTGCGCATTGTGTTCGGAGGGTACACCGTGGGTTGCCCAGCGTGTGTGTGCAATACCGGTGGTTCCATGCAGGTCAGATGATTGCAACGCCTGTTCGAGGGCGCTCACTTTTCCCAACGTGCGCAGACGTAACAAATGATGCGTTGAATCAATTACCGCAAGACCTGCTGAATCATAGCCACGGTATTCCAGTCGTTTTAAACCTTTTATCAGAATTCTTTCAATGTTGCGCTCGGAAACGGCGCCGACAATTCCACACATGGTCAGGTTTCCTTTTCTTTTTTTCCGGGGCGCTGCCAGTTTTCAATGGTGCGTTGCTGGCCGCGGCAGAGTGTCAATTGATGCGCCGGTGCATTGCGCGTGATGGTGGATCCTGCACCGATCGTGGCGTGTTCGCCAATCGTGACAGGTGCTACCAGTTCTGTATTCGATCCGATGAAAGCGTAATCGCCAATGACGGTTTTATGTTTATTCATACCGTCATAATTACAGGTAATGGTGCCCGCGCCGATGTTGACGTGTTGTCCGATCTCGCTATCACCAATGTAACTTAAATGATTGACCTTGCTGGCGGTCCCTATTCTGCTATTTTTAATTTCGACAAAATTTCCAACATGCGCCTCTTTCGCTACCACAGAGCCGGGTCGAAGACGCGCGAAGGGTCCAATGATGCAGTGATCGCTGATTTCAGCGCCATCCAGCACAGAATGTGCCTGAATGATTACGTGATCGCCGAGTACGACATTACGCAATAAAACATGCGGACCAATCACACATCCTTTGCCAATTTTTACCTGGCCTTCGAGAATGACATTGATATCAATCACAACATCCGCTGCAATGTGCATATCGCCGCGTGCGTCAAAACGATGCGGATCGAGCAGGGTGACACCTTGCAGCATGAGTTTTTCAGCAAACCGTTCCTGATAAAAACGTTCAAGACAGGCGAGTTGCAACCGGTCGTTGATGCCGAGAATTTCTTCATATCGTGCAGGGTGCATGCTGTAGATCGGCATTTTTTCCTTGACGGCGAGCGCAATCAAATCGGTCAGATAAAATTCCTGCTGTGCATTGTGATTGGTGATTTTCGGCAGCCATTGTTGCAAATGACTTGCTGATACCAGATAAATACCCGTGTTGATTTCGGTCACAGCGCGTTCTTTTTCAGTCGCATCCTTTTCTTCAACAATCGAAATAATCTGATTTTTGTTGTTACGAATAATGCGCCCAAAACCGGTTGGATCAGGCAGGTTAGCTGTTATGATGCCGAGTGCATCAGGCGGCGTTTCTGCCATGAATTTTTTGAGTGTCCCGGTTTCAATGAGCGGAACATCACCATATAAAATCAGCACACGTCCATCCATCGGCACATGTTCAATCGCCTGTTTGACAGCATGGGCTGTGCCGAGTTGTTCAGTCTGTTCGACCCAGGTGACAGGAAGCCTGTCGAGTGCTGTTTTGACGCGTTCACCCTGATGGCCATAGACCACGATCGGTGGATTTTTTGTGTCGAGGGTTCTCGCTGTCTGAACGACATGTTCGAGCAAGGGTTTTCCGGCCAGCCGGTGGAGCACTTTCGGCAAGTCCGAATGCATCCGCTTGCCTTGCCCGGCGGCGAGAATGAGGGTGCTTAAAGTCATGTGCGGGAAGGTTCCGGTCAATTTTCAGATGGACGGATTATACCTTCTCATGGCAGGTCTTGACCAGTTCAATCACATGGCTTTGCCCGAGGAGAGCCTTGTCGATACATAAAAAAACCGTATGTTCCGCCTTGTCCGAGATGGCGCCAATCAATTCCGACATCCGGTTCAGGGGCTCTACCTTCCCCTGTTCTCTTGCAATCAGGATAGGATCATCCTCGATGGAATACGCCTGATGAGGGGTCCGGATCAGCGCCAGCTGCCAATCCTGGATCGTGTCCGCATGTGTTTTTTTGAAGGCGGCAATGGCATTTTCAATGGTCTTGCTGTCGGCATGATCGAGGCGCAGGATTTTCGGGATATGGCGAGCATGCAACCGTTTGGCGATGTCAGCGGCCGGGTGTGGATCGTTCATGGCAGCGAGTTGTTTGATGATGGAAAAAACATCGTAATCACAGAGTTCCTTGTAGGTTGCGTAATTGTCCTGAAGGAATTGCTGCTTTAATGTGTTGATGTCTGATGTCGTGATCGCGGCTTCATTAAATTGATTGGCAGCCAGTAAAAATGCCCCGAGGCGTGTGGTTTTGATGCTTTTGAACGGTGCGTAAGTTGCGAGACTTTCAGCGAGCGTTGCGAGCAGACGGACCAGGAAAAATTCCAGCGCGAGTTTTTTGGGATGATGATAAATGTTACGCGTCATCAAACGACGCGCCATGAGATAGTGCTCCACAACCCCGATGCCCTTGTGCGTCAATCCAAGGCGCTCTCCCTCGGGAGCCGCCACAATCACCATTGAATTCAGCATCCAGCGAAAATCATAGGCACCGTATTCCACGCCGCAAAAATGGCTGTCACGCAGCAAATAATCGAGTCGATCGGCATCCAGTTGCGAGGAAACAATATCCGCCAGAACGCGTTTTCCGCAGGAAGTGTGCATGATCATGTCTTCGATCAGCATAAATTTTTCATCCGTCAGATGATGGCGCGGATTGCGGTGATTGTATTCCTTGAAAAAAGTGTCTGTGCGAAAATCGGCAAGAAAAAACGGTGTCCACGCTTCGTGACGAATGAGTTTTTGATGAAACACATCTTCAAACGTATGTGAAAAAGGACCGTGGCCAATGTCATGTAAAAGACACGCGATCATGACGAGCTGGCGTTCTTCTTCTGCGAGCCCTATCTTGTGCGCGATTTGTCTTGCCGTAAAACAGCAGCCAAGACAATGATTAAACCGTGTGTGCACCGCACCCGGGAAAATAAAATCGCCCATGCCCAATTGTTTGATGTGGCGCAAGCGCTGAAAATGGGGGCTGTCGATGAAGGGCTTGATCCAGTGATCTTCCGATGTGGTGAATTGCATGGTGCCATGCACCGGATCTTTTATGACGTGATAGAGATCATCGTGATTCATGGTGAATTCCAGGATAAGGGACCAGGGGATTTTACCGGGAGGCGTCTTCTGCGTAAAGCCTCCATATTCGGCTGGCACTTCGGTCGCTGATTGATTAATATGATATCCATTCAAAATGTTAGCGGGATGATGTCATGGTCAAAAAACGCGGGTTGGGGAAGTCGCTGGATGCCTTGTTGACGGGATCGGGGGCGCTTTCAGACTATGCGGAAAAGGAATCGCGGGAAACGCTCGCCATGTTGCCGATTGCCTCGATCCAGCGCGGCAAATATCAGCCGCGTCGCGACATGAATCCGGAAGCGCTTGAAGACCTTGCCAATTCTATCCGCGCACAGGGTGTTATTCAGCCGATTGTGGTGCGTCATCTGTCCGGTGGTCGCTATGAAATTGTGGCGGGCGAGCGTCGATGGCGGGCCTCGCAACAGGCAGGATTAACGGAAATTCCTGCGATTATCAAGGATATTCCCGATGAAGCGGCGATTGCGATTGCGCTCATTGAAAACATTCAGCGGGAAGATTTAAACCCGATGGAAGAAGCGATGGCGCTGCAGCGATTGCTGGATGAATTTGCCATGACGCATCAGGCAGTCGCCGATGCCGTCGGCAAGTCCCGGGCGAGTGTCACCAATTTGCTGCGCTTGCTGGCGTTATCTCCTGAAGTCAAAACCCTGCTGGAGCATGGTGATATTGAGATGGGTCATGCGCGTGCTCTTCTGGCCTTGCCGGAAGCGTCCCAGGTCGATGCGGCCATGATGATTGTCGAAAAAAATCTGTCGGTCAGGGAGACGGAAGAGCTGGTTCGTCGGATGCAATTGCCCAATTTGCCTTCCATGCCAAAAGCCATCGATCCGGATATCAGACGATTGCAGCAGGATCTCGCCAACCGGCTCAAACTGATGGTGGCTATTAACTGTAATCCAAAAGGCAAGGGTAAGGTGGTCATTCGTTACAACAACCTGGAAGAGCTGGATACCATTCTGGAATATTTTCAGTAACTGCGTTGCAGAGCCTGCCAAAAGCCATTATACTCGGCCGAATTCTTGAAAACCCACGGACAGATTCCAGACCCCGAAAATTCAAACGGAAAAAGCAATTGTGTCAGGACTGGCAATTAAAAAAGAAGCGTATCGCATTATTTATTGGCAACTCATTTTGATCATGGGGCTTGTATTGGTGTTATTTTTATTGCAGGGCACAAAAAGCGGTTTTTCAGCGCTCACAGGCGGGCTTGCCTATTGGCTCCCGACGCTTTTATTCGTCTGGCGTGTATTTCAGCGTACGACGGCGCGTGCGGCCAAGGCCTTCCTTTTTGCATTTATTGCAGGCGAAGGGATTAAACTGGTGCTAAGCGCCATGCTCTTTGTTCTGATCATCAACCTTCTGCCAGTCAATGTGTTATCGGTATTGCTCGGTTTTGTGGGCGCTGTGGTTTCATTCTGGATTGCCTCCGTTCTGTTTCTCGGAAGACAGGGAGGTACCAGCGCATGCTGACATCGCAGATGACATCGGGCGAATATATCCAGCATCATCTGGAGCATCTTGCTTTTGATATGACGCCGCAATTTGGCGGTACGGGTTTTTGGTCTTTTAATATGGACACGATGATTGTGTCTGTTGTGATTGGTTTATTGATCGCCGGGTTTTTGCGTTATGTTGCGGTGACGATGACATCCGGTGTGCCGGGGCGTTTGCAAAATGCCGTTGAAGTCGTCATTAATTTTATTCAGGACACGGTGAATGAATCCTATCACGGTAAAAGCAACCTGATAGCCCCTCTGGCGCTGGTCGTATTTTTATGGATTTTTTTCATGAATGCGATGGATTTGCTGCCGGTGGATTTGCTTCCGCGCGTGATGAATTTTTTTGGCGTGGATCATTTCAAGAATGTGCCGACGGCAGATCCCAATGCGACATTTGCCATGTCGATCAGTATCTTTGCGCTGATTGTTTTTTATAACGTAACGGTCAAGGGTCTGGCGCTGGGCAAGGAAATGTTAACCAAACCGTTTGGCCCCTGGCTTTTTTTCATCAATGTGCCGTTTCGTCTCATTGAAGAAGTTGCCAAACCCTTTACGTTAGCGTTGCGATTGTTCGGCAACATGTTTGCAGGTGAACTGATTTTTATTTTGATTGCGTTGATGCCCTGGTGGGCTCAATGGCTGCCGGGTGGCATCTGGGCTATTTTTCATATTCTGATCATCACGATCCAGGCCTTTATTTTTATGATGCTGACCGTGGTGTATCTCAGCATGGCGCATGAAACGCATTAATCGAAATTTAAACTATTTTTAAATCAGGAGGTCTAATGGAAATTGCAAGTATTATTGGTCAGGTCCAGGGGTATACTGCCGTTGCAGTGGGTTTGCTGCTGGGTTTATCGTCGCTTGGGACCGCGATCGGTTTCGGCGTGCTGGGCGGTAAATTTCTGGAAGGCGTTGCCCGTCAACCGGAATTGTCACCCATGCTGATGGTTCGTATGTTTATTGTTGCAGGTCTTGTCGATGCATTTGCGGTTATTTCGATCGCGATGGGTTTGTTTTTATTGTTCGCTTCCAAAAATCCATTGGCAAATGCGGTGTTGGCAGCGGCGCAACAGCAAGTGAGTTCATAAGCAAGAGAGGATGAAAGAATGGAGATTAATGCAACCCTGATCGGGCAGCTCATCACCTTTGCACTGCTGGTGTGGTTTACCATGAAATATGTGTGGCCGCCCATCACGAAGGCAATGACCGAGCGCGAAAAGCAAATTGCGGCGGGTCTTGAAGCATCCAGTCAAAGCCAGCGCGCGCTGGAAGAAGCCGGGCAAACAGCATTAAACATCATTCGTGATGCAAAACAGGAAGCGACCCGGGTCATTGATCAGGCACACAAACGTTCGGTGCAGATCATCGAGGAAGCGAAAGAAGCCGCGCGCATTGAAAGCAAGCGTATTGTGGATCATGCCGAAGATCAGATTGCCCTTGAAGTCAGCCAGACCAAAGAAGCCCTGCGAAAGCAATTGGCGGGTCTTGCTGTGCTTGGTGCTGAAAAAATTCTTCGACGTAATCTGGATGCCTCTGCCAATGCAGCATTATTAGATGAGTTTGCCGCTGAAATATGAAACTGACGAATATGACAACCCTCGCAAGGCCCTATGCCATCGCTGCATATGAATTTGCCTTGACCCAACAGGCACTCCCTGCCTGGGAAGCCATGCTGGATGCGGCATCCCTCCTGACGCAGGATGCGCACGTACAACGCTTGCTGGGGAGTCCGGCCGTGACAATGTCGCAACTGGCGAGTCTCTATTGTGATGTGCTGGCAAAACGATTGAACGTTGAAATGACGAATTTTATTCGCCTGCTTGCCGAATACGGCCGGCTGTCTGTTTTGCCGGAAGTGGCTGAATTGTTCAGGTCCTATCAATTGGAACAGGAAAAAAAGCTGGATGTGCAGGTGATATCGGCGGTGCCATTGAGTGATGCGTATCAGCAAACATTGATCGAGACACTCACCAGGCGGCTGCAGCGTCAGGTCACATTGCATTCAGCGGTCGATCCTCATTTGCTGGGCGGTGCCATGATTGTGGCGGGCGATACCGTCATGGATGGCACGGTACGGGGCAAGCTGGATCGCATGGCAAAATTTATTTCGGAATCTCTTTAAGGGTGATGAATATGCAACAGACACAGTTGAGTCCATCTGAAATCAGTGAACTCATTAAACAGCGGATTCAAAAATTTGATATCGCAGCAGAGACGCGTACGGAAGGCACGATCGTGAGCCTGAAGGATGGTATTGTGCGTGTGCATGGCCTTGCCGATGTCATGCAGGGTGAAATGATTGAGTTTGACGGCAATACTTACGGTCTTGCCATGAATCTTGAGCGCGATTACGTGGGGGCGGTGGTACTCGGTCGCACCGATCATCTGGCGGAAGGTCAGGTGGCAAAATGTACGGGCCGCATTCTTGAAGTGCCTGTCGGAGAAGCCTTGCTGGGGCGCGTTCTCGATGCGCTCGGTAACCCGATTGATGGCAAGGGTCCGATCAGTACAACAGAGACAGCGCCTGTTGAAAAAGTGGCGCCAGGTGTTATTTCCCGCCAACCGGTTTCCCAACCGTTACAAACCGGATTAAAAGCCATCGATGCGATGGTACCCATTGGCCGTGGCCAGCGTGAGTTGATTATTGGCGACCGTCAAACCGGTAAAACATCGGTTGCGATTGATGCGATCATCAATCAGCGTGGTACGGGTGTGAAATGTATTTACGTTGCCATCGGGCAAAAAGCCTCATCTGTCGCATCCGTTGTGCGAAAGCTTGAAGAACACGATGCGTTGGCGCATACGATTATTGTGGTGGCATCCGCGTCCGAAGCGGCAGCACTTCAGTTTATTGCACCCTATACCGGTTGCACCATGGGCGAATATTTCCGTGACAGAGGCGAAGATGCCCTGATTATTTTTGATGATTTAACGAAGCAGGCATGGGCCTATCGTCAAATTTCCTTGCTGCTGCGTCGCCCGCCGGGTCGTGAAGCGTACCCTGGCGATATTTTCTATTTGCACTCCCGTTTATTGGAACGGGCGTCACGCGTCAATTGCCACTATGTGGAACGTATGACAGGCGGCAAGGTCAAGGGCAAAACCGGATCATTGACAGCGTTGCCTATTATTGAAACACAGGCGGGTGACGTATCAGCCTTCGTTTCAACGAACGTCATTTCCATTACCGATGGACAAATCTTTCTTGAAACGGATTTGTTTAATGCAGGTATTCGTCCCGCGATCAATGCCGGGCTGTCGGTTTCCCGTGTGGGGGGTGCGGCACAAACGAAGATCATGAAAAAACTCGTGGGCGGTATTCGTATTGCACAGGCACGCTATCGAGAACTCGCGGCCTTTGCGCAATTTGCCTCGGATCTGGATGAAGTGACGCGCAAGCAGCTGGAACGCGGCCAAAGGATTACTGAAATCATGAAACAAAAACAGTATCATCCTTTATCGGTCGCCGAAATGAGTGTTGTTTTATTTGCAGCGGATAATGGTTATCTGGACAGTCTTCCGCTGGATCAGGTGGCTGAATTTGAAAGTGGCCTCTTAAGGGATTTGCGCACGCATCACAGTGAGTTCATGAATAAAATCAATACGACAGGTGATTATAACGATGACATTGCGAAGACCCTTCGTGGTCTGGTTGAATCCTTCAAAAAAACATGGGTGTGATGGAAAGGTAAGCAGGTATGGCGGTTGGCAAAGAAATACGGACTAAAATCCGAAGCATCAAAAACACGCAGAAGATTACCAAAGCGATGGAAATGGTTGCGGCCAGCAAAAAGCGCAAGGCACAGGATCGTATGCACCGCGCACAGCCTTATGCCAAAAAAATTCTGCAGGTGTTGGGGCATGTCGCGAAAAGTCACCCGGAATACAAACATGACTTCTTGCAACACCGTGAAATCAAACGCGTGGGTTACATCATTGTGACAACCGATCGCGGTTTATGCGGTGGCCTGAATGCGGCTTTATTGAAAGCGACGATCCTGCACATCAGGGAATGGCAGTCAAAATCCGTCGACGTGAATTTATGCCTGATTGGTGCAAAAGCGGATGCTTTTTTTAAACGTGTCGGCGGAAAGGTGTTGGCGCAGGGGAATCATCTGGGCGATGCACCTTCGGTTGAAAGCCTGATTGGCATGGTGAAAGTCATGCTGGACGCTTATCGCAACCATCAGATTGATGCCCTGTATCTTTGTTCCAATCATTTCATCAACACGATGAAACAGGAACCGGTGATTCAGCAACTCTTGCCGGTGGTGCCATCCACCAATGAAAAACTGGGGCATCATTGGGATTATATTTACGAACCGGATAATGCAGCGTATTTACTGGATGCGTTATTGTCCCGTTATATCGAGTCGCAAGTGTATCGTGGTGTCATTGAAAATATTGCCTGTGAGCAGGCGGCGCGCATGATTGCGATGAAAAATGCAACCGAGAATGCGGCAGACCTGATTCATGAATTGCAAATGGTTTATAACAAGGCACGCCAGGCATCCATTACACAGGAATTGACGGAAATTGTGGCCGGTGCTGCAGTTGTCTAAGGGTTAAAACAGGTAACATGAGAGAGGTAAAAAAATGAGTGTGGGTCATATTGTTGAAATCATTGGCGCGGTTGTAGACGTACAATTTCCACGGGATGCTGTTCCCCGAATTTATGACGCACTCAAAATTGAAGAAGCCAATGTAGTGCTGGAAGTGCAGCAACAGCTGGGTGATGGTGTGGTTCGAACGATTGCCATGGGTGTGACCGACGGGTTGCGTCGTGGTCTTGCCGTTAAAAATACAGGCAGTCCTATCATGGTTCCGGTGGGTAAACCCACTCTGGGCCGTATCATGGATGTGCTCGGCGCGCCGATTGATGAGGCAGGCGATATTCAGACGGATCAGTATTTGCCGATTCACCGCCCTGCGCCGAGTTTTGCCGAGCAGGCCGCATCGGAAGAATTGCTTGAAACCGGCATCAAGGTCATCGATCTGGTTTGTCCTTTTGCAAAAGGTGGCAAGGTCGGTTTGTTTGGGGGTGCGGGTGTCGGTAAAACCGTTAACATGATGGAGTTGATTCGCAATATTGCTATTGAACATAGCGGTTATTCTGTTTTTGCGGGTGTGGGCGAGCGTACACGTGAAGGTAACGATTTCTATCTTGAAATGAAAGAATCGAAAGTATTGGATAAAGTGTCACTGGTTTATGGACAAATGAATGAACCACCCGGCAATCGCTTGCGTGTTGCCCTGACCGGATTGACGATTGCAGAAGCCTTTCGTGATGAAGGTCGCGATGTTTTGTTATTTATTGATAATATTTATCGTTACACACTGGCGGGTGTTGAAGTGTCAGCGCTCCTTGGTCGTATTCCATCGGCCGTCGGTTATCAACCGACGTTGGCTGAAGAAATGGGTGCGCTTCAGGAACGTATCACTTCCACCAAAAAAGGATCGATTACGTCAGTCCAGGCGGTGTATGTGCCTGCAGATGATTTGACTGACCCATCACCTGCCACGACATTTGCGCATCTGGATGCCACGGTAGTATTGTCACGGCAAATCGCAGAACTCGGTATTTATCCGGCGGTCGATCCACTGGATTCCACCAGCCGTCAGCTGGATCCGCTCGTTGTCGGACAGGATCATTACGATGTGGCCTTATCCGTACAGACGACATTGCAACGCTATAAAGAATTAAAAGACATCATTGCCATTTTAGGGATGGATGAATTGTCAGAAGAAGATCGTTTGACGGTGACACGTGCGCGTAAAATTCAAAGCTTCCTGTCACAACCTTTCTTTGTTGCTGAAATTTTCACAGGGACGCCCGGACGGTATGTGCCGATCAAGGAAACCATTCGTGGTTTCAAGGGCATTGTGGCTGGCGAGTACGACCATTTGCCGGAAGAGGCATTCTATATGGTGGGTACGATTGATGAAGCGGTCGAAAAAGCGCAAAAATTAAAAGATAAAGCGAAGGCATGATGCATGACCATGACAACCACCACCGTCAAAACATTGCGTCTTGATATTGTCAGTGCCGAACAGGAAATTTTTTCCGGTCAGGCTGAAATGGTTATTTTATCGGGTGAACTGGGTGAGCTCGGTATTGCGCCGGGCCATGCGCCGCTGATTACCGCATTAAAAGCGGGAAATATTCGCGTGTTTTTGCCTCACGATATCGAAGATGTGTTCTACATCAATAGCGGCATGCTGGAAGTACAACCTTACAATGTCACCATTCTGGCGGACACGGTTGTTCGGGCGAAAGACATTGATGAGGCAGCGGCATTACATGCGAGAGAGCAGGCTGAGAAAGTATTACACGACAGGTCATCCGAGATTGACATTGCGAGAGCGACGACGGAACTGGCAGAAGCCATTGCGCAGATTAATGCGGTGAATCGCATCAAAAAACAAAAACAATAAAACAGGGCGTTTTTCAGGAAAAATATCACATGAACGTCATGGAAGTGTTAACAAGGAACCCCGTGATGGAAAATTCGATCAGCAATTTGAAAAAATCCCATACATCGCTCGATGGTTTGTTTCGTTATGCCGATTTTTTAAAGTATGGCGAAGTGCATCTCAAGTTTGATCATAAAACCGGATTGAAAGCGATCATTGCCGTTCACAATTTAAAACGGGGACCGGCGATTGGCGGTTGCCGTTTGCTTCATTACCCCAACACAGATGCAGCGCTCGAAGATGCTCTTCGTCTCGGTTACATGATGAGTGTGAAGGCGGCGATCAGCGATTTGAAACACGGTGGCGGGAAAGCGGTGCTCATCAAGCCCCGTGTGATCAAAAATCGCAAGGCGTATCTTGAAGCGTTTGCGGATTTTGTGAATGAACTGGGTGGTCGTTATATTACAGCGATTGACAGTGGGACGAGTCAGGACGATATGGATATCATTCAGACGCGAACGCCTTTTGTGACGTGCACCACGGCATCCGGAAACGGGAGTGATCCTTCTCCGCATACGGCATGGGGAGTGCTGCGCGGTATTGAAGCGTCGGTTAAATTTAAAATGCATCGGGATAATCTGGATGGTATTCATGTAGCGATTCAGGGGGCGGGTCATGTGGGCTATCACCTCGCAAAAGAGTTGCATGAGCGCGGTGCGCGGTTGACGATGACGGATGTGAATCCACAGCATTTGCAACGTTGTGTGGATGAATTTGGCGTGGATGTGTGTGAGCCGGGTGCGATTTATGATGTCAAGGCGGATGTGTTTGCGCCGTGTGCACTGGGTGCTGTTTTAAATTTACGAACGATCAAACGATTGCAGGTGTCGATTGTAGCCGGTTCTGCCAATAATCAACTGGCGCATCAGCGTCATGGGATGTTGCTGCATGAGCGTGGCATTTTGTATGCACCGGATTTTTTGATTAATGCCGGTGGATTGATTTATGTGGCGGCGATCTATGAGCATGCGAATGTGTTAAGAGCCGAGCAACAGGTGAGTGAAATTTATGACAGCGCGATGGCTATTTTTGTTCGCGCGCAAAATGAAAATAAAGCGACGAATGCGGTGGCAGAAAAAATCGCGATGGAGCGGTTGTTGTAAACAGGCATTGCGTAAGCCAGGCTTCTATCCGAGCCGCGACCGTCAGGGAGCGTCACGATACTCTGTTGACCCCATAATACTTTGCAGAACTTGTAACGCTCCCTGACGGTCGCGGCTCGGATAGTTTGCGCAACAACCCTCAAAAACAGAGTTAAAAAACACCATAATCTCATGATTATACAGTAAAATTTCATTATCTCGACTGAGGATTGCGCTGTAACTATATGATTATACAGGGAAATTTTGAATTCACAACCCGTCTCCCAAGGGGTTAAAAACTGTAACTTATTGAATATACTAGAATTTTTGTTTTATGCCACTTGGGCGATTTTCGATATATACTCACGCATGTTATAACGAAGGAAAGTGGAGAAACTTAAAATGACAACCCTGCAGACACAGCTCGATTTAAACAACACCATCAGGCACTGGAAATGTATTGCCAGTGATATACATGAGCCGTTAAATAATGATGATTACAAACGATTATCAGCCATTCTCGACCGGCTTTTGGATATCGTCGGAGAAAATGAACAACATGAATTAATGGGTCTTGTCGATGTGATTAGTCATATGATTTCAATGTATGATGATCAAAAAAAATATTCGATGCTTACCCTGTCCGGAACCAGTGCATTGAAATTTCTGATGGAGCAACATCATCTCAGGCAATCCGATTTACCGGAAATTGGCAGCCAGGGTGTTATTTCTGAAATTTTAAATGGCAAGCGTCAACTGAATCTCAAGCAAATTAAAATGCTTGCTCGACGATTTCATGTTTCACCACAAACATTTATTGATGAGAATACGCTCTAGACTGCCACCCCCAACCCATCCACCTTCTGAAACCCGCGCGGCAATTTGTTCCCGCGTCGTCCGCGTTCTCCCACATAATGCTGCCAGTCAGAGGGTTTTAATTTCAGTTGCTTGTTGCCGGATTGAATGACGAGCACCTGATCTGCTGACAAAATGGCAATATCCATCACAAATTCGTCGCGGGATGCCACACGCGCGCCTGGAATACCCAGTATCTTGTTGCCCTTTCCTTTGGATAATTCAGGCAATTCCTTTAACGGGAATATGAGTAAATGCCCGGTGTTGGTCGCCGCTGCAATCCAGTCCGTTTCCGTATTTGAAACAGCGCGCGGCGGCAAGGGTTTCGAGCCTTTTGGTAAACTCAGTGTCGCCTTGCCATTTTTATTTTTCGCAAAAAGGTCTTCCAGTTTCACGATAAATCCATAACCGGCATCGGATGCGAGACAGAATTTTTGTTCTCCTTCGCCACACATGACTGAAATAAACTGCGCATTGTCCGGCGGACTCAAACGTCCGGTCAGTGGTTCACCCTGTCCTCTGGCGGAAGGCAGTGTGTGAGCCGGAACAGAATAGGAGCGACCGGTTGAATCCAGAAAAACCGCCGGTTGATTGCTGCGACCGACTGCGGCAGAAAGAAATGTATCGCCTGCCTTGTAACTCAAACTTTTCGGATCGATATCATGTCCTTTTGCAGCCCTCACCCACCCCATGGTGGATAAAATCACGGTCAAGGGTTCTGTCGGCAGAATTTCTGTCTCGGAAAAGGCTTGCGCTTCCTTGCGTGTGACGAGTGGTGAGCGACGCGCATCACCAAATTTGTCACGATCACTCAACAATTCCTTGCGAATCAATTTTTTTAATCGGGCGGGTGAACCCAGCAATTGCTCAATTTCTTTTTGTTCATCCGTCAGCGTGTTTTGTTCTTTTTTAATTTGCATTTCTTCAAGGCGTGCGAGATGACGCAGCTTGATATCCAGAATGGCTTCGGCCTGTTCATCGCTTAATTTAAAGCGTTTGATGAGTTTGGGTTTGGGCTCGTCTTCCTTTCGGATGATTTCAATGACTTCGTCCAGATTCAGATAGGCAATGAGCAATCCCGCGAGAAGATGTAAACGACGTTGTAAGACATCCAGTCGATGTTGAAGACGACGCGTGACCGTTGCCGTGCGATAAGTCAGCCATTCCTTTAGAATAGCGATTAAATTTTTCACTTCCGGTCGACCGTTTAAACCAATCATGTTGAGATTCACGCGATAACTGCGTTCAAGATCGGTGGTCGCAAAAAGATGCGCCATCAGCATTTCAACATCCACGCGATTTGAACGCGGAATGATGACAAGACGTGTCGGATTTTCATGATCAGATTCATCACGCAGATCTGAAACCAGCGGCAATTTTTTATTTTGCATCTGAAGCGCAATCTGCTCGAGTACTTTTGCACCGGATACCTGATAGGGAAGCGCTGTAATAATAATTTCATCCAGTTCGAGCGTGTAGACTGCACGCATGCGAAAAGAACCATTACCTGTGCGATAGAGTGCCTGCAATTCAGCGCGCGGCGTAATAATTTCAGCATCCGTCGGCAAATCCGGTGCCGGGATAATTTCATAAATATCTTTCAGTGTGGCATTCGGGTGATCCAGCAGGTGGACGAGTGCATCCACGACTTCGCGGATATTATGCGGCGGAATATCGGTTGCCATGCCGACGGCAATACCGGTCGTGCCATTCAATAAAACATTGGGCAGGCGAGCTGGCAATAACGCGGGTTCTTCGAGTGTGCCATCAAAATTGGGCATCCATTCGACGGTATCCTGGCCGAGTTCAGCGAGCAACACATCCGCATAGGCGGATAAACGCGATTCCGTGTAACGCATGGCAGCAAAGGATTTCGGATCATCCGGTGAACCCCAGTTGCCCTGACCTTCAACCAATGGATAACGATAGGAAAACGGTTGTGCCATCAACACCATCGCTTCATAACACGCCATGTCCCCATGCGGATGAAATTTACCGAGTACATCGCCGACGGTGCGCGCGGATTTTTTAAATTTGGCAGTTGCTTTCAAACCGAGTTCTGACATCGCATACACAATACGACGTTGCACGGGTTTCAACCCATCGCCAATGTGTGGAAGCGCGCGATCGAGGATCACATACATGGAATAATCGAGATACGCTTTTTCCGTAAATTCTTTCAGAGGGATACGCTCTGCGGTAGTGTTCATGTGTGCCTCGTTTAATGGATTTCGACCAGATTGCCTTTTTCTTCCAGCCAGGTTTTACGATCTTGCGCGCGTTTTTTACCGAGCAGCATATCGAGCATTTTATCGGTGTTGTCCGCTTCAGCCAGAGTCAGTTGAACCAGACGACGCGTGTTGGGGTCCATCGTCGTTTCACGTAACTGCAGTGGATTCATTTCACCCAATCCCTTGAAGCGAATGACGTTGGTTTTACTTTTTTTATTTTCAGCCGCAATGCGATCGAGAATGCCCTGTTTTTCAGCGGCATCCAGCGCGTAATACACATCCTTGCCATGATCAATGCGAAACAGGGGCGGCATGGCAACATGCACATGTCCTGCCTGAACGAGAGGCCTGAAATGTTTGACGAATAACGCACAGAGTAATGTTGCAATGTGTGAACCATCCGAATCGGCGTCCGCCAGAATACAAATTTTTCCATAACGCAATCCGGTTAAATCAGGGTGTCCAGGCTCAATCCCGATCGCAACGGAAATATCATGCACTTCCTGGGAAGCCAGCACCTGTGTGGAATCCACTTCCCATGTATTCAGAATTTTGCCTCGAAGCGGCATGATCGCCTGAAATTCCCGATTGCGCGCCTGCTTCGCAGAACCGCCTGCCGAATCGCCTTCCACTAAAAATAATTCCGTACGTTTGACATCCTGCATTGTGCAATCGACGAGTTTGCCAGGGAGAGCCGGTCCTGATGTCACTTTTTTTCGCACGACAGTTTGTGCGGCTTTCATGCGTTTTTGTGCATTTAAAATAGCAAAATTCGCAAGACTTTCACCGACTGACACATTTTGATTGAGCCATAATCCGAAGGAATCTTTTACGACACCCGACACAAAACTCGCACATTCGCGTGACGATAAACGTTCTTTTGTTTGCCCTGAAAATTGTGGATCGTGCAGTTTGACGGAAATAATATGCGCGCAACGGTCCCAGATATCTTCCGGTGCGAGTTTGACACCGCGTGGTAATAAATTTCGAAATTCACAAAATTCACGCAAGGCTTCCAATAATCCCAAACGAAAGCCATTCACGTGTGTGCCACCCTGCGGGGTCGGAATAAGATTGACGTAACTTTCTGCAATGATTTCACCCTCTTCCGGCAGCCACAATGTAGCCCAGTCGACGGCTTCTGTATTGCCTGCAAACGATCCGACAAAAGGTTCTGCCGGAATGTGTTCGGCGTTTCCAATCGCTTCGATCAAATAATTCGGCAATCCATTTTCATAATGCCATTCTTCTGTTTCGCCGGTGTGTTCATCATGAAATGAGACATGCAAGCCCGGGCAGAGAACGGCTTTCGCACGCAGGGTATGTTTCAATTTATTGACAGCAAACCGGGACGAATCAAAATATTTTTCATTCGGTAAAAAGCGGATGCTGGTGCCGGTATCCCGTTTATTGACCGTGCCGATTTTTTTGAGTTCAGAGGATTTTTCGCCATCCCGAAATTGAATGTGATAAAGCGCACCATCCCGTTTGATATGGACATCGAGCGATTTGGACAGGGCATTCACCACTGAAATACCGACCCCGTGCAATCCGCCTGAAAAACGGTATTGTTTATTCGAGAATTTCGCCCCGCTATGCAATTTTGTCAAAATCAATTCGACGCCGCTCAATCCTTCTTCCGGATGAATATCGACCGGCATGCCGCGGCCATTGTCTGTCACATCGAGCGACCCATCCTTGTAAAGTGTCACCTGAAGCGATGACGCATGCCCTTCCATGGCTTCATCGACGCTGTTATCGATCGCTTCGCGTGCGAGATGGTTCGGGTTGGTGGTGTCTGTATACATGCCTGGACGCCGTCTGACAGGCTCCAGACCGCTTAATACTTCAATCGATTCAGCATTATACTGGTTTGATTTCATGGGTTGGGGTTATTCCATTTGCGTCTGAGTGGTTGGGAGGAAAGATATATCGTTTGATGAATTGTTGTAAAGCTTTAAAAATCCATATATTCGGCATGTCGTTAGCCGAATATCATCATATTCGGCCATAGTGTTGCCAAATATAATGATCAGTCGAATAAAGTGAGCAAAAATTTTGCTGGGTGACAGGCTGCAGTTATTTGCAGCACTTTAAGCAGCAACTTTTTGACTTAGCCTGGGTTGGTCCATATTGGCGTGTTTATCAATGATTTTCTGTGCTCGGGCGAATGGCAAAGCGACTATTTAATCGAATGAGTTATAAGATTAAATGTTTTGTTTTCGCCTGTTCTTGAATAGTTGCTGCAATGGTTTTCGTTATATTCAAGCTCATTTCCATTTATCCACTTAATAAAATCCAGCGCGCATCCTTTTTCGTTTTTGAATTTTTTTCCATTTGGAATTTCTGTTAACTCACCTGTTTTCGTGTTCATAATATGAAGGTCACCCCATGCACTTTCAAATGCAATATTGTTTCCGTCTGGAGACAGGTGCGCATCATAGGGTGATACAGTCGTATTAAGATAGTTGATTTTATTTTTTGTTGGATCAACAGAAAATATAAATTCAGGCGTTCCTCCTGTGCCACCCATATCCGATTGTGCGGATACAAAAAGAATGCCATTTTTTTCGTCATAAGTCACAAAGTCTGGCCCATCAGTTATGCATTTATCAAAGCATTTGCTATTGTCAGCTTTTGAATATTCAGTGCATAACGTTGCATCAATATCAAAACAGGCTTCTTCAGGTACATGTAATGCATTTATATTAATCGATGTTATTTTATCTAAAATTTTTGGAACTTTTGGAAGATCAGGTCGAATAGGGTTTTGGATAAATTGGGATTTATAAAGAGTTATTTCATTGTCAACACTTTTTATTTCTACGTCCTGGTAGATATGGGTTTCTTCGTCAGAGTCCAAAGCAAAAACAGGCTGGGAGAAAATGATGATTGCCAGGATGAGTGTTGCTATTTTTTTGAGTATCGACATTATCACTTCCTCAGATAGAACATTGTAGTACTTTATTGACGTAATCCGGATCGCAGCCATCTAAAGAATGCCTAACGCAAGATGGCGAAATAACCCATTTTCCAGAGCAATTTTTTCCATCACGTGGCTCCCAGCGATACTCAACTCCGTAATTATATCGACGAATGCTCTCTCTTGTCAGCTGATCAGCCGTTAAAGGATAAGGAATACCTGAAGGACAGGGAGGCAATCCTGATTTTTTTCTTTCAGCATTTAATCGGTCTCTTTCATTAATATATAATCGATCTGCTTTTTTACGTTTATCATTCAATTTATCTATCCCTGCTTTTATGTTGTAACGCCAGTCCCAAAGAGTTTCTGAGGTATATTTTTTATAAATGACCTGCATAATCCCAATACCTCCTTTTTTTTGTCCTTTTTCATCTACTCCAATAAGAGGCAGCCCATGGCCGTTCTCGCGCGGCGCATCAAATTGGCGGTACCCACTTTCAACGCATGCAATTTTTGACAGAATTGGATCATTGATTTCAAGATCAATTAAAGATTTTCCTGGATTTGTTCCATAAATTTTATAATTGGCGGTAGCAATTTTATTAGCGAGACTTGAAGGATTATATTTTACGGTTACATTAAGATTCCCGCCAATAATTTTCCACTGACTAAAATCAGGCTCATAATCATTTGTATTGGTATCTACAACAGGTAATTTAGCATTCACTCTTCCACGCTTCCAATGGAACCCTACTTTCAAAGACCACTGAAATAAAGTTAGCGAATACGGATTATGTACTGTAAAACTTAGTTGGGGCATAGCTGATTGTGTGTCAATTAAAAAAATGGAGCCAGGTGATGGAGAGCTGATATAAAATTTTTTATCATTTTTTATTAATGTTAGATCGCCCATCAAATGATTACTGTCATACCATATGCCATGCATTGTTGTGCAGCCAGTATCCTGACATGAAGCAATTAGATTAACCCATAAAGGACAATTCTCTTTTCTCTCGTTAGATTTCAATATAAGGCTAATACTATTCTCATTGTATCCACCATTAATATAAATAAATCCATATCGATTTTTGGCTTGTCCAGATAAATTGTTCCCATTATTATAATCCCGCACATTGATCTGAATAGAATTTAAAAAATCACTATCCGGCCAAATCCATTCACCACTAAAGTCATCTGCGAAAGATCTGTTAGCCATTATCAATAAAATGATTGCCAGGTAATGGAGTCGAATTTTCATTTTATATTCCCACACACGTTTAAAAAAATTAACATCAATAAACCAACAAAAATTCGGGTCTATGTAGCCATGCAAAAATCAAATTATAAAGTGCATTGAGGTCAGATTAAAGAGCATCTTTTGAGAAGCACGAGGAGACTTTGGCAGGGTTGTCGCTATCGACGTGTTTAAAAAATAAATATCATGCAGCTTGAATTAAATAGAAAAATAATGCAATAGCCAATTGTAAATTTAATTTCATAAAAACAGGTTCGCCATTCTGCTTCGTTGCATAAGGCGCCCCTCGCAATGACGTTTCTCAGGAATATTGAACAGTTACTTATTTTTTTCTCTGCTATTTTTTTCCATCTCGTCAACTTTTTTCTCAAGTGCTTCGATTTTTTTCCGACTGCGTGCAAGCACTTTCGTCTGCGCATCAAATTCTTCACGAGTGACAAGATCGAGTCTGGTAAACGCATTTTGCAGCACGACGCGAAAATTTTTTTCGATATCTTTTTTGAAAGTTTCTGCGCTGTCTGGTAATGCGTCCAACAATTTTTTGCGAAGGTCGTTTAAAAAATCAGGTTTTTTCATATAGCCTCTCAAGCCAGTTCCGTGCGCATGAATTCAGGCAGGGCAAATGCGGCCCTGTGCATGTCCAGATTATAATAATGGGTCGAAAAGGATTTATTAAAAATATCTTTTTCGCGTGGATGTCTGATGGTGCCTTCTTTTACCGCCATCATCGCCGTACGCCAACCGGCGGCACCTGGAAAATTGAGTGGTAACACATCGCTGAATCCGGCCGATCGAAGTATCTGCTGATGATTTTTTAAGGCAGCGAGATCATGAGACGATTCACATAACTGAATGTAGAATCCATCTGCATGCAAGGCATTCAGGCAATCCGCCACATTTTTTTTCCAAAGATCGCCAATAATCAGAATATCGAGGGATTCTTTTTTTATTTGGGAAAAAAAATCATCCGGGTCATTATTAAAAACCTGGATGCGGGAATCGTTTAACCTTTCATCTGCGGATGTCTTTCGTTGCCAGATCGTCCGGACGGTTTTATGTTTGAGCGCTTCTTCAGCGAGACCAGGGTTGTTTTCATCCATGATGGCCACGGTTTCGGGGTTTCTGTGGGTGAAGAGGGGAATGTGTGTCATCATTTCGCGATAAATCAGATCGTCTTGATCCGGCAAGGGTTGTGTCATAAAAAGTTCCTCAAAAGGCTGGCCTTATTCTGACGTAAAACAGAGCGCCCTCAAAGGGTTTTCTGTTAGAATACGCCGCGATAATGCCGAGAAAGAGTTGATGTATGAAGAAAAAGACACTGGTGATTGCTACCCGGGAAAGTCCCCTCGCACTGTGGCAAGCCACGTGGGTCAAGACCCAACTCGAAAAAAATCATCCGAAGCTTGCCGTGACGCTGCTTGGCGTGACCACGTCGGCGGATCAATTGTTATCCATGCCATTGTATAAAGTGGGCGGCAAGGGTTTGTTTGTTAAGGAACTGGAAGAAGCCCTGTTTGACGGGCGGGCAGACATTGCGGTTCATTCCATGAAAGATGTGCCCATGGTATTGCCCGAAGGATTGTGTATCGGTGCCCTGTCTGAACGGGAAGATCCACGCGATGCGTTTGTTTCGAATCACTATTCATCCGCGCGTGATTTACCGGAGAAGGCCATGGTCGGGACATCCAGTTTACGTCGGCAAAGTCAGTTATTGGCCAGTCAGCCACAGCTTGAAACGCATTTTTTGCGTGGCAATATCCAGACACGATTATCGAAACTGGACGAAGGTCAGTATGCAGCGATTATCCTGGCCGCAGCGGGCCTGAAACGACTGGGGCTTTCTGATCGGATCCGGTCATTCATGACACTGGATGAGATGTTACCGGCGGCGGGTCAGGGGGTCCTCGGGATCGAATGCCGGGTGGATGATCAGGAAACCCTCGAACGGATTGCGCCATTGAATGACGGGCGTACCCGGTCATGCGTATTGGCAGAACGTGCGATGTGTCGTCATCTGGGGGGCGGATGCCATGTTCCCATTGCCGCTTACGCAGAATGGCAAGATGATCAATTGAGATTGCGGGGTCTTGTGGCCAATCCTCGTGGTACTGTTCTGCTTCGTGCAGAATTAACGGGCAGTGCGCTGGCACCGGATACATTGGGGGTTGCCGTTGCAGAAGAATTAGTGCGGCAGGGTGCAAGACCCCTTCTGGATGCCATCGATGCCTGATCTCGACAACATGGGTGTTCTGGTCACACGTCCTTATCCGGAAGGCGAGCGTTTGTGTGAGAAAATCAGGCAGCTCGGCGGTTCAACCGTGTACCTGCCTGTTATCGAGTTTGCTCCTTCATCAAAAGAAGTCGTGAGTCTCAATAATACCGATGCGTATGACTGGGTGATCTTCATCAGTCCGCGGGCAGTTGAATATGGCTTGCCGAAGCTCGGCACGCTTGCAAAAACGACACGGATTGCAGCCGTGGGTCAGAGTACGGCAGCCTTATTGCAAGTAGCCGGTGTGCAGGATGTGATTTATCCAAAGACGCATTGGACGAGTGAAGGGTTGCTTGCTCTCCCGGTTTTTAGCCGGATGGAACAGCAAACGGTTTTACGGGTTTCGGGTGAAGGCGGTCGTGATACGCTTGCAAGGACGCTTGCAGCACGCGGTGCGATTGTCGAACAGTTACCTGTCTATCGACGGGTGGTCCCGGTTTACAATGATATTCACCAAACGGTTGAAAAGATCCGGCAAAAAAAGATTGATATAACAGTTTGCACCTCCTTCGAAAGCCTGCATAATTTGATGGCGATAGTGGGCCCTGAAAATCAGGCCATGCTGACTGATATGACGCTCATTGTGGTCAGTCAACGCCTGGTGGATCTTGCGAAAACAGTCGGGTTTCAGACCATTTTTTTGGCGGATAATGCCAGTGATGAGGCGATTATCCAGACACTTTACAGCATAAAAGGAAAGGGCCATGTCAGATAACGGCAATCAAACGACGCCTTTGCAGACGGGGCAAAAACAAAAACGATCGTCTTTTTTTTGGAGAAATACGGGCATTTTGTTTTCCGCTGTAGCGATGAGTGTTCTGGTTGCCGTGATTCTCGTGGCAAGTTATGCGCTCGTTGTTGTCAATCACCGTGTGGTGATAGCATTGACCCATTTGACGGATCGCCTGAGTCAGGCTGAGTCGCTGATCACGGACGCAGAAAACCGTACAGTGGCTTCACAAAAAGCAGTCGATGAAATCAATGTCGTATTGAAAACGCAATCGCAGTCGATTGCAGACCTTCAAAAAAACCAGCGGACTAATCGGGATGATATTTTAATGAATGAAATTTTCTCCCGCGTTAAAATGGCGAACGACAGTCTGCAGTATGAAAGTAATATTCCGATGGCCATCAAATGGTTACGATCAGCGGATCAGGAGATGGCAACGCTTACGGATCCGAAGATGTATCCTGTGCGTCAGGCGCTCGCAGCAGACGAAATGGCGCTGCAAGGCGTGCCCGCTGTCGATGTGCCGGGAATCTATGCGCGCCTTTCGGCATTGAATGGACAGATCGATAAATTGCCGCTGGTGGCACCCCTTCCGAGTCTTTCGCCCACACCGGGCGTGGATGCCAATAATCCGCAATTGCCCTGGTGGCGTCGTGGGCTTCACTCCCTGCGTCTTGCACTCGAGCGGATTGTGATTGTTCGAAAAAATGTGCCCGATGCACCGCCGTTTATTGCACCTGACCAGCAATTGTTTTTATACCAGAATTTACAGGCCGAGCTGGAAACAGCCCGGTGGGCCTTGTTGCATCGGCAGCCGGATATTTATCGTTCCAGTTTGAGGCAAGCACTGGACTGGATAAAACGGTACGCGATGCCGGATTCCCCGATCACAAAACAATGCGTGCAAACACTCACGGAATTGCAGTCCGTGGAGGTGCGCCCGGGTGTGCCTGCTTTGACAGGTTCGCTGCAGGCCTTGCAAACTTACATAAATAACGCGGGCAAATAAGGAGAGGCCATGCGGCGATTTGTGCTATTCATTGTTATTTTCATTCTGTCTGTGTGGCTCGGATTACGCGTGGCGAAAGATCCGGGTCTGGTACTCATTACGTATCATCATTGGTCGGCTGAAATGCCGCTCTGGTTTGCGATCGTTGCTTTTATTGCAGTCATGGTCGCCTTGTATTTTATGGTTCGATTGATTGATGGTGTCGATAATTCTTTTTATCGCTGGCGAAACTGGTTGCGCTGGCGTCGCAAAAACAAGGCGTATAGCAAGACCAATCGCGGATTGCTGGAATTGATTGAAGGACGTTGGCGTCATGCAGAAAATGACCTTCTGGAAGGGATTGATCAGTCGGATGCGCCGCTCATCAATTATCTGGCCGCTGCAAAAGCCGCTCACGAGCGAGGTGCCTATGACAAGCGTGATATGTATCTCCACCAGGCGCATGATCTTGCGCCCCAGGCCGACATGGCGATCGGATTGACCCAGGCGCAATTGCAATTTAATCAGGGGCAGCTTGAGCAGGCGCTGGCAACCCTTCATCATTTGCGTACGGTGTCCCCGTTACAGCCGGTGGTTTTAAAATTATTGGAAAAATTATATGTGCGGCTTGCCGACTGGAAAAATTTATTGAAATTGCTTCCATCGTTACGAAGAGCGAAAATTTTTACGCTGGAACAAATGGATCAGCTGGAACAGAAGGTCTATCAGGAATTGCTCAATGCGGCGGCAAACAAACCGGATGGATTGAAAAATTGTCGCGAGTTGTGGGCAACTCTGCCGCGCCGGATGGAAAAAAATCCGCAGGTGGTGTCTCATTACGTGCAGTATCTTGTCTCGTATCCGGATGCCGCCGAGGAAGCGCTGGAACTGATCAACCGGACAGTCAAAAAAACATGGGAGTCGGATCTCGTTAAATTTTATGGTGAGATCATGGGACGTGATCCTAAAAAACAACTGGCGCAGGCTGAGAAATGGTTAAAGTTGTATCCGCACCAGGCCGTTCTATTTTTAACGTTGGGTCGGTTGTGTCTTGATTGTCAGGTATGGGGCAAGGCGCGTAGTTATCTCGATGACAGTCTAAAACTGGCCGCGATGCCAGAAACTTACATGGCGTATGGAAAATTATTCGAAGCGCTGGATGATATGGCTTCTGCTGCAAAGTATTATCGGGAAGGATTGTTGCTGGCGAGTGAAAGATAAAAGATAGAGGAAGAGTGAGTGGGTTCAAAAAAAAAACTTAAGATCATTTTTGCGGGCACGCCGTTATTTTCTGTTCATTCCTTATCGGCATTAATCGAGGCAGGACACGAGGTGGTTGCTGTCTATACGCAACCGGATCGACGAGCCGGGCGTGGTCAAAAGCTTGCAGAAAGTCCTGTCAAAAAACTGGCGATGGAAAAAAATATTCCGGTGTATCAACCTGAAACCTTGCGTGATGCAGTGGAACAAAAAAAACTGGCTGCACTGTCGGCGGATATCATGGTGGTGGTGGCGTATGGATTATTATTGCCGCCCCCTGTTCTGGAGGCGCCACTTTACGGGTGTATCAATGTTCATGCTTCTTTATTGCCACACTGGCGCGGTGCGGCGCCGATCCAGCGGGCGATACTGGCGGGGGATACGAAAACCGGTGTGACGATCATGCAAATGAATGAGGGACTTGACACCGGAGACATGCTTTATAAAGTGGAATGTCCCATTCATGCGGATGAAACCAGTGCGACCTTGCATGATCGGCTGGCGGTTCTTGGTAGCGAGGCTCTCCTGAACACACTTCAAAACAGGGATTCCCTTTCGCCTGAAAAACAGGATAATGCACTGGCGAGTTATGCCCATAAGCTTTCAAAAAATGAAGCAAAACTGGATTGGCAGCGTCCCGCCATTGAACTGGATCGTCAAATTCGCGCCTTTAATCCATGGCCTTCGGCCGAGACGCAGTGCGACGGCCAACTCCTTAAAATCTGGCGCGCAGAAATTTTGTCTCAAAAAACCGATGCCGCGCCGGGTGAAATCGTGCGTGTGTCCAAAGCAGGCATCGATGTGGCGACAGGCGAGGGTCTGTTGCGATTATTAAAAATTCAATTGCCAAATGGTAAACCGTTGCCGGTTCTGGATATTTTAAACGCGCGGTCATCTCTTTTTTCGACGGGTCACTTATTAAAATGAATGTGCGAGCGATGGCTGCAACGATTCTTTGTGATGTGATGGAAGGTGCTTCGCTGTCCGATGCCTTATCAAAACGCGTCATGAAGTGGAAAGATGCGCGTGATGAAGCTTTGTTGCAGGCTTTGTGTTATGGCGTGTGTCGCGGGTATTTTCGTCTCGATGCGGTTTTAAAAAAATGTCTGGATAATCCGATCAAGCCCCGCGATCAGGATATTGATTGTTTATTGCGGGTGGGGTTGTATCAATTGATGGACATGCGTGTGCCAACACATGCAGCCGTTGCTGAAACGGTCAATGCCGTTCGGGCGTTAAAAAAACCGTGGGCGAAAGGGTTGGTCAATGCGGTATTGCGCCATTATCTGCGCGAGGCAGAAATAATCAATCGAGAGATTGAAAAAGATGAAACCGCTTTTTATTCGCATCCTGGCTTTATGATCGATTTCACAAAAAAAGATTGGCCGGATGACTGGCAGGCGATTTTAACAGCCAATAATCAGCATCCGCCTTTTTCCCTGCGCGTGAATCTCGCTAAAATAACGCGGGAAAAATACCTTGAAAAATTGACAGCAAACGGGATGATAGCGCAAGCGATTCAGGAAACAGAGGCAGGCATCACGCTCACGAAACCGTGTGAGGTGGCAGATCTTCCCGGATTTCTCCAGAGCGAGATATCGGTGCAGGATGGGGCTGCACAACTCGCGGGAGAATTGCTCGATGTGAAACCAGGCCAGCGAGTGCTCGATGCCTGTGCCGCACCGGGTGGCAAGACCACGCATATTCTGGAACGAACGCCTCGGCTTCAAAAACTGATTGCAGTCGACAGGGATGAAAAACGCCTCAATCGGGTGAGTGAGAACCTCGCGCGGTTGCACCTTGTAGCGGACCTCGTTCTGGCGGATGCCGGGCATATCAATACCTGGTGGGATGGTGTATTGTTCGACCGTATTTTACTGGATGCACCTTGTTCGGCGAGTGGGGTCATCCGTCGTCATCCGGATATCAAATGGCTGCGTCGGGCGGCGGATATTCCGGCTCTGGCGAAAGAGCAGGGCCGCTTGCTCACGGCATTATGGCCGACCTTGAAGCCGGGCGGGTTGCTTGTTTATGTGACCTGTTCTGTTTATGCTTTGGAAAATGCCCGGGTGGTCGAGGCTTTTTTGACAACCCATCCGGATGCAAGGATCGAAAAAATCAGGGCAACGTTTGGAAAGGAATGTGCTGTCGGCAGACAGATTTTGCCTGGAATGCACGGTATGGATGGTTTTTATTTTGCCTGTTTGCGGAAATATCAAGAGGGTGTGAATAATGCGTATTGAAAATGATGTGAAGCTGGATTTCAAGGATGTGTTGATTCGTCCCAAACGAAGCGTCCTGACATCCCGGTCAGAGGTGGCGCTCGAGCGGGAATTCCGTTTTCGCGATTCCGGCGTGACCTGGCGTGGTATACCGGTCATTGCGGCCAATATGGACCACACGGGCACGTTTGCCATGGGGTGCGCGCTGGCGGAACATGGGTTGCTGACCGCCATGGATAAATTTCATGAAGCCCCCGACTGGAAACAGTTTGCGGAAAAACATCCCGAGGCGCTTGCTTCCTCCCTTGTTTCCATCGGCATTTCCGAGCGTGAATTTGAGAAACTGCAGGAGATCATGAAAGTCGTTGATGTGCCGATGATTTGTCTCGATGTCGCCAACGGTTACACAGAACGCTTCGTTAAATTCCTGGAACGTTTGCGTAACACGTATCCCGACAAGGTCATTATGGCGGGCAATGTGGTGACGGGTGAGATGGTCGAAGAATTGATTTTATCCGGTGCGGATATTGTAAAAATTGGTATTGGTCCGGGTTCGGTTTGTACGACACGTGAAAAAACCGGCGTCGGTTATCCGCAATTATCCGCCATTATTGAATGTGCGGATGCGGCACACGGTCTCGGTGGTCATGTTTGCGCAGATGGCGGGTGCACATCGCCTGGGGATGTTGCGAAAGCGTTTGCGGCAGGTGCTGATTTTGTCATGCTGGGTGGCATGTTATCGGGGCATGATGAGTGTCTGGGTGAAATCATCGAAGAGCACGGCCAGAAATTTAAACGTTTTTATGGCATGAGTTCATCGGAAGCCATGGAAAAATACCACGGCAGTGTCGCGCATTATCGCGCGAGCGAAGGCCGCTCCGTCAATGTGCCCTATCGCGGGCCGGTGAAGGAGACCATACTGGATATTTTAGGCGGCATTCGTTCGACCTGTACGTATGTCGGTGCGCAACGCCTGAAGGAATTATCCAAGCGCACGACGTTCATTCGCGTGAGCCAACAATTGAATGAAGTGTTTGTGCCGTATAAGGCGCGCACAAAATAAGCCGTTGTAAAAAAAACGCAAGACGGTAAAATTGCAGCTAACTTTTAATGTCAGCATGGACAGGAGTCACAGGATGTTTAAAAAAATTGGAACCACCGCCGTTATTTTATGGATCAGTTCGACGGCGGCACTCGCCGACACGATGTTGCCCTATTTCGGGGGTGAGCTCGGTTATGACACCGGCAAATGGAAGTTGAAGGATGTGACCGGCGTCAAAACGACATTCAATTCCAATGGCGCGCTGGGCGGGCTTTTCGCCGGATTACGATGGACGCTTGCGCCCAAATTTGTTGTCAACACGGAACTATTCGGCAATTACAGTTCGACCGGCACCAGCAGCAAGACCATCAATATTTCGGCACACGCTACCTCCCAGGCTAGCCTCCGCATGAAATACAGTTATGGCGGCAGTTTGATGCCGGGTCTTAAATTCAATGACGCCGGGATGATTTATTTACGCGCCGGGATCATCCGTTCGTTATTCGTTCTGCATCAAACCATTCCGCCTGCCGGTGCCGGTTCCAACTTAAGTCAGACCAATGTGGGTGGTGGACAGTTTGGTGTAGGCGTTCAGGGCGATTTAAATGAATCCTGGAGCGCGCGTGGTGAATATGATTACGTGACCTACAATTCCTTTACCGCATTTAATAACAGCATTTCTGCGCGGGATAATCAGTTCAAAATCGGCGTGATGTATAACTTTTATTAATTCAGGCTATGAATTCAGGAGAGTCGAGTGAGTGATATTAAAAAAATAACGCTGACAACGATGGGTGTTTTGATGCTGTCTGCCATAACATCTGCGAAGGCAGTAGCCCCTCTGCCGATGGGCTGGTTTGTGGAAGCGAACGGGGGCAGCTCGAAAGTGAGTGATGCCAATTTTGCTCCGGGCAGTTCGTTAACCACGTCCGGGATTGCCGGGAATTTGAATGTCGGTTACAAGTTCATGCCTTTTTTCGCAGCAGAAGTCGGTTACACCAAATATGCCAACACGACGTCCAAGGTGAATGGCACTAAAATCGCGACAACCCGTTATTATTCGTATGATATTGCAGCGCGGCCTTTGTTACCGATTGGTGATACGGGTGCGGAATTATTTGCAAAATTAGGTATCGCGCATTTGAATTCGAATGTGAAGGCGAGCAATACGGCGTATGCGGCGGCGAACGGGATTGTTGTCACGACCGGGTCCAATAATGTGAATGGCTATTACTTTGGTTTGGGTGCAGATTATTCGTTCCTGCCGATGTTGGCTGCGAATCTTCAGTGGCAACGCGCGAAAGGTAACAGCAAGACGGGAACGTTGAATTTATATTCCATCGGCTTGAGTTACCTGTTTGATTAACCGTTACTACACAGGGCAGGTCTTCTTCTTGCCAGTTTCGGTGTAATAACCGGAGCGGAGGCGACTTTTCTGACGGGCTCTATTCTGCCGCGTATCGCAAATACGGAATTGTTCAAGAGATTCGATTTGTTTCTCGACAACCAGGGTATTATTTTACCCTGTTTGGGAGCAACCGGGCTTTCATCGATTGACTCCAAAACGGAGTAGCTGACGTCCTCATCCTTTTCTTGCTTCGCTGGCACAGCAGGAATGTCGCTTCCGACAGCCTTGTAGTAAAGCAGGTTTTTTGCACGTTTAAGAAAAAGGCCTATCGCTTTTATGCAACTGATGAAACTCATGACGTTATCCTCTTTTTGTATTCCTCTTAAGGATATAAATACCCTTGAACGACATTTAAAAAAAGAGGGCGAGGCGTGATGTAATCAATTTGTAATAAAAGTCAGGCTGTAAAAATCTGTTGTAAAAAGGCTGAAATATCCCGCACTTCTTCCGGGCACACGGTATGCGGCATTGCGTAGGCATGCCATGCGACCGGGAACTGATTTTTTTCAAGAAAACGAAAAACATGCTCGCCGAGTGCGGGTGGTACGACGGTATCGGTTGTCCCGTGAGCCAAAAAAATGGGAATGGATCGGTTGGCCGGGGAGGCCTGTTTCAGTACCGTTTCTTCATGTGGTAAATAACCGGAAAGTGCAATAATGCCTGCGAGTTTATCCGGCGAGGTGATCCCGGTTGTGAGAGCCATCACAGCGCCTTGTGAAAATCCGGCGAGGACGATTTTTTCAGTCGACATCCCAAGGGTTTTTTCGTGTTCAATCAGCCGAGCGATTTTTTTCGTCGATAACTCAATTCCGGCCTGATCGGCATGCCGTTCGACAGAGAGTGACAGAATATCGTACCAGGCGGGCATGACAAATTGATTGTTGATCGAAACCGGTATGGGGGGCGCATGCGGAAAAACAAAACGCAGCGGCAGGGTTTCTGGTAATTGAAGCTCCGGCACGAGCGGTGCAAAATCATGGCCATCGGCGCCCAGCCCATGCAACCAGATGACCGTGCCGATGGGGGTGCGGGATGGATTGATTTCAACGGCTTGCAGTCGGTCTGTCATGGGATGCCCTTGCTTCAATGGAGGAGAAATAGTACTCTTAAGCGAGAAAACTGCAAGCGTCATCACGCGGAACGTGAGTGATGTCAGAATAATTTTTGATAAGGAAAATACGCATGATGAAAAAGTCTTTCAGGACGATGTTGGGTGTTACTCTTTTGGAAATCATGTTGGTTCTGGCCATTGCGGCGATGGTGGTCGTGATGTCCATTCGATATTACCAGTCTGCCACGACCAATCAAAAAGTGGCTTCTACCTTGAATAATATTACAGCGATTGTGGCGGCGGGTGAGAATTATCTTTCCTCACAAGGTACCTATGAGAAAATTGGGCCAGCCGATGTTACGCCTTACATGCCGGGGAATAAAATGCCTTCTTCCGGGTGGGGTGGTGAGATGGGTGTGGAAAATGGCAGTGCGAATGGTTATGACATTACGGTGCCCTCTGTTCCAACGGGTGCTTGCAAACAGTTGGCTGCGCTGATCAAGCAAAATGGCAAGGTTACGATGGATGCGAGTTGTACGAAGGCGACGGTGACGGCTAATTAATTGCAGTCCTGGATACGTTATATTGCTATCCGAGCCGCGACCGTCAGGGAG
>DATIJJ010000088.1:0-1558 GCA_035478795.1 Gammaproteobacteria bacterium | reverse complement strand
TGTGTGATCGAATCGATATGTTGCCAACCCAAAATATCTATATCATTTCGATGAAAATTTTGATTACCTGCGTAAATTAACTTTCCATTTCCTTTTTGCTGACTTAATGATTCCCAATACTGATTGTTAGGTCGGATCCTCGATGACCGGGTTTTCAGTGTCTCGATGCGCATCCAGCTTTTTCAACACCGTTAACTGACTGATAATGATTGCTGTCATCACAATCAGGATGCCGGACAACACAAACATGAACGCGATTCCTCTACCTAAACCAGTTCCAACCAGAATCCCCGCCGCTTGCGAGATAACACCCGCGGGTTTCAGCAACCAGGGATTAAAAACATGATCAGCCAGATAACCTGCCGAGGCAAATGCCATCACAAGACCCAATTGGGAAATCAGCGAAATCATGCCCCACACGCGTCCTTGCATCGTATTATCCACTTCCTGTCGAACCAGCACATCAAGACTCGTGTTTAAAAACGGGAGTGCGAGAAAAAATAAAAATCCAAAAAAAGTAATCCAATAAATATTGGTCGTTAATCCGAGCAAGATGAGCGCTGTCCCACTGAAAACAAGACTCGCCGACACAATCGGCATCTTCCGCTGACTTTTTCCAAATACACCGAGAAAAAGACCACCAATCAGCATGCCTGTGGTCGACACCGTCATGATAATGCCGAGCGTTTTTGCATCGCTAAAAGATAATATCATGGGCCCAAGAAGCGCCTGAAAAATCCCCACAAAAAAAGTAACAACAGAAATGACCGAGATCAGAACAAACACAGCCTGATTTCGGAAAAGATAAAAAAATCCTTCTGCGAGATCGTGTAAAAAATGCTTTTTTTCGTGTGTGGTGTCTGATGATGCGCTTTTCTGAATTCGAAAAACACACAAAATGGCGATTAAAAAACTGGCGGCATCCAGCATTAAAATGAGTTTAATGTCCACCCATTTCATCAAAAATCCCGCAATAATCGGTGAGACCAGATAACGCGATGATTCTGCGAGCTGCATCAAACCACTCGCTTTGGTGTAGAAATCCTTTTCTACCAGATCCGTAATCGATGCCTTGTACGCCGGATTTTGAAAAGCCACAAAAATAGAACTGATGAACGTACCAGCATAAATCACCCACAGTGAATCATTCCCGGCATACATCATCATGACGATAAACAGTACGCCAACAGCTGAACCGAGATCACCCATGATCATCAACAAACGACGATCCATGCGATCAGAAAGCGTCCCGCCAATCGGTTTTAATAATAACGACGGCAAAAAACTGGTGAGCAAAACGAGTGAATAGTACGTTGCAGAGTGTGTTTTCTGAAAGACATAAATGCCGAGCGCAAAGCCGGTCAGACCGCTGCCAATGCCTGAAATCAGTTGACCGGTCCAAAAAATTAAAAAAGTGTTAAATGATTTTTTCTGCATTGAATTTCTCTTCATTTTTAAATTGACCTCTATCCGTGCGTCATCCCGCGACGCTCTTCAAGCGGGACCCAGCGCCTTTAAATCAATCCAATATAAGAAAGGCGCTGGGTCCCGCTTGAAG
>DATIJJ010000087.1:0-37785 GCA_035478795.1 Gammaproteobacteria bacterium | reverse complement strand
GACCCAGCGCCTTTAAAAGCATTTTTTAATGATAATAATGAAAAAAAACGCTGGGTCCCGCTTAAAGAGCGTCGCGGGATGACGCACGGATAGAGAGCAAATTTAAATTGCACATTCACTGACCCTGGAAGAGGAAAACGTTCCGGGGTGACGCACGGATAGAGGTCAAATGTAAATTGCGCATCCCTGACTCCGGAAGAGGAAAGCATACCAGGGAGCCACTTTAGCAGCATCTCCTCATTCCAGGCGGCGCCAAAAAAATGTACCGCATTTAAAGAATAATTCCAGGACAAACCCTTAAAAATCATGTTATTATTGCATAAATTTAACCTGACCCATTCAATAACCCTTTGAATAAATTTGAATAAACATGTGAATAAACATGATTGAAAACGTCATCACATATGAACAGCCGTTGAACGAATTAATCCGGGTTTGTCTCAGGCTCGAACAATTATTTTTTCAGGTCGATCATCAGGTAAGGGATACGTCCATTTTTGGCACGCGCAGCATTATTGCGCTGATTATTGATATTCTGCAATTATTGGAACGACCCGATTTAAAAGCCAAGCTCGCGAAAGAACTCACCCATCAAATGCAACTGCTTGCGAAACTCGAAAAAACACCTGAAATTGATCATGTCAAATTGAGCAATCTTTTAAAGCAACTGGATGAACTGGGTCGCTGGCTGATTGAAAGCAGCGGGCGACTCGGCCAACACTTACGGGAAATTGAATTATTAAACACACTGCGCCTTCACCTGGCGACCCCGGGTGGTGGATGCAATTTTGATATTCCGGTCTATCATTACTGGCTGCAACAACCGGCTGAAAAACGGCTTGAAACAGTCAAGTCATGGCTGGCTGAATTCAATAAAATTCGTCTGACGAATGATTTGATTTTGAAACTGGTTCGTGAAGAAAGCAAAACGCAGCAAAAAACAGCGTCCAATGGATTTCATCAGGAATTACTGGATCCGCAAACAAACTTGCGTCTGATTCGTGTGATGGTCCCGAAAGACATTGTCGCGTATCCGGAAATCAGCCTTGGCCGCCATTTTTTGAGTATTCGTTTTTATGCGCCGACGATTCAGGAGCGCGCTGCGCAATATCAACATAACATTTCTTTCTGGCTAACTTACTGCACGTCATAACCCATTTTATGAAAAACGCTCTCTCACAAAAAATAAAAAAAGAAGACATTGTCTGCCCACGCTGCAATGCAAAAAACACATGGCGAGAAGACAATCCTGCACGACCTTTTTGTTCGCCCCGTTGCAAATTAATTGATTTGGGCGCGTGGGCAGATGAATCGCATCGTATTCCGGGGGATAATGCACCGCTGCCGGATGCGTCGGATGATGAACCGGGTTGATTAATTTTATTCATTAAAATATAATATGGTCTAATTTTATTCGATTTAGGCTATTCGCTATGCTGAACCAACGATCATCCTCAATCAATGCATTAGGTGCAGCGCAACCTTTATTAGAAGAATATGATGAAAAATCAGGTCATTCATCATCTGGCAATACCACCAATATAATGGTTGCAATCGCGCCTGCAAAACCCAACCCCCCAACACCGGACCTTGAACCTGTTTTAAAAAATCTGCAAAGAAAAAGCCGATTTAATCGATGTGCAGATTACACAGATCGACATGCAAGCAAAATAGGCGCTGCCTTTGTTCTCGTCATTGCCGGGTCATCTTTTGGGGTCATGTGGTCAGAACACTACGCGCCTCTGGTCGATACATTTGCCAATCTGGAATTTTTGCGGCAATTGTATCATGCAGAATACAACGCATCCGATTGTCCGGAAGAATCTTATTGGCATCATCCTGAAGTTTTTATAGATTGTTTAGTCGACGAAAAAGGAAAAATCGCTCCTGTAGATAACCTGCTTCTTACACAAGAAGATTATTGTCTGACGGGTTCGCTTATTGCTTGTGACAGTCCTTATCCAGAACAACTCATCGAACAATTACCGCCTGTTTGCATCCCGGTGATGCATAATCTTTGTAGTGTATTACGAGAGATTAATGACAAGGAAGTGGCAGAAATGCTTTCTGTTCTATTGCTCATTTTTGTACCCTGTATGCTGTCTGTGGCCTGTATATGCGGTCTTTATTGTACCAATAGAAAATTGGGAACAATAACAGACAGGGAGGAAAAAGAAATTAAAGACATTTTAGACAATCGCGGCCTGTATCATGTGGCTAGTAGCCAATATTTGACATATTTAATCCGATTCCAGATGTATGACGCCACGTCTCTCGAATTAAAAACACATCTTGGAATAATGCCAGACAGTCTTTTACAAATCATTCTGGATTATGTGGATGTTTTAGGAATGAAAAATCCTGCAACCTGTTCTATTGTCAGAAAAGAACTGAACAAGGCGACTCTAAAATATTTCCCGCAAGAAAAAACTTTACACAGGCTCTTCAAACAAATCCCGGCGAATTGTCCGCATGATCATTCTCGCGTGAAAATTAAAGACAAGGGGCATTGTCGAAAGGGTCTCGATGCAAACGCTGTTGCGAATCGAATCATGGCCTTTATTGGTTAGATTGATAGAGTGCTGTGGTCTTTTTCACATGTTCAGGTTTAACTATAATACTATTATAATAATTCGAGGTAAGCATGCTGAGTCAACACACACAACCAACCCCGCCAACGGACGCAGATCAATCTTTACCAGACGAGCCTTTATTACAACCCGGGAATACCACTGGCAACGTCATGATTGCGATCGCGTCTGCAAAAACCAAACCCAACATACCGGAACTTAAACCTGTTTTAAACAAACTGCGAAGAAGAAGCCGGTTTAATCAATGTGCAGATTTCACAAATCGACATAAAAAAAGCATCACCACTGCTTTTGTACTCGTCATCGCCGGGTCATCGTTTGGAATCATGTGGCCGGAATACTACATGCCTCGGGTCGATCAATATGCCAACCTGGAACTTTTACGCCAGCTGTATTATGCAGAATACAATGCGTCCGATTGTCCGGAAGAATCCTATTGGCATCATCCTGAAGTGACCATAAATTGCTATAGCAGTCAGAGAGTTTCCTCTGAGAATAATATGCTCCTCACACAAGAAGATTATTGTATGATGGGCGCGCTTGACACTTGTGACAAGTTTTATGCAGAACAACTCATCGAACAATTACCAGCTGTCTGCATCCCGATTATGCGTAATCTTTGCAGTGTATTAAAAGAAATGCGTGGCAAGGATATTGGAGAAATTTATTCTATTTTTGTTCTCATTTTTGTGCCCTGCATGCTGTCGATAGCCTGTGTATCCGGTCTTTATTGTCTCAATAAAAAATTGGGGGCAATAACGAACAAGGAGGAAAAAGAAATTAAAGACATTTTAGACAATCGCGGCCTGTATCATGTGGATGGTAGTCAATATTTGACATATTTAATCCGATTCCAGATGTATGACGCCACGTCCATCGAATTAAAAACACATCTTGGAATAATGCCAGACAGTCTTTTACAAATCATTCTGGATTATGTGGATGTTTTAGGAATGAAAAATCCTGCAACCTGTTCTATTGTCAGAAAAGAACTGAACCGGGCGACTCTACAGTATTTCACGCAAGAAAAAAGTTCTTTACACAGGCTCTTCAAACAAATTCCGGACGATTGTCCTCATGATCACTCTCAATTGGAAATGAAAGACGAGGGACATTGTCAAAAGGATCTCGATGCGCATTCTGTTGCAAATCGAATTGGCTAGAGTAGCCTATCCGAGCCGCGACTGTCAGGGCTGAGAACTCCTCAAAAAAATGAACAAAATAAAATAACCTGTGTTATGTATAAATGCTGCTTAGGACGCCTTCCTCCTCCGGGGGAAGGTGGCCGAAGGCCGGATGGGGGGATCAAAACAATGCCCCCAGACATCATTGAGAACTTTTTCCATATTTCCCAATACGTCATTATTCCAGTAACGCAATACTTTATACCCAATCGATTCAAGATAGGCTGTTCTTTTTAAATCATAATCTGCCTGATCAAGATGTTGTGATCCATCCACTTCGATAATTATTTTTGGCTCGAAGGAAACAAAATCAGCAATGTAATTTCCAATGACAACCTGAGTGCGAAACCGTATACCAGAGAGGTTTTTATGTCGCAGTTGGCTCCATAATTTTTTTTCTGCCATTGTCATATTTTTGCGTAACAACCGTGCTCTATTTTTTAATGCATTATTGTCTTGCATTTTTGATCCCCCCATCCGGCCTTCGGCCACCTTCCCCCGGAGGAGGAAGGCGTCCTAAGCAGCATTTATACATAACACAACCCCAGTTCAGGGCTTCATCTCTCCACAACCATTTAACTGCATAACAATGCCGAAAATTCGTTATTAATCATGTAGATAGGATTTTTTGGGTCAAAATCGCCAAAGAAGGGAAAAATAAAAACTTCAGTATAATCAATATGTTACAAAAAACCGGCTGGGCGGCGCGAGTCGCGGAATACAAATTTCCCTGTATAATCAAATAGTTACAGGCATATCCTCAGTCGACGCCCGCCTGTTCTTTTCACTCAACCCTTCTTCGCGCCTGAATACGAGCAATCCCGATCAGGCTGATCATCACCCACGCCACTTCAATGACGAAGGATGACAGATTCCAGTGAAAACAGAGCGAATACAGAATCATCACGGCACCCAGCAGGTTATACACCTGATAGGTCAGACTGTCCGACAGCCAGCGGCCCGTGCTCAGGAAAAAATAAGCAATCAATAACAGAATCACACCAATGAGACCCACCGGGTCTGCAATCTTATACAATACTCCGTGCATGTGCTAATGCCTCGTTTATGATTTCAATGCCAGCGTTTGGCCGGTGAGCCTGCTCGCTCAGGTAACGGCGCCACATTCTGGCACCTTTCTGCCCCTGATACAAGCCTAAAATATGCCGTGTCATACTGGACAATTTAACGTTATTTTTCAACTGGTTTTCAATATAGGGCAGCATTTTTTCAATCACCCTTTCCCGCGGATTCATCTCACTTCCCTCAAAGGAAAAAATCCGGCTTTCAATCGAAGCCAGCCACCAGGGATTGGAATACGCCTCGCGCCCGATCATCACGCCATCGACATGGTTCAATTGCGCTTCGATCTCAGCCGTCTGTTTAATCCCGCCATTAATCACAATCGTCAAATGCGGAAAATCCCGCTTGATCGCATGCACGGTTTCATACTGCAACGGCGGAATGTCGCGATTTTGTTTCGGGCTTAATCCATTTAACCAGGCCTTTCGCGCATGAATAATAAATACGTCACAACCGGCTTCACTCACCAGACGAATAAAATGCGTCAAGGCTTCATAAGAATCGTGATCATCCACACCAATGCGGCATTTCACGGTCACAGGTATCTTCACTGCCTGTTTCATCGCAAGCACACAGTCACCCACCTGTGCAGGTTCCAACATTAAACACGCACCAAAACGGCCGGATTTCACGCGATCACTCGGACAACCCACATTCAAATTCATTTCATCATAACCAAAATCTTCGCCCAGCCTTGCCGCTTGCGCGAGCTTATCCGGTTCACTGCCACCCAATTGCAAGGCAACAGGATGTTCCAATGCATCAAACGCCAGCAATCGTTTGTAATCCCCATGAATCAGGGCATTGGCTGTGATCATTTCCGTGTATAAAAAAACATGCGGCGCAATGAGGCGTAAAAAATAACGATCATGTCGATCGGTATAATCCATCATGGGGGCAATGCAAATCGTGTGCGCTGATTGTTTCATATAAAAATTTTGCTCTAGCTTTCCAGACAATGCACTGGCTTGATCGAACTCCACTGCTTGCAACCCGGACACAACCAATGCAGCGTTTTACCGGAAAAACCACAGGAAACACATTGATAATCCGGTTTGTTTGCCAATAATTTTTTCGTCAGATTCTGTAAAATCTCCAGATCATCGCGCGCACGGCCTTCGGTCGTTGAAATATATAAATTAATAAATAAATGCAACCCGCGCAACGTCGGATAACGACGCACGTAATCTGCAACATATTTCGCCGCGACCTTATCACCTTTTTTCTCCCGAATGCGTTCGGAAAGAATCAACACCACAGGTACATGCGGAAATTGCTCCAGCATCTGCATGAGATAACTCACCAGTTTTTCTTCTTCATCCAGTCCCTCATAGCACGAAGCCAAAAAATCAATCGATTCAGATAAATAATCCGGATTTTGATTTTTAATTTTTTTCAGCGATTTTAATGCGCTCTTGTAATCCTTGTTCGCCATATCAATTCGTGCAAGCAACAAACTCGCACGCACACAATTGGGATCCGCTTCCAGCGCCTGTTTTAAAGAGTGACTCGCCTGTTCACTTTGGCCTTTATGAAAAACCGTCTCCGCCAGCTCACAGTAATAATGTGCGATCACAGGCTGCATGTTTTTTCGAGTGGCCGCTTCAAGTCGACTCGCCGTCTGAATGGCATTTTCCCACGCTTTTTCCTGCTGATAGATATCGAGCAATGCATGCAATGCCGGTACCGTATATTCCTTGACACCGACCACTTCCAAAAAAATTCTTTCTGCACGATCCAGCACGCCCGCACTAAAATAATCCTGTCCGAGCTCATACAAGGATTGCTCGCGATACAGCTTGTCCAGTTGCGGACGCGCAATCAAATTTTGATGAATGCGAATGGCACGATCCACTTCGCCACGACGACGAAATAATTTACCGACAGCGAGATGCGTTTCAACGGTATTACTGTCCACTTCCAGCATTCTAATGAAAATATCAACTGCCTTGTCCGGTTCTTCATTTAATAAAAAATTTAATCCGACCAGATAGTCACGTGGCAAATTCATTTTTTGAGCGATAAAACGGCTTTGGCGTGACTGGTATCCCAGAAGCCATGCGCCAAATACCGCAGCAAAAACCAATATCAACCACCAGATACCCATTAATGTTTATCCTGTAATGGAATGGCACGCAAATTCTGAACTTCTTTTTCAGCAACCTTGAGTCGTTGTTTCAAGCGGATGTTTTTAATTTTTATTTTTAAGAATAACCATCCTCCCACCAGTAACCCTAAAAAACAGCCAAACGCAAAAACCGAGACGGTTAACAGGGAAAGCGGTAATGTTTTTTGACCAATGTAATAATTCAGCGTCACGATGGCTGGATTTAATACGGCAAACGTCACGCCAATTAATATAATAATCAATAACAATACATAAGTCACAATGCGCACAATCGACTCCTGTCAGTGTGGATCAAAAAAAAGGGAGTATATCATAAAAAAAACGGCACCCGCCAAAAGCGGATGCCGTTTATCAGGTGGGTAGAGACAAGAAATTGAATTTCTTATTCCTTATCATCCTGCCCCATTCTGGCCTTGAACAAATCACCCAGCGTCGCCTTCAATGGTGTTTCACCCTTTTCCTTTTTCTTGCCTGTCGTGGTGGTGGTCGTTGCGCGAGTCTTCTTCGCCGGTGCATCCTTTGACTTCATGGAAAGCGTGATGGTATGGGTCTTTCGATCCGTACCGGTAATCTTCGCTTCAATCATGTCACCCACATTCAGACGTGTGCGCGCATCATCCACTTTTTCCTGCGCAATCTCGGATGCGCGCAGTGTGCCCTGCACACCATTCGCCAATTCAATCACCGCAGATTTGGCATCGACTTCAACAACTTTACCGGATACTACACTGCCTTTTTCATTTTCATTGAGGTAATTGGCAACCGGATCATCCGCCAATTGTTTCAAGCCCAACGAAATGCGTTCACGTTCTGCATCAATGGTCAAAATAACGGTTTCAAGCTCATCGCCTTTTTGCAATTTACGAACCGCTTCTTCTGCAGACACTTCATTCCAGGACACATCCGACAGATGAATCAACCCATCGATGCCGCCATCAAGACCAATGAAAATACCAAAGTCGGTAATGGATTTGATCTTGCCGGAAATCTTGTCACCTTTCTGGTGGCGGGCCGCAAATTCTTCCCATGGATTCGCTGTGCATTGCTTCAAACCAAGCGAAATACGACGACGTTCACCATCAATGTCCAGCACAACCACTTCAACTTCCTGGCCGAGATGAACCACTTTATTGGGGTTCACGTTCTTGTTCGTCCAATCCATTTCAGAGACATGCACCAGCCCTTCGATGCCTTCCTCAATTTCAACAAAACAACCGTAATCGGTGATATTGGTCACATTACCTTTCAGGCGCTTGCCAATCGGATAACGGTGCGCAATGTCAGCCCATGGATCATCACCCAATTGTTTGAGACCCAGTGATACGCGCGCATTTTCACGGTCAAATTTCAGAATTTTAACCTTGATTTCATCGCCCATCGCCAAAATTTCATTCGGATGCCGGATGCGCTTCCATGACATATCGGTGATATGCAGCAAACCATCAATGCCACCCAGATCAATAAATGCGCCGTAATCCGTCAGGTTTTTGACAATACCCTTGACTTCATCGCCTTCATGCAATTTTTCAAGCAGCGCTTCGCGCTCAACACTGTTTTCAGCTTCCATCGCGGAGCGACGTGAGACAACAATGTTATTGCGTTTGGCATCAATTTTAATAACCTTGAAATCAAATTCCTTGCCTTCGAGTGCATCAGGATCCCGAACCGGTTTGACATCGACCAGCGACCCTGGCAAAAAGGCGCGAATTTTATTGATTTCAACCGTAAATCCGCCTTTCACACGGCCCTGAATCACGCCGCGTACAATTTCTTTTTTCTCATAAGCACTTTCAAGATCAATCCATGCTTCCAGCCGTTTTGCGCGTTCACGGGATAATCGCGTGGTGCCAAAACCATCCTCAACCGTTTCCAGTGCGACCCTGACCTGATCACCCACATTCACTTCAACCAATCCCTTTTCATCAGAGAATTGTTCAATGGGGATAATGGATTCGGATTTTAAACCGGCACTCACAACAACATAATCAGAACCGACACGTACAACGGTTCCGGAAATGACAGCCCCTGGAACCATCGGGGTTTCTTTAAGACTTTCTTCAAATAATTGCGCAAAACTATCGGACATAGTATTTATTTCCTGGATCTCGAAAGATCAACATAACGGGTTAATTAATAATCAGATGATTACACTGCGTTTTTCAATGCAGGAAAAACCTTTCTCACTTCAGACATCACACGGTCAACGACCTGTTCAATCGTCAGCTTGTCAGTATCAATGCATATCGCATCATCCGCCGGTCTCAAGGGGGCTACTGCCCGTTCCCGATCACGCTGGTCACGTTCCGAGAGCTCCTCCACGAGGTCGGAAAGAGTAACATTAATGCCCTTTTCCTTCAACTGATTATAGCGTCTCTTCGCCCGCTCGATGGGGCTTGCCGTCAGGAAAATCTTGACACTCGCATCCGGAAAAATAACCGTTCCCATGTCCCGACCATCGGTTGCAAGACCCGGCATTTCCCGAAAGGCACGCTGACGACTGAGAAGGGCCGTTCTGACGGCAGGAAGCGCACCCACTTTGGAAGCGCCATTGCCTATTTTCTCCGTGCGGATGGTGTCGGTCACATCCTGACCTTCCAGCAAAATGACTGGCGTCGTACCCAAATCCGTTGCAATGAACTGGACATCCAGATGTTCTGCCAACACCGTCACCGCCGGTTCATTATCGAGGGCCACGCCGTGCTTTTGAGCGGCCAGTGCCAGCACGCGATACAAGGCACCACTGTCCAGCAACCGCCATCCCAATTGTCTTGCCACCCGTTGTGTCACCACGCCCTTGCCTGTTCCGCTTGCACCATCGACTGTAATAACCGGCGCTATTACAGGCTGTTTTGGAATCATTCTTTGTTTTCCCCCTGACTGCCTTCAGCCGGATCATGCTGCTGTTCAGCTATGGCATCCTGTAAAGTGGCAACCGGTTCCAGACCCACCAGCCGCTCATCATTCACCAGACTGATGAGACGCACCCCCTGTGTATTTCGACCGACCAGCGAAATTTCGGAGACAGGCACACGCACCAGCGTACCCTTGTTACTGATCAGCATCACTTCATGGGAAGTGTCTACCTGAATGGCGCCAATCACCTGACCATTACGTTCACTCACCTGAATGGAAATAACGCCCTGCCCACCCCGTCCCGTGGAACGGTATTCATCAATCGCTGTTCTTTTTCCATAACCATTTTCTGTCGCGGTCAGAATATCCCCTTCCGGATGAACCACCACCAGCGAAATCACTTTCTGATTTTCCTGTAATTTGACGCCACGCACACCGCGCGCTGTTCTGCCCATGCAACGGACATCTTCTTCTGAAAAACGGATCACCTTGCCCGCATTGGTGAACAGCATCACTTCCTGTTGGCCATTGGTAATATCCACGCCAATCAATTTGTCATTTTCATCGAGCTCAATGGCAATGATCCCATTGCTGCGCGGTCGTGAAAATTCCGTCAGCGCAACTTTTTTGACAGTCCCATGCGTGGTTGCCATAAAGGCATACGTATCTTCCTGATAATGACGCAACGGGAGAATCGCACTGATTTTTTCGCCTTCCACCAGCGGTAATAAATTCACAATCGGTTTGCCGCGTGCATTGCGACTCGCCTGTGGCAATTGATACGTCTTCATCCAGTAAACCTTGCCTTCACTGGAAAAACATAAAATCGTGTCGTGCGAACTGGCCACAAGAACTCGCTCAATAAAATCTTCTTCTTTCACATTCGTCGCCGATTTGCCCTTGCCACCGCGATGCTGTGCCTGATAAAGCGCAACCGGCTGGGACTTCACATAACCTTCATGCGATAATGTCACCACGACATCTTCTTCCGGCAATAAATCTTCCAGACAAAAATCGCCTTCACTCTCGATAATTTCAGTGCGGCGCGCATCACCAAACTGATCGCGTATCACAAGCAATTCATCATGAATCACTTTCATCAACCGTTCGGGATTGGAAAGAATTTCACCCAGATCGGCAATCAGAATCTGTAATTCTTTATGCTCATTTAAAATTTTATCCTGCTCAAGACCCGTCAGACGATGCAGGCGCATTTCCAAAATGGACTGTGCCTGTTCCGGTGACAGATGATAACCCTCCTCCGACAAACCATACGGATTACCTGCTTCAATACGGGAGAGCATCGTAATCATGGCCGTTGATTTCCACGTGCGGCTCAACAATCCGGTTTTGGCTTCTGCTGCATCCTTTGCTTTTTTGATAAGCGCAATCATTTCATCGATGTTGGCGAGCGCAACTGCAAGACCTTCCAGAATATGCGCGCGCTCACGTGCTTTTCGCAAATCAAATATCGTGCGACGAACGACCACTTCACGACGATGTTTAATGAATGCATCAATAATTTGTTTGATGTTTAAAATGCGCGGCTGTCCATCCACCAATGCAACCATGTTGATGCCATACACGTTTTGCAATTGCGTGTGGACAAATAAATTATTTAAAATCACTTCCGAATTTTCACCGCGTTTCAATTCGACAACAACCCGCATGCCCTGTTTGTCCGATTCATCACGAAGAGCAGAAATCCCTTCAATTTTCTTTTCCTTGACGAGTTCAGCAATACGCTCCACCATGCGCGCCTTGTTCACCTGGTAGGGCAGCTCGGTCACAATAATTTTTTCCTTGCCGGATTTTTCATCCGTCTCAATGTGCGTTCGACCACGCACTGAAATGCGTCCCCGTCCTGTCCGATAGGCTTCCAGAATACCCGCCCGGCCATGAATAATACCGGCAGTTGGAAAATCAGGGCCTGGAACATGCTGCATGATTTCTTCAATTGAAAGGGCCGGATTGGCAATACTGGCAAGGCAGGCATTCACCACTTCCGTCAAATTATGCGGTGGAATATTGGTTGCCATGCCGACCGCAATCCCTGATGAGCCATTGACTAATAAATTGGGCACCTGGGTCGGGAGTACCGTCGGGGACATTTCGGATTCATCATAATTAGGCACAAAATCGACGGTTTCTTTTTCAAGATCCGCGAGAAGCGCATGGGCGAAACGCGACATACGCACTTCGGTATAACGCATGGCGGCCGCTTCATCACCATCAATGGAGCCAAAGTTTCCCTGGCCATCCACCAGCATGTAACGCATGGAAAACGATTGCGCCATCCGCACAACGGTATCGTAAACAGCCGTATCACCGTGCGGGTGATATTTACCGATCACATCACCGACCACACGGGCCGATTTTTTATGGGGTTTATTCCAGTCATTGCCCAGTTCATGCATGGCAAAAAGTACCCGGCGGTGCACCGGCTTCAATCCATCCCGAACATCCGGCAATGCACGCCCCACAATAACGCTCATGGCATAGGCAAGATAGGACTGTTTTAATTCATCTTCCAGACTGACTTTCTGTACTTCTTTGGCAATTGGCGTATCCATCAGGGTCTCAGTTTTTTAGTAATCATTCAGGTTCAATAAAGTTGCGAAATTATAGCATAAGAGGCCTTCCCGAGAAAGGCTTCAGACCCGTCTTTTCAAGTCCCGGAGGGCGGTGAATCGGTGACAGGCAATGCCGTATCACGCAAGGCACGCCGCAATATTTTTCCAACGTTGGACTTCGGCAATTCTTCAACAAATTCGACCTGCCTTGGAATCTTGTAGCCGGTCAGGTTTTTATGGCAATGTTTCAAGACATCACTCACGGCAAGATGGGGATTTTCCCTGACAATCCAGGCTTTTACCGCTTCACCCGACCCCTCATCCGGCACACCCGTCACAGCCACTTCCTTCACCCCTTTCAGTCGTGCAATGACATCTTCAATCTCATTGGGATAGACATTAAAACCGGAGACCAGAATCATATCTTTCTTGCGTTCGCGAATACGTACGTAACCCTGATCATCGACCGATGCAATATCACCCGTTAAAAGCCAACCGTCTTTGGTAAATACTTTTTGGGTTTCAGCCGGATTACGCCAGTAACCCTTCATCACTTGCGGCCCTTTAATCGCAAGCTCGCCAGGTTGATCAAAGCCCAATTCCACCCCCTGTTCATCCAGAATGGCAATATCCGTCGATGATACCGGCAGACCGACCGTCCCGTTATAGTGTGTCAGGGTCGCCGGATTGACCACCGCGCAAGGCGAGGTTTCCGTTAAACCATAGGCTTCCAGTATCGGTATACCTGTAACGGTTTGCCACTGTTCTGCGACCGCCTGTTGAACCGCCATACCACCGCCCAGAGAGAGTTTCAGGCGACTGAAATCAAGCCCCGCAAACAGGGGATTTTTGAGCAGGCCATTAAACAGGGTATTCACACCCGTAATGGCGGTAAATTTAAATTTACCCATTTCTGACACCATCTGCGGCAAATCACGTGGATTCGTAATCAATACATTGAGGCCACCCACCTTGAACAGAAACAGGCAATTCCCTGTCAGTGAAAAAATATGATAGAGAGGCAGCGCCGTAATAATAATTTCCGTGCCTCTTTCCAAAAGCGGTTGAAACCAGGCTTCTGCCTGCATCACGTTTGCAACCAGATTTCGATGCGTTAACATCGCCCCTTTTGCCACACCCGTTGTGCCACCCGTATATTGTAAAAATGCAATATCGTCATTGGAAATATCAACGGGCCGAAATGTCAGGGTTTTCCCTTTAGCCAATATCTCCTTAAATGCAATCACATGGGGAATCGTGATCCGCGGAATTTTTCGCTTGATATATTTCAGGTAAAAATTGACGAAAAAAGCTTTGGGTTCGGGAAAAAGATCACCCATGTACGTCACAATCACCTGCTTTAATGACGTATTGGGCAAGGCCTCTTTCACCACATTCATGAAATTGGCCAGTACAACGATGGTTTCAGCACCCGAATCTTTCATTTGATGCGTCAACTCGGGCGCCGTATAAAGCGGATTGACGTTGACAACCGTTAATCCGGCACGCAATGCGCCAAACAACAGCACAGGATACTGCAATACGTTTGGCATCATGAGCGCCAGACGATCCCCTTTCTTCAAGTGCAATACTGACTGAAACCATGCCGCAACCGATTCCGACAAGCGATAAATATCCTGAAAGGTCAGGGTGACACCCAGATTATAAAAAGCAGGCAATTCGCTGTATTGCTGGCAGGTTTGCTCGACGATATCAACAAGGGATTTATACGTATCAGGATTAATTTCAACCGGGACACCCGGGGGATAATTCTTTAACCAAACTTTTTCCACGAGGTACTATTCCTTAGACCCTAATTGATCGGGGTGGCCGGATTTGAACCGACGACCACTTGCCCCCCAGACAAGTGCGCTACCAGACTGCGCCACACCCCGTTTTTTTTTATTAACCTTTTTGAACTTCTTTTCCCTCATGCACTTCCACGCGTGCTCGCAGTTTTTGTCCACTGCGAAAAGTCACCACGCGCCGTGCCGAAACGGGAATGGCTTCACCGGTCTTGGGGTTTCTCCCGGGACGCTCATTTTTATCATGTAATTCAAAATTGCCAAATCCGGACAGCTTGACCTGCTGCCCACTCTCCAGCGCCTTGCAAATGGAATGAAAATAAAGTTCCACCATTTCTTTTGCATCACGCTTGGCAAGAGCCACGCTATTAAACAACTGTTCTGAAATATCTGCCTTTGTTAGTGCCATGATTAGCCCCTTAGTTCAGCAGCGAACTGTTCTTTCAATGCAACTATAATCCGCTCCATCAAGGCAGCGACTTCTTCATCGACCAACGTGCGAGATGCATGCTGCAGGGTCAAGGATAATGCAATACTTTTGTATCCTTCCCTGATCCCTTTGCCCTGATATATATCAAATATATTAATGGCTTGCAGCAACTCACCTGCCTCATAAGCTATTGTATCCTGAATTGGGCCAACCGGTACAGCCTGATTCACTAAAATTGCAATATCGCGCCGAATGTCAGGAAACTTTGATATTTCCTTAAAAAACATCGGGTTGGCATTTTCGAGCTGCTCAGTCAGTATCTCGAATAAAAAAACGTTTCCCGTGATATCAAGCGCTCGCAAAAGACCTGGATGCAAGGCGCCCATGGTTCCAAGATACGCACCCCCGCGATAGATATCCGCCGTCTGGCCAGGGTGCAATGCCGGGTGCTGGCCAGGCCTGTATTCAAAACGGGCGGTATCGAATGTTAATCTGAAAAGACGTTCGAGATCCCCTTTTAAATCAAAAAAATCGGCTTCCCGTGTCGTCACTCCCCACTGTTTTGGAAAAACAGTTCCAGCTATCAGGCCACCCAGCATGGTTTGCTGCAAAAGCAATCCATTATCGACGACAAATCGTAATCCTGTCTCAAAAATCCTGACTCGATCCTGCTGTCGATTTTGATTGTATTGCAAGGTATTAATCAATCCTGGCCACAGTGAAGTCCGCATCACAGACATGTCTGCCGTGATAGGGTTCAACAATTCTATCGGAGAATGCGAAGGATCCAGTAACGCCTGGATTTTTTTATCCACAAAACTGTAAGTGACGACTTCCTGATAACCCATGTTGCAAAGCGTATGGCGCATGACAGATAAATCGATTTTTTTCTCCGGCTGCGCCTGTATTTGCATGCCCGATACTGACGAAGAGAGCGGAACCCTGTTATATCCGTGAATACGAATCACTTCTTCAATGAGGTCAATTTCCGTGGTGATATCAAATCGTCTGGCCGGAACACTGACACGCCAGCCTTCCGGATTTTTTTCGGTTGAAAAATCAAGACGCCGTAAAATAGCTTCCACATCCGCATCATCAAGCGACATGCCCAGTATTTTTTGAATGCGTAGTGCACGCAATAAAATATTTTTTGAACGCGGTAAGTATTTTTCGGCTGCCACTTCTGTCAGAGGACCCGGTTTGCCACCCGCGATATCCAAAATAAGTTGTGTTGCACGTTCAATGGCAAGCACCTGCAAATCCGGATCAACACCTCTTTCAAAACGATAGGATGATTCGGAATTTAATCGGGTCTCACGCGTTGTTCGTGAAATGGAGACAGGCTGAAAAAAGGCACTTTCCAGAAAAATAGCGTTTGTCAGCAAGGTGACTGCCGATTCCATCCCGCCCATGACACCGGCTATCGCAAGGGGTTTTTCATTATCTGCAATCACCAGCGTGTCAGCATCCGGGTGAACAGTCTGACCGTTCAATAATTCAAGCGATTCGCCTTTTTTTGCAAATCGAACCTGAATGTCGCCGTGAATTTTCTGAAGATCAAAGGCATGCATGGGTTGACCCCATTCAAGCATCACGTAATTCATGACATCAACGATCGGACTGATGGCGCGCACACCGGCACGGCGCAAACGTTCTTCCAGCCAGACGGGGGTTCTGGCATCGGCTGTCACACCACGAATCACGCGACCCACATAACGCGGACAGGCTTCTTTCTCATGCAACGCGATTGAAAGCGTATCCGGTATCGTTGCCTCTTGTTCTGGCACGTCCGGAAAAGATAATTTCGCTTGCGTAATGGCTGAAATATCCTGTGCAAGACCCCTCACACCGAGACAATCACCCCGATTGGGTGTGATGGAAATATCAATCACATGATCTGTCAAATGCAGATAATCCCAGACATCCTGACCGACTGGCGCGTCTTTCGGAAAAACAATGAGCCCGTCGCCTTCTTCTGCAAGACCTAACTCGACGGCAGAACACAGCATCCCGTTCGACAAAACACCGCGCAATTTGCCGGGTTTGATTTTCATTTTGTTGGCAAGCACTGCACCATTCAAGGCAGCGGCTGTTTTCATACCGGCTGCTACATTTTTTGCACCACACACAATGGTCAATGTTTCTGTATGACCGACATTGACTTCACAGACGTGCAGACGATCTGCATCGGGATGTTTTTCAACGCGCATGACTTCCGCGACACACACACCGGAAAATCGTTCGGCCACCGGCACCGTTTCTTCAACTTCGAGCCCCGCCATTGTCAGTGCTTCGCACAACTCATCCCGATTTAATTCGGGATTCACCCATTCGCGTAGCCAGCGCTCACTCACTTTCATGTCAGGATTCCTAAAACTGTCCGAGAAAACGCAAGTCGTTTTCAAACAGAAAACGTAAATCGGTAATACCATAACGCAGCATCGTCAAACGATCGAGACCCGCGCCAAATGCCCAGCCGGTGTAACGCTCACTGTCAATATCAACAAATTGAAATACATTGGGATGTACCATGCCACAGCCAAGCACTTCCACCCAGCCTGTCTGCTTGCAAATACGGCAACCCTTTCCATGACAATGCTGACAGCCAATGTCCACTTCCGCTGACGGTTCGGTAAAAGGAAAATAGGAAGCCCGAAAACGAACAGGCACTTCCGCCTCAAAAAAAGCATGCAGAAACTGCGTCAAAATACTTTTGAGATCCGCAAAACTGACATCCTCATCGACCATAAGACCTTCGATCTGATGAAACATCGGTGTATGCGTCAAATCAAAATCACGGCGATAGACGCGTCCCATGGCAATGATGCGAAGGGGTGGCCGGGTATTTTCCATTGCACGGATCTGGACAGAAGAGGTTTGTGTGCGTAATACCGTTTTGTCCGGAAAATAAAAGGTATCCTGCATCGCTCGCGCGGGATGTGTCGCCGGAATATTCAGGGCTTCGAAATTATGGTAATCATCTTCAATCTCGGGGCCATCCAGGGTCACAAAACCCATTTGATTAAAAAGATGCGCAATGCGTTCACGTGTTCGGGTAACAGGATGCAGTGTACCCATGGCCTGAGCCCGACCGGACAAGGTGACATCAACGGATTCCGCCGCCAGTTGCCTATCAATCTGTTGCTGTTGTAATAAAAGGGAACGCTGCTCGATCAGATCAACGATCTGTTCCCTGACACGATTGACACGCGCGCCTGCCAGGGGTCGCTCTTCAGGGGACAGTTGACCCAGTGTTTTAAGACACTCGGTCAGCTTGCCTTTCTTGCCTAAATAGTGGACGCGATAATGATCGAGACTTTTCAGATCAAGAGTCGCCTGAATTTGATGCGTGGCTTCTTCTAAAATGCTATCCAGATCTGTCATTATTTATACAGCCAACGCGGCCCTGGCCTGATCGGCCAACGATGCGAATGCTGCACGATCATGTACGGCGAGATCGGCCAGTACCTTACGATCGATTTGAATAGCCAGTTTTTTCATGCCATTCATGAAAACACTGTAGGACAACCCGTGTTCACGTGCTGCCGCATTAATACGTACAATCCAGAGTGATCGGAAATCGCGCTTCTTCTGGCGACGATCACGATAGGCATATTGAGCCGCTTTGGTAACGGCCTGTTTTGCAACCCGATACACGCGACTGCGTGCACCATAATATCCTTTCGCTTTAGCCAGTGTTTTTTTGTGGCGGGCGCGCGCTGTTACGCCTCTTTTGACTCTTGACATGTTTTACTGTCTCCTCAGAAAATTTAGAAAAATGCTATTATTGATCCAGCAACATACGCGCGACCGAGCGCATATCCGATGCATCAATACGACCCGTCGTACGCAAATGACGCTTACGCTTGGTGCTCTTTTTGGTCAAAATATGGTTGCGGTTAGTACGACGGCACTTATAACCACTCGCTGTCGCCCTGAAACGCTTTGCCGCACCACGGTTGGTTTTTAACTTTGGCATTAGCTCATTACTCCAGTTTACTTTTCACTATTAATTACTTAATTGCTCTTTTTCGGCCCTATGACCATCACCATTTGTCGGCCTTCCAGTTTGGGACGCTGCTCGACCACACCCTGATCTGTTAACTCCGCAATAATGCGTTCCATCAATTGCATGCCCAATTCCTGATGCATCATTTCACGGCCCCGGAACCGGATCGTGACTTTTGCCTTATCCCCATTCGCCAAAAAGCGAATAATATTGCGCAACTTGACCTGATAATCGGCTTCTTCTGTCGCCGGGCGAAACTTGATTTCCTTCAAGTGAACCTGTTTTTGTTTTTTCCTTGCAGCCGCTTTGCGCTTGCTTTGCTGGTAAGCAAACTTGCCAAAATTCATGACCCGGCAGACCGGGGGTTTGGCATCAGGTGATATCTCAACCAGATCAAGGCCAGCTTCTTCACTGATGCGCCGCGCCTCACGGGACGGAACAATACCCAATTGATTGCCATCGGCATCAATTAAACGAACTTCAGGAACTCTGATTTCCTCATTAATCCGAGGCTTTTTTTCTGCGCTAATTCTCACTTCCTCCAAGGTCAATTGTCTTGCCCCGCTCGGCAATGGCTCCCCTAATCAGATCCAGTAAGGCATCCCATGGCATACTACCCAAATCCATGCCCTGCCGGGTTCTGACTGAAACAGTACGTGTTTCCACTTCACGATCACCAATGACCAACAGGAAAGGAACGCATTGCAGCGTGTGTTCGCGGATTTTAAAGCCGATCTTCTCATTTCTCAAGTCCGATTTTGCTCGAATGCCGTGTTTTTTTAAGAAATTTGCCGTTTCCTGACTAAAATCAGCCGCTCTGTCGGTAATATTCAGAATCACTGCCTGCAAGGGCGCAAGCCAGACTGGCATTTTGCCCGCATGATTTTCAATTAAAATACCAATAAATCGTTCAAGTGACCCCAAAATGGCCCGATGCAGCATAACAGGTACTTTTCTGCTGCTATCTTCGGCGATGTAACTCGCCTCCAGACGCTCCGGCTGATTATAGTCAACCTGCAAGGTGCCACATTGCCACGTCCGGCCAATGCTGTCTCTTAGATGAAATTCGATCTTGGGACCATAAAACGCCGCTTCGCCCGGCTTGATATCATAGGGCAGCCCCGATTGCTGCAAGGCTGTCGCCAGTGACTGTTCCGCGATGTCCCACATGGCATCCGATCCAATCCGTTTTTCCGGACGGGTCGCAAGTCTCACCATAATGTCATTAAAACCAAAATCACGGTATATATCGAGCAACAAACGGATAAACCGTGCCGATTCATCCTGCAACTGGCTTTCGGTACAAAAAATATGGGCATCGTCCTGCACCATTTGTCTCACACGCATGAGGCCATGCATGGCGCCCGATAATTCATTACGATGGCAACAGCCAAATTCCGCGAGACGCAAGGGTAAATCACGGTAACTGCGCAGTCCCTGTTTAAAAATCTGGACATGGCAGGGGCAACTCATCGGTTTTAAGGCATAATCCCGATCATCGGCTTTCACCGTAAACATTTCCTCGCCAAACATATCCCAGTGCCCGGATTTTTTCCAAAGATTGAGATCCACCAGTTGAGGTGTCACCACTTCTTCATAACCATCCTCTGCAATCCGCTGGCCAATATAATCCTTGATTTGCTTGTAGATGGTCCAGCCATTCGGATGCCAGAATACCATGCCAGGCGCTTCTTCCTGAAAATGAAAAAGATCCAGCGCCTTGCCCAGTTTGCGGTGATCACGCTTTTCCGCTTCCTCGATACGCAGAAGATACGCATCCAGTGATTTTTTATCATGCCAGGCGGTACCATAAATACGTTGCAACATTTCATTATTGGAATCACCGCGCCAATAGGCACCTGCGACGCGAGTCAGTTTGAATGCTTTTAATTTTCCCGTACTCGGGACATGCGGGCCGCGGCACAAATCCACAAAATCACCCTGCTGATAAAGCGTCAGCACTTCATCGGATGGAATGGCTTCAATAATTTTGGCTTTATATTCCTCGCCCATCTTGCGGAAAAAAGCAATGGCTTCATCGCGAGAAATGACGCGACGCGTGACAGTTAAATCCTGTTTCGCAAATTCTGCCATTTTTTCTTCGATGCGCGTGAGGTCGTCCGGCGTAAATGCCCGACCAAACGCGAAATCGTAATAAAATCCATCCTCGATCACAGGACCAATCGTCACCTGTGCGGTTGGAAAGAGTGATTTAACGGCCTGCGCCAATAAATGGGCAGTCGAATGGCGAATGACTTCAAGCGCCGCAGGGTCTTTTTCCGTCACGATGGAAATCGCAGCGTCTGTTTCCACCCGCGAGGATGTGTCAACCAGTTTTCCATCGACCTTTCCGGCAATCGCGGCTTTGGCAAGCCCTGCACCAATACTGGCAGCAATATCAGAAACGGTGACGGCATGATCAAACTGTTTTTTACTTCCATCAGGTAGTGTGATGACAGGCATAACAGATTTGCCTCTTTAAAAATAAGTATCCCCCGCGTGGTGCAAGGGACAGGATTGATCTGGTAGGCACGATTGGGATCGAACCAACGACCACCACCATGTCAAGGTGATGCTCTACCACTGAGCTACGTGCCTTTAAAATTTAAGATCGTGAAAGATAACATCACAAAGAGCGCTTCGCAAGCTATAATTGACGCTCTTTACCGAGGATAACCGGATGAAACATAAAACATATCACACCCTCGTCATCGCGAGCCACAACACCGGGAAAATAGCCGAAATTCGGGCACTTTTTCGTGATTTTTTTGCTGATATAAAAAGTGCATCCGACCTCGGTTTACCCGAACCGGAGGAAAATGGCACCACCTTCAGGGAAAATGCACTCATCAAGGCGCGTGCGGCACGCGCTGCAACCGGTTTTATCTCGATTGCAGATGACTCGGGTCTCGTGATTCCTGCACTGAATGGCGAACCTGGCATTTATTCTGCGCGATGGGCAGGATCATCAAAGGATTTTTCGATCATTATTGACAAAATAGAAAAAAAATTAAAAGAAAAAAATATAACGGATTTTTCAGCCAACATGGTGTGTGCGCTGGCCATCTCTTTTCCGAATGGCGACGAAAAAATTTTTGAAGGCGAAATCGCTGGCACACTCATTTTTCCGAAACGCGGCACGAATGGATCAGGCTTTGATCCCATTTTTATTGCAGATGGCATGACAGAAACATACGGAGAAATAGCCGCTGAATTAAAAAATGCGATCAATCCACGTGCAGTCGCCTTTCAGAACTGTTCAGCATTTCTGAAACGCATCATTCGTTAGAAGCGAGGCTTGTCATTGCGAGCGCAGCGAAGCAATCCAGATGATTTTTATTAAATTGACTGGATTGCTTCGCTGCGCTCGCAATGACAAGGCTCACAATGACGCTTCTAATCAATGATGCTTTTTTCAATTTCCTGAATGATATCTCGCAGACGTGCGGCTTCTTCAAATTCCAGATGATGCGCATGTTCATACATTTTCTTTTCGAGTTCCGCAATTTTTACCTGTCGTTCGTGGGCCGACATCGCCCGATATTCTGCCTGTTTATCCGTCATTTTCGAATACAATTTGCCACGCACGGATTGGGCAGAATAAGCGCCTTCCATAATATCCTTAATGGCCTTTTGCACACCGCGCGGTGTGATATTATTTTTCACATTATGTTCATGTTGTTTCGCGCGACGACGCTCTGTTTCCTGAATGGCTTTTCGCATGGATTCTGTCACACGGTCTGCATATAAAATCGCTTTCCCGTTGAAATGACGCGCGACACGTCCTATGGTTTGAATCAGAGAAGTTTCCGAACGCAAAAAACCTTCCTTGTCCGCATCGAGAATACCGACAAGAGAGACTTCCGGCATATCAAGCCCTTCACGCAATAAATTAATACCGACAAGCACATCAAATTCACCTAAACGCAAATCACGAATAATTTCGACACGTTCAACCGTGTCAATATCAGAATGTAAATAACGCACCTTGACACCATGCTCCTGCAGATACTCTGTTAAATCTTCCGCGAGACGTTTAGTAAGCGTCGTCACCAGCGTACGTTCTTTCACGGCAGTGCGCTTGTTAATTTCTGAAAGTAAATCATCCACCTGGTTTTTCGCCGGACGCACTTCCACTTCGGGATCCAATAATCCGGTCGGACGCACGACCTGTTCTGCGACAGCGCTTGAATATTCATGCTCATAAACAGATGGTGTGGCGGATACAAAAATAGTTTGCGGTGCACGCGTTTCAAATTCATCAAAACGCAACGGACGATTATCGAGAGCGGATGGCAGACGAAATCCGTATTCGACGAGTGTTTCCTTGCGCGAACGATCGCCGCGATACATACCCCGCAATTGCGGAACCGTAACATGCGATTCATCAATAATTAAAAGAGCATCCGGCGGCAAGTAATCAAATAAAGTCGGCGGGGGTTCACCCGCGGATCGCCCTGACAAATAGCGTGAATAATTTTCAATGCCTGAGCAATAACCCAGTTCATTCATCAGTTCAAGATCATACAAGGTACGTTGTTCAAGACGTTGCGCTTCGACCAGTTTGTTTAACTGACGCAATGCTTCGAGACGCTCTTTTAATTCAATTTTAATCAGATCCATCGACTCCACAACGCGTTCACGCGGTGTCACATAATGTGATTTCGGATAAATCGTCAGACGCGGAACACGGCGTAATATTTCACCTGTCAGCGGATCAAAAAAAGCGAGATTTTCAATTTCGTCACCCAGCAATTCAATGCGCACGGCTTCTTTTTCAGATTCCGCCGGATACACATCAATCACATCGCCGCGCACACGGTAGGTTGCCCGATACAAATCCACTTCATTTCGCGTATATTGCAATTCAGCCAGGCGTCGTAACAGTTGGCGATGATCAATCCGATCGCCCCGATCCAGGTGTAAAACCATGCTGAGATACATGCGCGGATCACCCAAACCATAAATCGCAGAAACCGTCGCAACAATAATGGCATCTCGCCGTTCCAGTAACGCCTTGGTTGCAGACAAACGCATTTGTTCGATGTGTTCGTTGATGGATGCATCTTTTGCAATATACGTATCAGATGAAGGAACGTACGCTTCCGGCTGATAATAATCGTAATAGGAAACAAAATACTCGACGGCATTTTCCGGAAAAAATTCCTGCATTTCGCCATATAATTGCGCGGCGAGTGTTTTGTTGGGTGCCAGAATAATGACCGGTTTTTGTATCGCTTCAATCACGTTCGCGATGGTGAATGTTTTACCTGACCCGGTCACCCCGAGGAGTGTCTGATGACTTAAGCCCTGCTGCAGTCCTTTCACCAGTAAATCAATGGCCGCGGGTTGATCGCCTGCGGGTTTAAACGGACTGTGGACTTTAAATTCTTTCATAACCGTACCTGATAAAAAATAATCAATAGCACATAAATGGCAAGTCTATTATAATTTCGGCGCTTTTTCTGAAACTATAATGGAGTGCGATCATATCATGATTAAAGAACTGGCTGCTCGAGTCCAACGCATTAAACCTTCTCCCACGATGGCGGTCTCCGCCCGCGCAGAAGAGTTAATCATGGCAGGCAAGGATATTATCAGCCTGAGTGTGGGCGAGCCGGACTTTGATACCCCTGATTTTATTAAGGAAGCGGCGATCAAGGCCATTCGTGACGGTATGACCAAATACACGGCGGTGGATGGAACCATCGGTCTCAAAAGAGCCATCATTAATAAATTTGAGCGTGATAACCAGTTAAAATACCAGCCAAACCAGATTCTGGTTTCGTGTGGTGCCAAACACAGTTTGTATAATCTTTTTGCGGCTCTCCTGAATCCGGGTGATGAAGTCATTATTCCAGCGCCTTATTGGGTATCTTACCCGGATATGGTGAAACTGATGGATGGCGAGCCTGTTTTCGTCAACGCCGATATCCATCAGCATTTCAAAATAACACCCGCAGAGCTCGAATCTGCCATGACGCCCCGAACAAAACTGGTGATTTTAAACAGTCCCTCGAATCCGACGGGGGTGGCTTATACCAAAGAGGAGCTGGCGGCGCTTGGAACTGTGCTGCTGAAGCACCCGAATGTGGTGGTAGTTACAGATGATATTTATGAACATACGCTCTGGCATGGGACTTTTTCGAATATCGTGATGGCTTGCCCGGCGCTTTACGATCGCACGGTTGTCGTCAATGGTGTATCCAAGGCTTATGCGATGACCGGCTGGCGAATTGGTTATGCGGCAGGACCGGCCAACCTCATTGCAGCCATGAAAAAAATCCAGTCGCAAAGCACGTCGAACCCGACGAGTATTGCGCAAGCGGCATCGGAAGCCGCGCTGAATGGCGATCAATCCTGCATTGCCCTGATGACCCGGGCTTACAAGGAGCGGCACGATTATATTTTGGCGGCGTTTCAAAAAATACCGGGGATCAAGGTACAGGCGAGCGATGGGACGTTTTACAGTTTCCCTTCCTTTGCAGGTGTTATTGAAAAATCGCCGCGGGTTAATGATGATATCGAGTTGGCAGAGTACCTTCTAACAGAAGCCGGAATTGCGATTATCCCGGGTTCCGCATTTGGCGCGCCGGGGTATCTCAGACTGTCTTACGCGACCCGCATGGAGAAGGTGAAAGATGCCATGCAGCGCATCAAAATGGCGGTGGAAAATTTATTAAAATAATATTGACGGGATGATAGCGAGAATATTAGTATGCACATCTCTTAATTGACGTATTCCCCGGTAGCTCAGTCGGTAGAGCAATTGACTGTTAATCAATGGGTCACTGGTTCGAGTCCAGTCCGGGGAGCCAGCCATATCAAGGGTTCTGGCGAAATCGCAAAGTTCAATATGGCTTCGTGGGGCACTGGTGGGGCAGTACGCAACAAAAACCCATCAACCATATTTAATACCTCCCTGACCAGCTACATATTCTTTGAGAATCATGTACTCCCCTATATCATCCTGTTGCTCTACTGAGTAAATGTCTTGACGGTGAGCCTGAGATAACGATTCTTGTTCAGCATATTTTTCTGCCTCACTCAAATCATCAAACTCTTTCGACTCAACAACAATTCGGTCAACTATTCTATTTACGCGAAACATTAGCCACCTCCTGACGAAAAGCGCTCAATATCTGAAATTTCTATACATTTTTGTTTCTTCATATAATTCTCCAAGATTCACAATTTGGTCTTTTTAAATTTACCGCAGTGAAAAATAACCTCAAAACCGGACTGAGCCGCCGCCCCAGCCTGCACAACCATCCCAACATCTCCATGAACATCAAAACTCATCCAAACTCGTGCATCTACATTCTCCGAAGAACCACAAATTGCCGCTCTTACTGTCTGAATAGCTACCGCAATGGCTCTTTCATCCATTTGTTTAACTTCAGGAACAAGCGTAGAACCGCTGTACTTTGCATATCCAGAATCGGAAACCATGGCACCATGTTTTCCGGAATCAGGACTAACAGGCTCATAAAATATGACAGGAACTGTATTAGGCGATACGCTTTTATTGTCCGCAAATCCCATACCGCAAGTTAAGGCAAAAAAAACAAAATATGCAGTAAATTTTTTCATAGCACCTCTCGATATTTGATGGTTATTTATTGATCAAAATCGTGTCGTGTTTTATAGATAAAGCCCCATGAGTGCCCCATTGTAGATAAGAAAGCCTTACATAACACGTCAATTCAAAAAGTTATAGAAAAATACCGTTTGATTAATAATCATATGTTGCCATATTTTGCTGTTTGTTGTAACTTATCGCCGCTTACAAAAATAACACGGGAGCGGTTATGGCAAATATCGAAAAACGAACAACCCAAGACGGGAAAACTGTCTTTCGGGTCAAAGTCCGTCTGAAAGGGTTTCCCGCTCAGAGCGCAACTTTTGAACGATTAACAGATGCCCGCAAATGGGTTCAACAAACTGAAAGCTCCATCCGTGAAGGTCGTCATTTTAAAACCTCTGAAGCAAAACGACATACGCTTCAAGAAGCAATCAATCGATACATCAAAACCATTCTGCCCACGAAACCTAAAAGCAAAATATTCCAAACAGCACAGCTTACCTGGTGGAAGGAAAATCTCGGCGAATATTCACTGGCAGACACAACCCCATCACTGATCGCGCATCATCGCGACAGATTAACCAATTCCCCTACCTCGCGCGGGGAATCACGAACACCGGCCACCGTTAATCGATACATGGCAGCGCTGAGCCATGTTTTTACCATCGCAGTAAAAGAATGGGGGTGGATTGAAGAAAATCCTTTACGAAAAGTCACCAAAATGAAAGAACCGCGCGGACGCGTGAGGTTTTTATCCGATGAAGAACGCGTTCGCCTGTTGGAAGCCTGCAAAAAAAGCGAAAGCAGTTACCTTTACATTGCTGTTGTGCTAGCTTTGTCGACCGGCGGGAGACGTATGGAGATTCTTGGCTTACGCTGGCAGGATGTAGACCTTACGCGAGGAGTCATAATTCTCCATGAAACAAAAAATGGTGAACGCAGAATATTACCCCTTACAGGACATGCTTTGGAACTCATGAAAGAACATTCAAAAATTCGGCAAATAAATTGTGACCTGGTTTTTCCCGGCAAAAATTTCAAAAAACCAATCGACCAACGTACCCCCTTTGAAACAGCTTTAAAACGGGCAGAAATAGAAAATTTCAGATGGCATGATCTGCGCCATTCGTGCGCCTCTTATCTTGCAATGAATGGCGCCAGTCTTGCTGAAATTGCAGAGGTGCTCGGGCACCGAACACTTTCGATGGTAAAGCGGTATAGCCACCTATCAGAGGCACACACAAGCAAAGTGGTAGCAAAAATGAATGAAAAAATATTTGGAGTTTAGAATGGGACAACCCGTATTAAATACAGATTGGCTTAATCAGTTATTTGATTCGCTTTGCACCGCGAAAATCAACATACGCAGCACAGCGATTGATCTACAAGGAAAAATACGAAAGACCTTGGAAAATAAATTAAATTCAGAACAGTGGGAATTATCAGAATTTCTTATTTTAGCATTAGCATTCAACTCTATGGATGAATTATGCAATACGATATCAACAGTTGGCAGCATATACAAAGACGAATGGGCGAGAGGAATAGGAATTACACGACCATTAACAGCAGGAGATGTTAAAGATATTCGTGATCGTTGCTTGCATTATTACAGCGAAAAAATGGTGTTTCTCAAACAAGAGGGTTTATTTCGAGGAATCAGTAGTACAACAACGCCTATCAAATGGCTTGAACTGGCTGAATCGGTTAAACCTCATCTATATTTACAAAGATACATAACCACCTATGAATTAACAAATGAAAATCCATCTATTGCCATCGAAGTTAAAAAAAGAAGCGGCATCAGCGAATTAATAAACACAGAAATGGCAACGGTAATTCGATACAAAGCATTTTCATTAAGTCAGCAAGAAGAAAATGCCAGCCACGATTTTCCATACGTTTATACATTGACAGAGCTGGCCAATAGATGGAAAACCAACATGCAAAACGTGATGATGGCGTGCGGAAAAAGCAGCCATTTTTGGCCATATTTAAACGTTAGCGCAGGCATGAAACTTTGCGAAAGAAAAATTCCAATCACAATGGAAATGATCAATGAAAATCTTCGGAATGGTAATTTACAAGCAGATTACAAGTATGGATTAAGGGGTTATGTAAGGCTGGCAAAAAAAATCGATCTGCCACATAAAATTACACTGGAATATTTTTATGCGAACAAAATCATAGACCCAAAAAATATTCGCGATAAAAAAACATATACACCATTTATTTGGCTTGAACCCCCTTTCTGCAAATATGTTTTGGGGATATATCAGTTTATAGAAGTAACCCACCCCATCGAGCCCACTTTATTTTTTTTAGGGGATGAAATTTATGATTTTGAAAAAACAGATGAGTTTAAAAAATTATTCTCCCCTGAAAAAAACACAAAAATCTCACATGCTATTGATGGGTTGCCATTGTGCGATGAGAAAAATATCAGCTTTATTGAGCAAAAAAATTCATCCGCGATTAATAAATTTCGCAAAAATGGGGGCTGCTATGAAATAGATTATGTCGGGCAAAAATTTATATTAAAATCATCAAAAGGACTGGAATATATAGAATATCTTCTTAAAAATGCATCAAAAGAAATACGTGTTCGCGATTTAGAGCGCGCTATCAACAAGTCTACATTTTCGGATGAGGAAATTAGCTTAGCTGAAGCCGCAGAAGCAGGTTTAAATGATGCAAATGATATTTTGCCAGATGACATGGCAGATGAGAAAGCAATAAAAACGGTTAACATAAAACTTAAGGAAAAAGAAGAAGACTTACAAATTGCAAAAAAAGAAAACCAAATAGAATTAGCAGAGGAAATCGAAGAAGAAATAGGACTACTCAAAAAATATCTAAATGGTGCACTTGGCAAGAATTATAAACCGCGCAAGATACCCGATGAGAATGAAAAAGCCAGAAAACGAGTCCTTGATGCTATTACAAATGCACGCAATGCTATCAAATCCTACAATCAATCGCTATTCGATCATTTACTGCAGTCCATTAAGACTGGCTATTTTTGTAACTACGAACCTGTTCCTGCCATCAAATGGCTCTAGCTGATAAAATGCCAGTTTTATTCTGGCATATTGCCAGCCAATTTCTGGCGCCCTATCTCCTGTAACACTTGGCAAATCCGCTGAGTGTGTATAAACAACAGGAGATACAATATGATTAACAATCACCCGGAACTGCCACACACACGCTACATACCAGTACCAAATTGGGAAAAACACCATGAATGGCCACGTATTGGCGGCCTGCGTAATCTCATTTTCAATAAAGATAAAAATGGATTTCACAAGGTAATCAAAAAGGTGGGCAAACGTGTCCTCATTGACGAAGCTGCATTTTTTGAATGGGTAGCAAATCAGGGAGGCAAATAACCATGTCTATTCAAAAGAAATGCCCAGCGCCACTGGGCAATCCCAAAAAATCCAAACACCCTTATAGTAATTCTGCTGCGTCACAAAGAGCAAGAATTTTAGAACATTTCGTAATCTGTCCTCGTTTATCAACCCTTGAAGCCCGGGAAAAGTATGGAATTTTACATCCTGGCGGTAGAGTCATGGAGCTACGTAAAAAAGGGTATCACATTGATACTCACTGGATATCCGCTCCTGATTCTAATGGCGTGTTACACCGCATTGGCCAATATGTCTTTCATGGGGAGGCCATAATCAATGTCTGAAAAAATTCAGATTAATTGGAATGAAATTATTGATTCACTTCCTGCTAGCGTTTTCTACAATGCGATGACCATAGATCAACGATATGAGTGTTTAAAGAAATATATCACTCAAGATTTGTGGATATCTAATTACGATGCAGTGAATCAATCGTTGTGTGATTTTTTGAAATATTAGGGGAGATTTATGTCAAGGATTAGGACGATTAAACCCGAGTTCTGGACAAGCGAGCAGGTTATATCCTGCTCGCCCCTTTCCAGATTATTGTTCATCGGGTTATGGAATTTTTGTGATGATAATGGCGTACACCCTGCATCATATATTCGACTTAAGGCAGAAATTTTCCCGGCTGATCCCTACTCATCGGATGAAATAAAACGATGGGTTGGCGAGTTAATCACAAATGATTTAGTACGTGAATATGCCATAGAAGACAAAATCTATTGGGTTGTCACTGGCTGGAAAAACCACCAAAGAATTGACCGTCCCACATATCGTCACCCATTCCCTCATTCAGAACTAAAAAAAATCGGCACTGACTCGTCGAGTCCTCGATCAGAAATCGACAATAACTTGTCGACTATTTCACGATTGGCCGATGATCCATCGACTACGGAATGGAAAGGAATGGAAGGGAATGGAGAGGAAAAAGAAATACGTGAAGTTAAAACTTCACCGCATGTTTTTTCTGATCCCAATCGATCTTCCAGTCATGAGATTCAAGAAGTGTTTAAGTATTGGCAGGATGTATTGAATCATCCCCGCGCCAAACTTGATAACAAACGTCACCGCAAAATCACGCAGGCACTTAAGCTTGGTTATTCGGTTGCAGACCTGAAACAAGCTATTGATGGTTGCGCCAAAACTCCATTCAATATGGGAGAAAATAATTCCAATCAACGATATGATGATCTTGACCTAATAATACGTGACTCCGCTCATATTGATCGTTTTGTAAGTAATGCAATTAATCCACCATCTACAAGCATTAAGGCAAACAACATAACAACCGATGTCATGGCGGGAGCAATTTAATGAGCAATATTTTTAAACAGGTTTCCTGCTTGTTAGCGCAACACGCCGAAGATGTTGCACGCTATTTGTTACCGCAAGGTAAAAAAATTGGTCATGAATGGTGCGCTGGAAGTATTCACGGTGAAGCTGGTGAATCTTTGAAAATATGTCTCTTAGGTGAGAAAGCTGGTGTTTGGTGTGATTTCGCAGAAGGTTCCGGTCACAGTGGTGATTTACTTGATCTATGGTCAGCCGTGCGCAAAATTAAGCTTCCACAAGCATCAAAAGAGGCTGAGCAATATCTTGGAATGGTTAAACCAAAATTCGAAGCGTATAGGCCACCAAAATTCGTTAAACCAGATCCCAAAAAAATAAAGCCCGTTAATACGATGTCATCCGTTATGAATTATCTAATTAACGAAAGAAAATTAACGAGAGAAACGATACAGGCATTTCAAATTGGCGAATGTGAAAATGGACGAGAAATAATTTTTCAATTCATTAGGGATGGTGAGTTGATTTTGCGTAAAAATCTTTCCTTAGATCGACCTCACGGAAAGAAGCAAATTTTTGTTGAAGGCAATTGTGAGCCTTGCCTATTTGGCTGGCATATTCTTGAATCGTTCATGCCAAACACAAGAAAAATAGCTCTAGTCGAAGGTGAGATTGATTGTATGAGCGCTTATCAATTCGGAATTGATGTCCCAACGTTATCGGTACCTTTTGGTGGTGGGGCTGGTAAAAAGCAGCAATGGATTGAGTACGAATTTGAACGTCTTTCAGTATTTGATGAAATTTTTCTTTGCTTTGATCCTGACAAAGAAGGTGATTTAGCTGTCACAGACCTCATTGAACGTTTAGGTCAACATCGTTGCCGTGTGGTGAAATTACCTTACAAAGATATGAATGAGTGTCTGCAAAATGGTGTAACCAGAGAGGAAATCCAGAAATGTTTTGATGAAGCCCGCACACTCGATCCCGAAGAGCTCAAACCCGCTGGTTATTTTGTTGATCAGGTTATTGCTGGCTTTAATCCACCAAATGGTTGCGAAATTGGAATCGCGCCGCCATGGGAAAAAACAAAAGGCATCATATTATTCCGCCCCTCTGAATTAAGCATTTGGTCTGGAATCAATGGGCACGGGAAATCACAATTTTTAGGCCATCTGATTTTACACTTCATAAACGTGGGTAGCCGTGTGTGTATTGCGAGCCTTGAACTTAAGCCTCAGCGACTATTGATGCGCTTAACACGACAAGCTGCTGGCCTTGCTGACCCATCAGACGGTTATATACGCGCCATACACAACTGGTATGTGGATAAACTGTGGTTGTTTGATCTTGTAGGCACGACAAAAGTTGAACGATTGTTGGAGGTTTTTTTATATGCCCGCCAGAGATATGGTATCGATGTATTTGTGATCGATTCTTTTATGAAATGTGGCATAGGTGAAGATGACTACAATGCTCAGAAAGCTTTTATTGATCGGCTATGTGACTTCAAAAATCAACATAACTGCCACATCCATCTCATCATGCACCCACGTAAAACAGATGACGAAACAAAAATACCGGGGAAATTAGACTTCAAAGGCACAGGCGCTATTACTGATTTGGCGGATAATTGTTTTGTTATATGGCGAAATAAAGCTAAAGAAGAAGCTGCACAAATTAAGTCCGGCGGAAACGTGCTTGATGCAAAGCAACAAGCAAAACTTGATGAATGTGATTGTATCTGGCGATGCGACAAACAGCGAAATGGTGAATGGGAAGGAAAAATTTCGCTGTGGTTTGACCCAAAATCATACCAGTATTTAGGCCATCCTAAACTTAAGCCAATACAGTTTGTTGAATATAAGAATTGATTATTAATAAGGAGTGTAAATTATGGAGATGGAGAAAAATAAAAAGAAGGTTGGCAGGCCAAACGGTTACACCCCCGAGTTGGCAGAGAAGATTTGTGATGCTATTGCCACATCAAGCAAGGGAATTACCAGACTGTGTCATGACAATCCATGTTGGGACGTTAATCCAGACACTGTTTACTCATGGCTCAGTAAACACAAAGAATTTGCCGAGATGTACGCGCGCGTGAAGAAACAGCAAATCGAGGTAATAATTGATGAAATTTTATCAATTGCCGATGATTCCTCAAATGATTATTTGATTAACGCTGATGGCAAGGCTTTTGCTGACCATGAACACATTAACCGTGCTCGACTTCGAATTGATACGCGTAAATGGATCGCTGCAAAACTGGTGCCTCGTTTGTATGGTGACAATGCAGCGGTGCGTGAATTGTCAGATGAAATTACAGAATTTAAACAGCAACAATTTCAAAAACATAACAGAAAACAATAGTTGCATCATCTCCCCTTCATGTGTACTGATAGGGTAATTACATCAGCTATTATGGTATCAATGTAGATATTAACATGTTAAAAAGATAATGTTGTTTTAATTGATACTGTTTAGCTTCTGGTCGACTATGAACCTGGGAATTAACTTGTATAATTTTCATGTTATTTGTCATATCAACAATTACCTTATCAAAATTAGATGAAAAATCATCATGGTCTTTTATGTAAAAGGTACATTGAGCTACAGAACCACACATTTTTAATGCATCATCATAAGTGATTGCAAAATAGTTATCTTTTAAATTGTGCTGAAAAACTATTCCATTTGCAGCTACATCCAAAACAACACTTACACCACCTATAACACTATCTTTGCCATCTGTGATCAGTTGGCTAATAACAAAGGAATTTTTTTCTGTTATTGGACAATCAGACGGTAGATTAGAGTTACAAGAGGCAGATTGTCCATCCAAATTCCACTTGGCTGATGATTTATCATATACGGCTTCAAGATTTCCGCCTTCTTTACTCTGGAGCGTAATATCATCAACAGGAAAAGGATATGAGGTAGAATATTTATATCGACAATTTGCTGCTGTAACCCCTTGTGCATGAAAAGTGCTATATGCGTTAAAAAAAATATAAACTCCTTTCGTTGGTATTCTGCCGCCGGTGTTATACCAATACTCATTGTTGTCGCCTATAATTTTACAAAATCCTTGATCAGCACATTCAATTCGATCTGGGCAAAAAATTAATTTAGATTGGCTGCTCTGATTTCCATGAGCAAAAATAGGAAGACTTATTAATAGTCCTATAAAGTAAACGACGCTATATCTGATGATTTTCATGTTTTGTTCTCATAATTGAATTTATAAATTTCACCTCCTTGTGTCGATACTCACAATATGTAGTTGCATATATCACATATTCTACACATGTGCGCAAAAAACATCCATAACTTGTTAAAATAGGCAAAAAAATCAGGGAACTCCGCTCAGAAAAAGGATTCTCACGGGAGAGCTTTGCCTATGAGGTCGGCTTAGAAAGGACATATATGGGTGAGGCAGGAGAGCTATTTTCTTCTGCAAAAACGCTTTTAATCTAATCGCCAGTGAATTTCAAAACTTCTCTGAGTGAAGATTTGTCGCGACATTTAAAATATTGTATTGCACCACCCTTTGTTGGAAATGATTTTCCCGGGATAGACCAAAAATCAATAATTCCATCAGCGATTGACTGAAGCATATCAATGCTTCTTAAGGCCTCATATACAAAATCATGTTTTACTTGCACACTACCCCGTAAGTCTTGGCCGTGAGGATTAATTCCCAATTCCGTGGGATCAACACCTATTTCTGCATAATAATCACCTTGTGGAACGGTGCTGATACGCCATTGTTGAATTTTATGATTTTTTGCATGACTTTGAATCGTAACTGGTTTATTGAAGTCAATGCCACGAAGATGTGAATAAATTCTTGGAGGGTCGTACCCTTCTTTTGCGTAGAACTGAAAAGCAAAGTTCCACCCTGAGCCTGGCGAAGCTGGAAGAAGTTGCGGCGAAAAAGTGTCCAAAAATTCATATGACAATTCGTGCAATATTAAGTCATTTTGGAAATCAATTTGATCAATCGACTTTGCTGCTAATAAGCCTATGTCTGATTCTCTGATTATTGCATCAATTGGCTCTAACTCTTCATAAATTATTTTTTGCATGGTAGCTAAAGCAGTTTGAGCAGCAACGAAAGGATAATAATCAGGATGTAAGGTTAATTGCTCTGTCAGGTAACTCTCAGCATTAGCCATCAGTTGATTTAAGCGAGGCTGTAAGCGCCCTTCCATAGTACCCACCAAAATATAAAGTTGATAGACTGATTATAACCTAATACATGGGGCACTCATGGGGCACTCAGAGAAAAAAAATTACAACAACAAGCAATCGAATAAAATGCCAATCTGTTGTTTAATTTGTTGTTATTTGCTGGTATGATTCGCGACTTATTGCCCCGATAGGACTGTTAATCAATGGGTCACTGGTTCGAGTCCAGTCCGGGGAGCCAGAATGACCATCAGATAATCCACAGCATTTTCTAAAGCACAATTTCTATTAAATCTTAAGATGTTATAATCCCCATCAGCCACATCGTATTCAGGGAGCACGGTTTGTATGAGCAATTTCACCTTCAGGCCAGTCGAGACAAAAGTATCAGAATATATTATCTGGTATTTTCAGGAACATGGCGAACCATTAACCAATTTAAAATTACAAAAACTACTTTACTATGCCCAGGGTTGGCATCTTGCTCTCTATGACAAACCTTTGTTTGATTCACCCATTGAGGCCTGGGTACACGGGCCCGTTGCACCGGATTTTTATCATGAATACAAAAAATATAAGCATCAACCTATTACAAAACAACAAACCAAACCTGATCTGGACAAAATAATATCTGAACACCTTGAAGAAGTAATCAACGAGTATGGCAGCTATAGTGCATTTCAGCTTGAAAATCTGACGCATCATTCTGATCCATGGAAAAACGCCCGGGGAAACACACCCATCGACGCACCTTCCAGGGCAAAAATAAGTATCGAAGATATGAAAATCTGGTTCAAAAAAAAGATGGAAGAAAATGAAAAAGAAAAAAATCAAAGATGACAGACCTGTTTACTCATCACGCTCCATACGAGAAACACAAAAACCCCTACCGGATAGTACCGTGCATTTTTCATTTAAACATCTCGACATGAAAAATCAGAAATTCAACATCGATAATCGAAAAACCCAATATTTCATAAAAATGCTTGAGCGATTAAAAAATCTGTCAACGCTGAGTCCGCAAGAAATATTAAGCAATCGATCAAGAGCCTTACGAGCGCATCCGATCACATGGAAAGACACATCAGAAAAAAGTGGGTTCAACCATTTAAATGAACAATTAAAAGAAATAACACCTTATCAATTTGAGATAAGCAGAGACGAACACGGCAGAGTCCATGGATTTTTTATTGATAACATTTTTTTCATCATTTGGTTTGATCCGAACCATCAGTTGTACTCCTCACAAAAAGCCAGATAATCATTATCAAACTCGACATGCCCGATATAGCCTTTATAAATTAACATTTGATACCCACCTCTTTTAAAAATCGCCGCATCGAAACAATAGCAGCATGGCACCATGCTTCGGTACCATATCAATGCGTGATACGGCAATATTTTGATGAAAAATAAGTAAATTATGCTCAACTATGCTCAATATTTGACTTACCTCCACTGAATCTTTATAATGATCAATACTTGATCATATATAAGAGTAAAGCGAAATGTTTCATCGTAATGAAAATAACTTTCTTCCAGGTAGCACTCTGAAAAGATTGTTAGTGCTCGCCGCAGTTTCTGTACTGATACCATCAGCAAAAGCAGCAGAAACAGCAATCCTCGCACCTTACCGTGATCGTAAAGTGTTTAAAGGAAACCATGCATTGTTTAAAACATTGCCATCATCTATAGATCCTGCTGGTTCTTCTTCGTTACTAAAATTTACCTGCCCTGATTCCAAAACTGTTGAAAATCTATTAAATGAAAATTGGGATAAATCAAATTGTGATATTATGGGCTCCAGAACAAGCGTGGAATTTAATCAAGTCCCTAATCCTTATGAATCCATGGCTGGAACAATAGCGATGAATTCTTGTCATCCAGGCATTGGTTTGGCGTCAAATTATGTTGAATTAGACGTATACAATCAAACATGTGTTGATCCACTAGGGCGAACAATGATCAACTCATATGCACAGTGCGGGTATAAAGTAATTTCAAATTCATCGAATTATGAGACCAGCGCTATTCAGATTGGCTGTTTTTACAATCATACTGGATGGTTTCCCAAAGAAGGTTATTTCGCCCTTCAGAATTTCCTATTCAATAGCTCTACGTGCAACAAACAGAATAATACATTTTTGTGTCAACGTGATATACCTCTTGATCCCATGACAGGTGTCTGGCGTCCATTGGATGGTTTGTACCCATACTTCAATTTCAACAATGTAAACAATACATTGCAGTATACGATTAGCGTCCTGGGAGCCGATCAGTCTACTTGCTGCGAAGTAAATATTTCTGCTTATGCAGCACTTGATCAGGAAGCAATTCAGGATCCATATCCGCCCTACACATTTGAACTCAATGCCCCATCCACTGTTATCAATATCGAAAATAAAACTGCAGTTTGTGGTCTTGAAAATATTAGCTACAGTTTATGGATGAGTTTTTATGGAATTTGGCTACAGTTAAAAGATAATAACACGATGCAAGTTAGTACACATGGCCCAGAAGTTCAAGCGTGTAACTTATCAACTACTTTAACTCGAATTCAAGAAGAAGATACACGATCAATGCCATCAATAAAACCAGGGTTTTAGATTTTGGAAATCAACTTGATCAATCGACTCAGAGACAACAAATAACAGGAATG
>DATIJJ010000086.1:0-24990 GCA_035478795.1 Gammaproteobacteria bacterium | reverse complement strand
GCATAAATCAGACCTCAATCGGAGCGTCATCCTGAGCGCGTTTTTTAGCGAAGGATCATCTGCTATTTATAAAGACTTTTTTGCAAGAGCTTGTGGGTAGCAACAGATCCTTCGGCGAAAAGATGCCTCAGGATGACGCTCCGATTGAGGTCTGATTTATGCAACAATGCACTATCACTGAGGATTTTAAAAATTTCCTATATTAATCATATAGTTACAAACGATCTGGCTAATGATTTTGGGTCGATTTTTTAAAAAATCCAGTATATTCAACAAGTTACGTTTTTTCGATTTTTGGGCGATTTGATCCCTTTTTGGGGTTTTTATATCACAAAAAAACAGCCATCCCCGGCGAACAATTACTGAAAACCGCATCCACACCCCAATCAAATAATCGTCGGGCGATCACGGGATCATCGACGGTATAAGACAATAACAGTCGATGGGTGGCTTTGACTTCACGCACGCGTTCCGCACTTAAGACAGGATGACTGATATCGACCGCCACGCAATTTAATGCATCGCAGAATGTTTGCCAGTCAGGTTCCCAATCGTGCATGAGAAATCCCAGATGATGTGTCGCTGAATACTGTCGAACAGTTTCCAAAACCGTGCGCGAAAAACTGGAAATGAGTAATGGCTGATTGTTACCACACCAATGCTGATCCAGCACACTTAATACTTTTTTTACCGTGTCTTCTTCAATACCTTCCGCCGGTTTGATTTCAATATTCGCGCCGAGATTTAATTCACACAACAACATTAATACTTCTGCTAATGTTGGAATTTTCTCGCTTGAAAAAACCGGATCAAACCAGCTGCCTGCATCGAATGTTTTCAAAATAGAATATGGATAATCGATCACGCGGCCACTGCCGTTCGTCGTGCGATCAAGTGTTTCATCATGCATCACAACCGCCTCACCACAGGCTGCAAGCATCACATCAAACTCCACCCATTTTGCGCCAATGGCATGCGCTTTTCGAAATGCAGCGAGTGTGTTTTCCGGTGCGAGTGCGCTCGCACCGCGGTGGGCGATTAAAGGGGATGGGCAAGAAAAAGGGTTAACTGATTTTTTATTCATAATAATCGACCTGTATTATGTTGTTACGCAAATCCTGTTTTGACTGTGTTCTATCTGGCGTTCCCCCCTTCCTTTCCTTCCCCCACAAAACGGGGGGAAGGGACTCACGGTAGCAAATTCAAAAAATATTTCAGGATTTTTTTATTTTTTAAAAACATTACCTGGATTTTTATTTTTAAAAAAATGTTACCTGCAAATTGTGTCAAGTCTGCTACCGCGGGTCCCTTCCCCCCGTTTTGTGGGGGAAGGAAAGGAAGGGGGGAACGCCAAACAAATACACTAAAATTTGACATACGGCAAATACTCCGCCTTCCACATATAATTTTCCAGATACGTTTCAAGATCACCACGCAGTGTCACATTCGAAAGCCCCGCATCGATCGCCTCCTGCGCAACCGCGATTGCGACTTTCAGGGAAACGGTCCGAATATCCCGTAACGGCGGCAATAAATTATTGTCAGGGTTTTGATTCGCCGGTGATGAGGCAGCCAGTGCTTTCGCCGCCTGCATAAACATTCTGTCAGTCACACGCGCCGCCTTCACTGCTATTAAACCGAGTCCCAGCCCTGGAAAAATATAACAATTATTGGTTTGATCCACTCGCCATGATTTGCCATTTTTCATCACAGACTCAAACGGACTGCCCGTCCCAATAATCGCGCGATCATTCGTCCACTTCAATAAATCAGAAGGAACCGCTTCACTGCGCGAAGTGGGATTCGAAAGCGGAAAAATAATCGGACGCGATACATGACTCGCCATCTCGCGAATCATTTTTTCAGAAAATGCTCCACCCTGACCTGATACACCAATCAATACTGTCGGATGTGCATTTTTCACAACATCATCCAGTGTAATTAAATTGGAATGATTTAATTGCCAGGATGCAATCATTTCTCTCGATTGCGCAAACGGTTTTTGAAAATGAAATAAATTCGCATTGTCATCGAATAATAATCCATCTTTATCGACCAGAAAAAATCGACGACGCGCTTCCATTTCACTTAACCCATCTTCCATCATCATTTGTTTTAACAACAAACTGATTCCGCAACCGGCGGAACCTGCACCCAATACCGCAATCCGCTGATCACACAAACGACTTTTTGTGGCAGAAATCGCAGCAAATAAAGCACCCGCTGCAACCGCCGCCGTTCCCTGAATATCATCATTAAACGTACATAACTGATCCCGATAACGCGTCAGTAATGGATTCGCATTTTGCTGCGCGAAATCTTCCCATTGCAATAAAATATGCGGAAACCGTTTTTTGACACCCGTCACAAACAAGTCAATAAAATCGTCATACTCTTTTCCGCGAATGCGTTCATGCTGCCAGCCAATATACAAAGGATCCTTTTGCAAATCCGGATTATTGGTGCCACTGTCCAGTAACACCGGCAAGGTAAAACCCGGATAAATCCCGGCACACGCGGTATATAACGCGAGTTTTCCGATCGGAATCCCCATCCCGCCCGCACCCTGATCCCCCAGCCCCAGAATCCGTTCGCCATCTGACACCACAATCACTTTCACCCGATCAAATGCCGGGTTTGCGAGAATTTTATCGATATGCGAACGGTTCGGGTATGAAATAAAAATCCCGCGCGGTCTTCGATAAATATGACTGTAACGCTCGCAACCCAACCCCACCGTTGGCGTATACACAATCGGCATGAGTTCTTCGATATGCTCACAAAGCAGGCTGTAAAAAAGTGTTTCGTTGGAATCCTGTAAATCACGCAAATAAATATATTTTTCAATATCCGTGAGCTTGCTCTGACACGCTTCATACGAACGCTTCTGCTGGATCGCGAGATTCACCTGGCCTGGCGGCAGGACGCCCCATAAATTAAACCGCTCCCGTTCTTCTGCCGTAAACGCCATCCCCTTGTTTAATAACGGGTTCAACATCAGGGCGTGATCGGTCAGCCGGACCTTCAGATAAGGCTTGTTTGATGCGTCCCGGGTGTATTCATAGTCCATGGGCGTGCTCTCGGTTTGTTTTTTTTGTTATAGCGCAAACGGGGGGCAAAGTATATGAAACAGGCTGCCAGGATGAGGTTGATTTTTGGGCAGAAATAGATAAGATAGCGCTACTAAAAACCAAACGAGTGAGTGGACACATGGCACAGAATCGAAAATTACCCAGAGAAGCCTCCGAAACAGACAGACTCAGAATGATTGAGGAATTAAGACGAGAACTGACTGAGCAGAAATTGAAATCTCCGGAAGATTATTCATCTGAACTCAAAAAAAAATATGGTCGTAAAAGTGCAATTCCGAAGTTGGATTATACTGAAAAAAGCCCGACCGCGCGATTGAAGCATTTGCTGGCACGAGCGACGGGTCAAGAAGATACGAGCCAGGGTCAAATAGCAAAGTATATCAAAGGTCTTCAACAGAGCCTCAATACGGATGAAGAAACTGAAATAGATCTTTCTGATCCGTTGGCCATGCATGCATTTGTGAGAATTGTCGAGGAAATCAGACAGGCAAGTGATCACAAAAACCGCGAAAAAGATTTTTTTGACACGAAACTCAATCTGGCCCTGCGACTGCTTCCCGACACTTATCCCTATGATGAGGTATACCGCATCACGCTCGAATCTGCAGTGGTGTGTAATGAACTGGACTACGCATGGGAGCTGTTGAAAGAATGCGTGGAAGAAAATCTGGTTTTTATGAATGATTTTTCTTATCTTCGTTTACTCATGGAAGCTTTTTCCAGGCAGAAGTCCTGGTGGCACGTAAAAGAAACTTATACACGTATTCTTTGTTTGTTAAACAAAAACGAGGAAAGAATCGCTACGCTGAAACATCAGAATTTTCAAGCGTTCAAGGAACTTCATCATACCGCCATGCGCGAAATGGCAAAATTCCCGGAAACCAGTGGTGAGGTCCATCATATTTATCACTGCCTGACCACCTATCGACGTGGAAAATTCGCTGATGAGAAAACCTTTGCTATTACCATTGCGGCACTCTGCCACCGTGGAGAAATAGAAAATGCAATTGATGTATTTCGAGATGCGGAAGAAAAATTAACGCCACGCAAACTTTCACTCCTTCATTGCGACCTCCGACAACCTGAGTATCAGTATGCGGAACAGAATATTAACGAGATGTATTCTCATATGCGTGACAGATTGGAACAATTTCCGCCCGGAAGGCCTTCAGAAGTGAACCGGATAGAAAACTATTCCCTGTCAGACATGCTTCTGGCCGGAATGGGATTACTCCCCGAAACCGAATCGGAAAGGCAGGAACTGCCCACAGACATACTCGAGCAAGAAGAAAAGGAATATGATGAGTTAACACAACCGGCGCCATCTGACCCTACTACGCCCAAACCGGCTACCCTGCCAAATTATGCATCGTCTCATGCCGTCCTGTTTCATCAGTCAACACCAACTGCTCCAACACCGGCTCTGCCTCCGCCATCCGCACCCCGAAGAGAAAGAGAATTCTCATTCGGCGGGTACCCCGGAGAACGACCTTCATGATAGCCACAGGACGGGTGTCTCGGCGCATAAACTTCTGATAGAATGGCGCTCTTTTTTAACATAAAAACAGTGCCATGATGCCTATCGCCAATCCGTTACAACCGCCATTGCCCCATTCGGGTCAGCGCATGGAGTGGTCCCATTTGCCCGGCGCCAGTTTAGGTCTGGCACTGGCAAACGCCATCACGCAGTGCAAAAAAACCGTGGTGATTATCACACCGGATACCCTGACCGCCCATCGTCTCGAATATGAATTGACATTTTTTCAAACAGAGATGCCTGTTCTGCATTTTCCGGATTGGGAAACGCTACCTTACGATTATTTTTCACCGCATCAGGATATTATTTCTGAACGCTTATCAACACTCTATCAATTGGGAAAAACAAAATCCGTTGCGATTATTGTACCTGTCACAACGCTCATGAATCGCCTCTGTCCAAAGCAGTATCTGGACGGGCAGGTTTTTTTATTACAACCCAAAGACACTTTATCCATTGAATCGACGCGTTTGCGCCTTGAAAAAGCCGGTTATCGCTGCGTCAATCAAGTGAGAGAACACGGTGAATTTGCCGTGCGTGGTTCCATTATCGATATTTTTCCGATGGGAAGCACCTTGCCTTTTCGTATCGATTTGTTTGATGATGAAATTGATTCCATCCGCACTTTTTCTATCGAAACACAACGCACAATTGAGTCGGTCGAAAAAATGGAATTGCTGCCTGCGAAAGAATTTCCACTGACAGAGGATGCAATTGAATTATTTCGCAGACAATGGCGCAATCAATTCGGCGGCAATCCGCTGAATTCACCCCTTTACCAGGATGTATCAGAAGGCATTGCAACACCGGGCATCGAATATTATTTACCGCTATTTTTTGAAAAAACGGCGACGTTTTTTGATTATTTACCCAAAGAGGCGATTTTATTTTATATCAATGATGCACACAAAAAAGCAGAGGAATTCTGGAAAGAAATCCATGCCCGTTACGAACAACGTGCACATGACATCACGCGCCCACTGTTGCCACCCGAACAGATTTTTATGCCGACGCAGGATTTATTTTATCAGATAAAACAGTATGCGCATGTGCGTGTTCGAACAGATGACATAACGGATCGGGATGCGAGTGATTGTATTTTTTCAGCCAAAGAACCGCTCAATCTGACAGTCGATCATCAATCCGCCACACCGCTTCGTGCATTGCAAACCTTTCTCTCGGAAGATAAAGGCCGTGTCCTCATTTGTGCGGAAACCATGGGGCGACGTGAAGTGTTGCTGCAATTATTTAACAGCATTCAATTGCGTCCAACACCCGTTGACACCTGGTCCGATTTTTTAAACAGTGATACACACTATGGCATGATCGTTTCAGCGCTTGATCAGGGATTGTGTCTGACCGATCCCGCGATCACCCTCATTGCAGAACCGCAATTTTTTGGCATGCGCATCATGCAGCGTCGTCGACGCAAGGACACCAGCCAACAAATTGACGCGATGGTGAAAGATTTGTCCGAGTTACAAATCCATGCACCGATTGTGCATATTGATCACGGTGTCGGACGCTATCTCGGTTTGCAAGCGCTGCATGTCGGTGAGCAATTAACTGAATTTTTATGCATTGAATATGCGGGTGGCGATAAATTATATGTGCCCGTTTCGTCACTCCATTTAATCAATCGTTACAGTGGAGCGGAACCGGACCATGCGCCGCTACACAAATTAGGTACGGAACAATGGCAGCGCGCGAAACGAAAAGCGGCGGAGCAAGTGCGTGATGTCGCGGCTGAATTACTGGAAATTTACGCACAACGCGAAGCCATGCCAGGGGTTGCCTGCAAAACACTCGATGGACAATATACGGCATTTGCAGCGGCGTTTCCGTTTGAAGAAACACCCGATCAGTTACAAGCCATCGAGCAAGTGATTTCCGATATGGGTTCACCCAAACCGATGGACAGACTGGTGTGTGGCGATGTGGGTTTTGGTAAAACAGAAGTGGCCATGCGTGCAGCCTTCATTGCCGTACAAAATGAAAAACAGGTGGCAGTACTTGTTCCAACCACATTACTCGCCGAACAACATTATCAAAATTTTCTGGATCGATTTGCCGATTGGCCCGTTCAGGTGGAAGTCATCTCGCGTTTTAAATCGGTGAAAGAACAAAATCAGGTCATTGAAAAACTGGAACAGGGCAAAATTGACATCATCATCGGTACGCATAAATTATTGCAGGAAAATATTAAATTTCGTGCGCTGGGTCTTGTGGTGGTGGATGAAGAACATCGTTTTGGTGTTCAGCAAAAAGAACGGTTGAAATCGATGCGTGTCAATGCGGATATTTTAACGCTGACAGCAACCCCCATCCCTCGCACGTTAAATATGGCTTTTTCAGGCATTCGTGATTTATCCATTATTGCAACACCACCGGCGCGTCGCTTGTCGGTCAAAACGTTTGTGCAGGAATATCATAGCCCGGCGATTCAGGAAGCCATTCTTCGCGAAATTTTACGTGGTGGTCAGGTGTATTTTTTACATAATGATGTAGCAACCATTGAAAAAATGGCGCGAGAACTCGTATCACTCATTCCGGAAGCCCGCATCGGGATTGCACACGGCCAGATGCGTGAGCGTGAACTGGAACACGTCATGTCGGATTTTTATCACCGACGTTTTAATGTGTTGGTCTGCAGCACCATTATTGAAAGTGGAATTGATATTCCCTCAGCAAATACGATTATTATGAATCGTGCCGATAAATTAGGTCTCGCCCAATTACATCAATTGCGTGGACGGGTGGGCCGTTCGCATCATCAGGCCTACGCCTATTTATTAATCCCCTCTTTTAAAAGCCTGACGGCAGATGCGAAAAAACGACTCGATGCGATTGCATCGCTTGAAGATCTGGGTGTGGGTTTTACGCTGGCAACGCATGATCTTGAAATTCGCGGTGCGGGTGAATTGCTCGGTGAAGGACAAAGCGGGAATATGCAGGCCATCGGGTTTACGCTGTACATGGATTTATTATCACGCGCGGTGGAGGCTTTAAAATCCGGAAAAGAACCGGTGATGGAAAATATCGTACCGCGCAGCACAGAAATTGATTTGCAAATTCCGGCATTGATTCCGGATCATTATTTGTCGGATGTCGAATTACGCCTCCAGTTTTATAAAAAAATGTCTGGCGCAAAAACGCCTGCTGAACTCGATGAAATTCAAATTGAAATGATTGATCGATTTGGATTGTTGCCGGAACCGGCCAGGACGCTTTTTTCAATCAGCATGTTGAGACAGCGCGCAGATCAATTAGGCATTATAAAAATTGAGGCGAACAGTAAAGGCGGTAAAATTGAATTTACCGATAAACCGAACATTGAACCGATGAAAATCATTCAGCTGATTCAAAAGCGTTCTGCTTATTTCCGACTGGATGGACCGACGCGATTGCGTTTTAACCTGGATCCGCATGAGCGGAATGATCGGTTGAGGCTGGTGGATAATATATTAGAATTGCTCGTTTAGGGTATGTTAAAATAGTGCCTGATCTCTATACGAGGCCTGTATGCTAAAACGATTTCTACCCCGTCAGGACGGTTTTTTTAAATTATTCCAGAAAACGGCCGACACGCTCGTCACAGCCACCACGCAATTTCATACGATGCTGCATAATCTCGACAAACAGCAACATTATGTCGATGCGATCGCGCACTATGAAAAAGAAGGCGATGAAATTACACACCACACGTTCACATTATTGCATCAAACGTTCATCACGCCATTTGATCGGTATGACATCCACAAATTAACCAGCGGCCTCGATGATATTCTGGATTTAATCAATCGCTGCGCACAGCGCTTTCCCTTTTATGAATTAAAATCCGTTCCGGAAGAAATCTCGACACTCGCTGAACTTGGCATGCAGGCCAGTATTTTGTTGAATCAGGCCATCTACCGTCTACACTCTCTCAAAAAAACAGACGAGATTTTACGCTGTTGTAACGACATTGATAAAATAGAAAGTGAAGCGCATAAAGTGGTATTAATCGGTGAAAAAAATTTATTTCAGCATGAAAAGGATTTCAAACATTTTTTTAAATTAAAAGATATTTATGCGCAAACCAAACAGGTCATTAATCGCTGTCAGGATATCGCGAATTTAATCAAAGGCATTGTTCTGGAATATTCATAATGCATACAGCCGCCATTTCACTTGTTATTTTTACCATTCTCCTGGCTTTTTTGTTTGATTTTTTAAATGGCTTTCATGATGCGGCAAACTCGATTGCGACCATCGTTTCAACCCGTGTTTTAAAACCGCACTGGGCTGTTATCTGGGCGGCCTTTTTTAATTTTATTGCGTTTTTATTTTTTGGCCTGAATGTGGCACACACCATCGGTACCGGTTTAATTGATCCATCGATTGTGACAGTGAATGTGATTCTGGCCGCTCTGATCGGTGCGATTTTCTGGAATATTTTCACCTGGTATTTTGGATTACCCTCAAGTTCCTCCCATGCCCTGATTGGGGGATTATTGGGAGCAGCGATTGCCAAATCCGGTTTTTCATCCCTCAAATGGGTGGGAATTTCAAAGGTACTCGCCGCGATTGTGATTTCACCCCTGCTTGGATTTCTGTTTGGTTTATTGTTGATGTTTCTGATCGCACGATTCTTTTTTAATGCTAACCCCCACCGCGTGGATGGCGTGTTTCGCAAATTACAATTTATTTCATCCGCCCTGATCAGTCTTGGCCATGGTGGCAATGACGCGCAAAAAACCATGGGTATTATTGCCATCTTATTATTTTCAGCCGGTTTTCTCGGTGATAAATTCTATGTGCCGCTTTGGGTCATTATCTCCTGCAATCTGGTGATTGCGCTCGGTACTTTTTTCGGTGGCTGGCGTATTGTGAGAACCATGGGCATGAAGATCACCAAATTAAAACCGGTCGGTGGATTTTCAGCAGAAACGGCGAGTGCTGTGACATTGTTTCTCGCAACGTTACTGGGTATTCCTGTTTCAACGACCCACACCGTGACCGGCTCCATCGTGGGTGTCGGGTCCTTGCATAGTATTGCAGCGGTACGCTGGGGCGTTGCGCGCAATATTGTGTGGGCGTGGGTGTTGACGATTCCGGCGTCGGGGATGGTGTCGGCGCTGGTGTGGTGGGTGATTGGTTAATGATATCCGCTCTTACTTGTTGGCGTTGTTGCGCAAATCAGACTTCAACCGGAACGTCATCACCCTTGTTGAGTGATAGTTATTTGAAGCCTCAACCGGAGCGTCATCCTGAGGCATCTTCTCGCCGAAGGATCCATCGCCATTTTAGAATACTCGCAAAAAGGACGGTAGGGTGGGCAAAGGTTGTTTTTTACCGTGCCCACCGTTTAATTGTTATAATGCAGTAATGCTTATTGTAAGAAATGGTGGGCACGGCCAAAAGACGGCCTTTGCCCACCCTACTGTTCTTTTTGCGTGAACTTTGTAATAAGCAGCGGATCCTTCGGCGAGAAGATGCCTCAGGATGACGCTCCGATTGAGGCTTCAAATAACCATCACTCAACATGGTTGATGACGCTCCGATTAAGGCCTGATTTATGCAACAACGCCGATTTTGTCTGGGGGAGGCGTGATTGGTTAATGAGGGCTATGCTTATGCTCGGAAGACTGCATTTTTGCATTTAAAAAATCCTTGAGATGAGCACCTGGCCTGAACACTGCAAAATGGGCTTTTATATCTCTGCACAACTCGCCATTTGACATGGCATCCACGTGTTTTTGCTCAAGGGGAACGCCTTGAAGAATCGCTGTTTTTAAACTGGAAGCCGCATCTATTTTATCTGCCGCCGAGTAAGCAAATTTATTGAAACGGGAATAATCGGAGCCTTCTGCCCGCTTTTTAATATACTGATCAAGAACCCCAATTAATGCCCAGTTTAAAATAAGCTCCTGTTGACTATAATCAAAATTGACTAAATCCTTATTTGTCTGAAAAAGAACCGGCAACTTAAACCTCAGTGCTTCCAGCAAAGCAGACTGCTCTGCAGGTTGAAATACATTCATATAGTTCAACAAATCATCCTTTGTCTCAACAATCCATTCCCAGCGACGATGTAGCATGTCACATATCTCTTTTTTTTGATCAGGAAATGTCTCAAAAATCAAGTCTACTTCTTCTTTACTCACAGCAATATCATCAAAATAATTTTTTATATTTTCCAAAAGAGCAGCTTTTTGTTCATTATCAAGACGTAACCCGACTTCTGTGATGAACGTAGGCATTGATCTTATTATGGTAACAAATTCTGTTTTCAGATTTTTACATAACTCATTTATTTGTGCCGGGTTAAGACAACGACAAACAACGCATAATTCTATTTCTGTCGAAATAAATCGCGTAGAGAGATATTTATGCATCCATAACGTTTCTTTCATGATCTCAAAAAATCTATCGTGTACCGGATGAGAAATTAATTTACAAATTTTTTCAAATTCAAATGCAGTTCTTACAAATTTCGGCAAAATAGATTTTGTACTTTCAATAAAAATAGCCATCTCTTCTGGCCTGATAGCATTTAATACGTCATCAAAATCAGCCTTCCTTGTTATCCATTCTGGCAATTTATTTTTTATACCCTCCAGAAAAATGATTCTTCCTTCTGGATCAAGTCGATTAAAAATACCCGGATAATTTGATTGGTTTACCAGCGTCGGCAATCTGTCTTTGATTTTCCCAATGATAAGGTTTATATCTTCATTATCAAAATTGGCAAGAGAAAAATCACTTTGGTATCCTGCAATATCGGATAAATTAATTTTTTCAATTAAAGATTTTTTTTGAGCCAGATCAAGACAACTAAATACAGAATAAAGATTCCCTAAACTTTTTATGATCTTCTGAAATTTATTTTCTAACAATAATTTTGAGAAAACATAACTTTTTTGACTCTCGTCAAGATCTTTAAATAATTCTTTAAAATCAGGCGCCCTTACTACAAGCCTTGTCAAATCATCCTTCACCATTTCAAAAAAAACAGCCTTCTGTTCCGGGCCAAGGTTCACGAAAATTAGCTCAAAATCAATACAGGACCCGGATACAACAAACTGTCGAAGCTTGTCTTTTACTCTTTCAAAAAGTCCAGTCTTTTTCTGCGACTTATGAAGACTAAAAATAAAATCAAAATCATTAGAATTGGCTATCAAATCAGGAAGCTTGTCATTGATAATTTCTAAAAAATAATCGCGCTTGATTCCTTCCAGACTTCTCACAGAATATTCTACATCACTGGCATTTTTAATCATTACATATAATTGATTTTTTATGCATTCTAAATAAACTTTTAACTGATCCAGGCTAAAGTAAAAAAACCAACTGCATGCTGTTTCCAATTTCATATTAATTATTTTTTGCCAGTCAATTTCATATAAGGCTTCTTTTTTAAGAGAATATATCGCATTATACCGAGCATACTTATAATTATCCGGATAAGGTGGATAAGGTGGATAGTAAAGTAAAAACATCTTTGCCTTCGATTGAGGTTTTATTTCAGACGACTTCAACACACCAGTACAGGCAAGATAATTATCTCGTAACCAGAAAAGCTGTTCCATAAAGTCAGACGGATAGGAAAATTCTTTTTCTCGCTGAACAGCAGGATCAGCAGAATGATTCAATAAGGTTAAAATTTTATTAAATGTTTCATAAAAAGCAGGCGTCCATTTTTCGACAGGCAGTGTGATTGCACGAAGAAAAATCAGATTGCGATGTTCTGTCCTGATCGTCAAAACACCTTTTTCTTCCGGATTTGCTCTGGAAATGATTTCTTCCCAGTTGTCACCAATATGAAATATCTTTTTTTCAAATGCCAAATAAGTCAATTTTCTTAGAAGCTCGCCTCGATCGCGGTAAAACGTTTCAGAATCCTCTTCTAACGAAAAATAGTTAGCAAAAAAGTCTCGTACAAAAAGATTAGATTCGACAAGATCATCGATAACCTCATAAGATTGATTTACCATTAAAATATCTTCTTTTGAAAGAGGCTTTTGTTCATCCTGCGTAGATCCTTCGAGATGCTCAATATATCCACGACAGATTCTTTCGCATTGATCGGCAAGTTTTGGATGATTCTCCTTCAGGAGACTGCCAATTTTATTTAATTTTTCACGTAATTCAGCTATTTTAAGAAATGATGAAATAACATCATACGAATAATGCTCATCAGGATCTTCAGCCTGGGCGTTTAATTTTTCGCTCATTTCTTTATAAGGCGATGTTTTTAGCACTTCATAAGAAATCTGTTTTCCATCTTTAAAAAAGAAACCTGTTGACAACAAATCCAGCGTCTTACTCATTTCACTATCAAATTTGTCGGGTGCCAATGCAAACAGATTATCAATCAGACCATCAAAATAATGTAAAAATGTCTGAAAATATAGTTGGCCCAGGCTCGCCATCAAAACTTCTTTCATTTTTTGTTTGAGCACACCATCGGATAATAAAAATTCCCGCATGGATTTCTGAATGGCTTCCTGATTTTTTTCAGGAGCAGAAACCCATTTTGCAAAAAGGTGTTCATATTCTTTTTTTCGGGCAGAATCTTTTTTTATTTGATCAATAAATTTTTGTGTTTCATGAAGCATGATGACATTGCATTCTGCAACAAAAAATTTATATCGCATGTAATCATGTACGTCTTCGGCTGTAATACTTTCCCCGCTGCGCGAAACCAGCTCAGTCTCTCCTCTTTCTCCTGCTTCCCCTTCTTTTCTATATCGCACATACAAATTCAATTTGCCGCGTTTGACGGGAGTAGAATAGGGATCATATGTATTCTCTACAGGATCCTGAGGCTGACGGTTATACATGATTTCACAGAACTGCCTGAGTACATCCTGGATTTCTTTCGGTTGATAGATTTCCACCTGAAACAGCTCTGGTAGTCGCGGATAATAATTTTCGTTCTCGTCCATCATTTCCAGTTGACGGAGCTCATAAAATGCCGCCAGCGCAATATCTTTGGGTAATGCATAAAGCACATCAAACAACGGGTTGATGGCGGGATCGACAAACTGACGGCCCATCTCTTCTGAAAGCGGCATTGTTTCCTCGTTTTTTTAACTGGACAGATATAGGTGAATTATAGCAGAGATTGAATTATATCTATACAGATCAGGCAGATACAAAAAAGTTGTCGACTGAGGATTAATCTATAAGCATTTGATTGTACAGGTAAATTTGTGGTTTGCGAACGGGTTTGCCGCATGAGATTTTTGTAACACATTGATTATATTGATATTTTTATTTTTTGGGGATTTGGCGATTTTTGGGATTTTTTGTGTATCTATATGATTAATAAGTAAAATTTTAATTTTTCCACTTTATTTATATAGTTTGATATTCAGATCCGAGCCGCGACCGTCAGGAAGCGCGTCACCGACCCTGCGAAATGTCGGGTTTGATGTCCGGGTCAGATTTTTAAATTTTGCTATAAAGCAACTACAAATAGTTGCATTTCTGTCTGCCATCCTTTATCCTCTCAGTCATGACAAAACGTGAAAAATTACTTGCCCGATTTTTAACAATACCAAAGGATTTTGGCTGGGATGAATTAACCAAAATCCTGGCTGGTTTTGGGTATGAGCAAATCAGTGTCGGGAAAACAGGCGGCTCCCGAGTTCGTTTCGTCAGTCCGGATTATCCGCCTGTTATTTTGCACAAGCCTCATCCTAAACCCATATTAAAACGTTATCAAATTGAAGACATTATTAACCTGCTAAAACAGGAGAAGCTGATATGAAAGATTTCATGAAATATAAAAATTATTATGGCTCAGTTCATTTTGACGAAGATGATCTTGTCTTTCATGGAAAAATTGAATTTATTCGCGCTCTCGTTAATTTTGAAGCAACGGATGCAAAAGGATTAAAAAAAGCATTTCATGAAGCCGTTGATGATTATCTGGAAACCTGTCGTCATCAAAAAATAGAGCCTGAAACACCTTTTAAAGGCAGTCTGAATGTTCGTCTTGGATCTGAACTGCATCGGCGAATTGCCATTGCGGCGGCACAACACCACTTGAGCATTAATAAATTTATTACTGAAACATTGGATCAGGCGATTTAAGAGATCTGGCGGATCATCGATCAATTAAGAAGGACCCGGCTTATGCTCAGCAGAAGACTGCATTTTTGCATTTAAAAAATCCTTAAGAGACTCGCCCTCCTGGAATGGCCTGTATCTTGCAAAATGTTTATTGATTTCCTTGCACAAATCGCCTTGCAACAAGGCACCGACCTGCTTTTGTTCAAGGGGCGGTTCTCCATTCAGAATAACGCTTTTCAACCTGATCGCGGCATCGATCTTATCCGCCGCTGAATAAGCAAATTTATTGAATCGGGAATAATCGGAGTGATGGGATCGCTCGTTAATATAATTTTCCAGCACATTGATCAACAACCAGTCCAAAATAGCCTTTTCCTGTCTTTCATCAAATTGGCGTAAACACCCTTCATCCTGAATAATAGCGGGTAATTTCCATCTTAACACTTCAAGCATGAAAGGATATAAATCCGGTTTTTCCTCTTGAAATATATCCATGTATTTCAAAAGATCACGCCTGGATTCAATGAGAGCTCCTATTTGAATGATCAGGGCATGACAAATCGTTGTTTTATGCTCTGGAAACTCACGTAAAATAAATTCCACCTGTAACGTATCAGACTGAACAATTTGACCAAGCCTGTTTTTGATATATTCAAAAATAACAGCTTTTTGTTCCGCCTTGTTAACTTTCTCAAAAACATTCCTGAGATCTGAACAACTCTTCAATATGCCATCTAATAATGCTGGTGGTTTCAGATCCAGGCGTCGACAAAAATCATCTATTTGTGATGGATCAAGATAGCGACAAATAGCACCCAATTCTCTAGCTGTCCGGATTTTGCTTTCCGATAAAAACGTACTTTTCATGCTCTCAAACAAAGCATCCCGCTGTTTCTGGTTCATCCCTTCACATATTACTTCAAATTCAGATGCGTTGAGACGAATCACACATTTTTCAAAAACAAAATTAATTTGACTGGAATCAAGGTGTTTCAACGTTCTGGCAATTGTATGAAAATCACTCGTGGCTGGTATGATATCGCTAATATTATTTTTAAGCATTTCAAAAATACTGGCTTTCTGTCTTTCATCAAGATAAGTAAAAATTCGATTAAAATTGTGTGACTTAAAGTTTCCGGATAAAATAAATCCAGGCACCTTGTCTTTAATTTTTTCGAACAGGATGGTTTTTCTCTGCGGATCAAGGGTGCGAAAAATATTTTCAAAATCGTACGAATGATTGATCAGACCTTGCAATTGATTATCTATACTATCAAAAAAATAGTCCAAATCATCGGGAAATAAATATCTAGCTATCTCGTTGACATCATACGCATTTTTTACTAATTTTGGATAAAAATCCTTTATACTCTCATTAAATGCTTTTCTTTTATCGTGATTATCAATACCAATGCCATATACAAGACTCGAAAGTTTATCCGTATTTTCTATCAGAATCAGCAATTGGTTTTTTATACATTTTGATAAAATTAAAATCTGATCCGGATTAATATGAGAAATGATATGACCCAGAAAACGTAAATCCTTACCAAACATTTCGCCCCAATGAATTTCAAAAAAAGCTTCTTTCTTCAATGTTCCGAGTAATCTTGTCAGGCGATGAAGATCAAGATCCGAACGCGGGTAATAAAGCAAAGGAAAATTTGAATCAAGTTTATTTGCTAACTTCCCCTGAGTTTGTAATGAAATATAACGATCTTTCAACCAGCGAAGCTGATTTACCATATCTGGCGGATAAGAATATTGTTTATCTCGTAAATCATTATCATTTGCGTTGCACAACAAAGAAAATATCTTATTAAATGTTTCATAAAATACAGGCGTCCATTTTTCGACAGGCAACGTCAACGCATGAAGAAACACCTGATTGCGATGCTGCGGATCCAGAAATAAATAGTTTTTTTCTTCCGGATGCGCCTTTTCAATCACATCTATCCAGTTGTCACCTATGTGAAGCAATTTTCTTTCGAATGCGTAATAGAACAATTTTTTGAAAAGTTCATCTTGTTGTGTTTCATCATTCGTTGCAAAATAATTTGCAAAAAAGTTTTTTACAAAATCATTAAATTCATAACTCTCATTGATAATTTCAATAGACTGATCCAATATTAAAAAATCGTTTTTTGAAAGAGGCTTTTGTTCATCCTGTGAAATATTTTCGAGATGCGGAATATAGTCTTTAATAATTCGTTTACACTCAGCTGCCAGTTTCGGATGGTGCTCATCCAGAAGAACGCCAACACTATTTAATTTTTCCTGCAATTCTGCCACTTTAAGAAAAGATGAAATAACATCATAGGAATAATGTTCATCAGGGTCTTTGGCTTGTGCTTTTAATTTTTCTCTTATACTTTTATAAGAAGGGGTCTTCAGGATTTCCCATTTGACTTGTTTTCCACCTATAAAAAAGAAACCACTTGACAGAAAACTCAACGTCTCACTCATTTCCCTGTCAAATGTGGCAGGCTCCAGCAAAAAGAACTGCTCAATGAAGCCATCAACATCAGGTATGGATTTTTGAAAATCTGAATTTGACTGATCAAGATGCGTTTTTAATGCCTCCGCTATTTTTCGCTTGAGCATGCCATCGGATAATAGAAATGTCTGCATGGCTTCCCGGATTTCTTTTTTATCAGAAGAAACCCATTTTGCAAAATGTAACTCATACTCTTTCTTTAACTCTGGATCCTTTTTTAGTTGATTGATAAATTTTTGTGTTTCATGAAGTGCGATGACATTAAGCTTTGCAATGGAAAATTTATAGCGCATGTAATCATGTACATCCTCGGCTGTTATCACTTTTCCACTACGTGATTTTTCTTCTGCATGCAATACAACAATTTTTTGTTCCCCGATCTGTTTTGTTTCTTCTGTTACGTGAGAATAAATTAAACTAAATTTCCCCCAATTAACGGGACGGTGTCTTTCCGCATGCGGTGTTCGACCCTGTGGCTGGCGGTTACGCATAATTTCACTCAACTCCCTGAGAGCATCCTGAACTTTTATGGTTTGATAAACCTCCTTCTGAAACAAAGGAGACAAAGGCGGATAGTCCATTTCATTCGGGCGCATGACAGGTAATTGGCTGAGTACAGAAAGCGCCGCCAGTGCATCTTCTGGAGGTAATGAATAGAGCTCATCAAGACTCGGGGCAATGACAGAATCGATACTTCTACGATCCATTTCTGAAAGCGGCATTGTTTCCTCGTTTTTTTAACTGGACAGATATAGGTAAATTATAGCAGGGATTGAATTATATCTATACAGATCAGACAGATACAAAAAAGTTGTCGACTGAGGATTAATCTATAAGCGTTTGATTATACAGATAAATTTTGGGTTTGCGAACGGGTTTGCCGCATGGGATTTTTGTAACATATTGATTATATTGATATTTTTATTTTTCGGAGATTGGCCGATTCCGGGGGTTTTTGGTGTATCTATATGATTAATAATGAAAATTTTTGAACTTTACTCAAGCGTAACGATTCAACGTTTTCGCTTTAAATCCCGGTAAAAATTTTCATGCACACCCAAAGCCAGCAGCCATCTTTCTTTAGGGTTCCATTCATATGCCAATAAAAATTCTTTCACTTTCACCTTGAATTTATAAACAAAAACGCCTGACAGATCCCCTCTTTTTTCTTCACCCGCTTCAGGGTCTTTGATAATGTCACGAATCGCATTGTCCACGGCCGTTTTTTCAGATGTCGGGAGTTTTTTATAGGCTTTTTTAAATGAGGGCATTTGCCAGATGATCACGTCAGTCACTCGTCATCCTTAAAACGAAACGGTTCTGCAAGAGACTTGTCCTGATGCTTTGAAACAAGCACTTCTTTAATAAAGTCGATGGGTAAATCAGGATTATCCAGCGCACACTTGCCTATCATGGCCCAAAATTCAATCTGGCCGGGAATAGACCGATGCTCTGCACGGGCCGTTTTTTTGGCTTCGTCATAAATTGTTTCGTGTATTCTGATGGGCACGCCCATTTTATTCACCTACGATAGTTGCGGTTTGCTACATTTGTAGTATATCAGAACTCTCTATTGGATTCAATCTTTCCCTGATGACTCACCCGACAAACACCGCCACCCCGCCACTCGCATAAGTCTGAAATCCCCACGCACCCGTAATCCGCTGCCCCACTTCTGCATCCAGCGCCACGCGCGGTGTCACAAGGTAAAAAAGCCCCGCATCGGTCAAAAGCCCCCATCCTTCACCAGGACCTGTCCGGGTTTGCGCATACAATTCGGCAAACAGTTGCCACTTGTCGTTCAATGACCAGTTGGCAAAAATATCCGGATTGATACTGTTAAATCGCGCACCCTGATGAATGTATTGAACAGACGTTGACATAACACCGAGAATGCCGGTGATACTTAAGGCAGGACTCACCGTATACATTAAAATGCCATTCGCCATGCCGCCAACCGCCCGACTGCCATACGCCTCACTCCCCGTCGGTAACGTCACCACCCCTTCAACCGCACCCAGCCAGTTTGCGTTATAGCCCACTTCATGCTTTGCACTGAGCGACACAGCCGACCAACCGGCAGCGGGCGCCGTCGTTTGATGAAAATACGTGGGAGCCAATATCAGAAATTCATTATGCCCGGGCAACCCAAAACGTATTTCAGCCTGCGGCACGATATAACCATGCACGTTGCCCGATACATGCAGATAGTGATATCCGCCTTCTGCCACGATTTTTTTATTCGGTACCGTACACGCACTCCCTGTGATCGACGGCCGATTTATCAAGGACAACAATCCCGTGCAAGGGTCTGGAATGTCATCCGCAAAAACCGGTGTGATGAGAAACAGTAAAATAATTTTTAAAAAAAAATGTCGCGTCATGACTTCCTGTCTTTTTCTCGCAGTAACGCCAGTTTTTCGGCAATTTTAATTTCAAGGCCACGCGGTGTCGGAAAATAGTATTGCCGTGTTCCCATTTCATCCGGAAAATAATTTTCACCCGCGGCATACGCATCCGGTTCATCATGCGCGTAACGATAAGCCTTTCCATATCCCAGATTTTTCATTAATTTTGTCGGCGCATTGCGTAAATGCAATGGCACTTCCAGCGAACCAAATTGTTTCGCATCCCGCATCGCCTGATTAAACGCCACATACACCGCATTACTTTTGGGTGCCACCGCAAGATAAACCAGCGCTTCGGCGATCGCAAGCTCACCCTCAGGACTGCCGAGGCGCTCATAAACATGGCATGCATTCAATGCGATTTCAAGCGCGCGCGGATCGGCAATACCAATATCTTCACTCGCCATCCGCACCACACGACGTGCAATGTATAAAGGATCACAACCGCCATCCAGCATCCGCGCAAACCAGTAGAGTGTCGCATCCGGCGATGAACCACGTACCGATTTGTGCAACGCTGAAATCTGATCGTAAAATGCTTCACCGCCTTTATCAAAACGACGCACGTTTTGCTGTAATACTTCTGCCAGCAGTTCTTTGGTAATCACCCGTTTGCCATTTTGATTGTCAGAAAAATCGGCAAGCACTTCGAGCATATTCAAAGCTTGTCTTGCATCGCCATCCGCCGCTTCTGCCAATATTTTTTGTAACTCTTTTGGAAAATCAATCTGCAAATGACCGAGACCCCGTTCTTCATCCTGCACCGTTTTTTCAATGACGGTCAGCAATTCATCTTCTGACAGACGCTTTAAAACATACACACGCGTTCGGGACAATAATGCATTATTTAATTCAAACGAGGGATTTTCAGTCGTCGCGCCAATCAGGATAAGCGTCCCGTCTTCCACATATGGTAAAAACGCATCCTGTTGGGATTTATTAAAACGATGGACTTCATCGACAAATAAAATCGTCGCCTGTTTTGACGTTTCTCGCGCGCGTTTTGCTTCATCTACCACCGCGCGAATATCTTTGACACCGGAAAAAACCGCCGATAATTTTTCAAACCGTGCGTGCATGCGCTCTGCCATCAAACGTGCCAGTGTCGTTTTGCCGGTACCGGGTGGCCCCCAGAAAATCATCGAATGCAACACACCCTGCTCCAGTGCAAGACGTAACGGCTTGCCTAAACCCAGCAAATGCGATTGCCCGACAAATTGATCCAACGATACCGGACGCATGCGGGAAGCGAGCGGTTGAAACTCATTTTTTGATTTCATCTATCACATCCACACCCGCGGGTGCTTTAAAGGCAAACAAGGCAGCAGATAACTGACGATTTGCCACACCATGACTGAATTGAATCATCGTGACGTGACCGAGATGATCCTGCAATTGCATGGTCGTAATTTGCTGGTTGTCAAATCCGAGTTTAATTTCTTCAAACAAACTGCTTTTATCTTTCGGTTTTAATAAAAACCATTGTGTTTTTCCGTCACCCGATTTTTCAACAGAGAAATCTTTTGTCAATGTTTCATTGGTATTGCTTAACAACAAGGCCGGCACTTCACCCGCTTCCTTTTGCAAACGACGAATTGTCACTTGCTGAAGATCCGCATCATATATCCAGATCGTTTGGCCATTGGTCACAATCAATTGACGATTGGGCTGCATCACATCCCAACGAAATTGACCGGGACGCCTGAGAGACATTTTACCGTCTGACTGAGTGAGTGTTTTTCCTTTGGTATCTTTCACCATTTCGTGAAAATTCGCCTGCAGGGTGTGAATATTATTTAATAAAGCCGTCAGTTCATCACTCGCCGGGTTCGCATGAGCAAGTTGAAAAAACAGAATCGAAATCATTGCAAAAAATAGTTTTAAAAAAAATCGCATAAATCATTTTCCTTGTTATTAAATTTCAACAGGCGGTGGCGCGAGCACTTCACGCGTGCCATTCATGTCCATGGTACTGACCACACCCGCCGCTTCCATATCTTCCATAATACGCGCTGCGCGGTTGTAGCCAATTTTCAATTTGCGTTGCACGAGTGAGATCGATGCACGACGTGATTCCGTCACAATTTTTAACGCTTCATCGTATAGAGGATCCAGCTCCCCACTGCCTTCACCGTCCGCCGATGGATTGCCATCCGAAACACCTTCCGTAATTTCATTGAGATAATCCGGCTTGCCCCACGTTTGCCATGCAGCCACCACGCGGTGCACTTCATCATCCGCCACAAAGGCACCGTGCACACGCACCGGTAAACCCGTACCCGGCGGCAAGTAGAGCATATCGCCATTACCCAATAATTGTTCTGCACCCTGCTGGTCCAGAATGGTACGTGAATCAATGCGTGAAGACACCTGAAACGCAATACGCGTTGGGATATTCGCCTTGATGAGGCCTGTAATCACATCCACCGAGGGGCGTTGTGTGGCGAGAATTAAATGAATACCCGCTGCACGCGCTTTTTGGGCAATACGCGCAATCAAATCCTCCACTTTTTTACCGACCACCATCATCATGTCAGCCAACTCATCTGCGACCACGACAATGGTTGGCAACACATCCAGTTGAGCCGGTTCAGCCCCTTCCGTCACCATCCAGGGAGGAGGCGGAATCGGATTACCCTGTTTGATCGCTTCCACGATTTTTAAATTGTAACTCGCGAGATTTCTGACACCGAGGGAAGCCATCAATTTATACCGTCGATCCATTTCGGCTACACACCAGCGAAGTGCATTCGCTGCATCTTTCATGTCCGTAATGACCGGCGTCAACAAATGCGGAATGCCTTCGTAAATGGATAATTCCAGCATTTTGGGATCGATCAGAATAAAACGTAACTGTTCCGGTGTTGCCTTGAATAACATACTGAGCAGCATCGCGTTAATGCTCACGGACTTGCCGGATCCGGTCGTGCCTGCAACCAGCAGATGCGGCATTTTGGCAAGATCGACCACCACCGGAAAACCGGCAATGTCCTTGCCTAAAACGAGACTGACCGGTGAGCGGGATTGTTGAAAACGCTGGGATTCCAGAATATCACGCAACACGACGGTTTCACGAAATTCATTGGGTAATTCAAGACCGATGACGGATTTGCCAGGAATCACTTCGACCACCCGCACACTGGATGCAGAAAGGGAACGCGCAATATCTTTGGCAAGCCCACTGATTTTGCTGACCTTGATGCCAGGCGCCAATTCCAGTTCAAATCGCGTAATGATGGGTCCAGGATGCACCGCGACCACTTTCACATCGACACCAAAATCTTTCAACCGTTGCTCGACCAGCAAGGATAATTCTTCAAAACTCACATGAGCGAATGCTTTTTCTTCGGGCGGCGCTGCCGGATCCAGCAAGGTCAGAGGCGGCAGACTGCCGGGTTTTAATTGCACGGCCGATTCCACTTTTTTATCCATGATGCGCGGTTTAATGATGAGGGATTCCACTTTTTTGACGGGTGCGGGAGGCGGTGGCAATATGCGCTCGGGACGGGATTCCTTGACACTGGCTTCAATCACTTTAGGTTCAATGCGCGGTGTAATGATTTTTTGAACGGCCGGTTCGAGTTCTTCAACAAGGCTATCTGTTTTTTTGTGTTGAATCCGGTTTCGTAGAAAATAAAATAATTGGGCGAAATAAAAACCAATTGCATCACACACCCCCAGCCAGGACAAACCGGTAAAAAGTGTGACGCCACTTAAAAAAGCAGCCAGTAAAAATAAAACACTGCCTGAAACATTAAAAACATGCACAAGGCTGCGTGTCATGACATCACCCAGCATGCCGCCAGATGACGCCGGCAATGACGGACTATGCCTGATAAAAAGAACGGCAAGGCCACAATTGCTGACAGCAATCAGGATAAAACCGATGATTTTGAAAATCCGGTCGCCTGGTGTCAGAGGGATTTTTTCGTGAGATGTCCGAATACCGGTCCATGCGGCAAATACAATCATAACGGGCAGTAACCAGGCAACAAGACCCGACAGGGAAAGCAAAATATCCGCCAGAAAACTGCCAGCACGACCACCCCAATTCAAAACGATGGGGCCTGCTCCGGTATTGGACCAGCCTGGATCCGACAAATGGTAAGAACCGAGCGATACAAATAAAAATAACGCAACCGCAATGGACAGGATAAAAAGGCCTTCGCGTAACCGATTTCCCATCTGGATCGCAAGAGGACGACGTGATGGTTGTTTTTGTAATGCCTGCTTCAATGAGGGCTCCTCTCCGCGATAATTATCTTATATAACTATACCATTCCGTATGAACACGATAAACTGCAACACTGCAAATTATCAGCGAAAGAGTGGAGATTCCCATGACAACAAAACATCATCGATTGATTATTCTGGGCTCGGGTCCTGCCGGCTGGACCGCCGCGGTGTATGCGGCACGTGCCAATCTGAAACCGGTTGTGATCACAGGGCTTGAACCCGGCGGACAATTAACCACCACAACCGATGTCGATAACTGGCCGGGGGATGTGGAAGGCTTGCAAGGGCCGGATCTCATGGAGCGCATGAAAAAACACGCAGCACGTTTTCACACTGACATCGTATCGGATCATATTACATCCGTTGATCTCGGGAAACGCCCTTTTATGTTGACGGGCAATGAAACGTATTCCTGCGATGCGCTGATTATTGCAACCGGCGCCAGTGCGAAATACCTTGGCCTTCCATCCGAAAAAAACTTCATGGGCAAAGGCGTTTCAGCCTGCGCCACTTGCGATGGGTTTTTCTACCGTAATCAAAAAGTCGCGGTCGTCGGTGGCGGTAATACAGCGGTTGAAGAAGCATTGTATTTATCCAATATTGCCTCGCACGTGACAGTCATTCATCGTCGCGACAAATTCCGTTCTGAAAAAATCCTGATCGACAAATTGATGAAAAAAGTGGAAGACGGCAAGGTGCATATCGAATGGGATTCGGTGACCGATGAAATTGTCGGCAATGAAACGGGTGTGACGGGCATTCGCATTCAAAATAAACTCACAAATGAGAAAAAACTGATTGAGGTCACGGGTACGTTTATTGCAATTGGCCACACCCCCAACACAGGTATTTTTGTGGATCAGCTCGCGATGGAAAATGGTTACATTAAAATCAAAGGCGGTTCGGAAGGCAATGCGACCGCAACCAGTGTCAAGGGTGTGTTTGCGGCAGGCGATGTGACGGATCAGATTTATCGCCAGGCGGTGACCTCCGCCGGTTCCGGCTGTATGGCAGCACTCGATGCGGATAAATATCTGGATACCCATGCATCCTGATCTGCATTAACAAATCAACTCAATTGTACACGACAAAATTTTCTGGCTCCGCTACGTCGTCCCGCGGCTTGTCCGCGGGATCCAGAACCTTCCTGACTGGATC
>DATIJJ010000085.1:0-38606 GCA_035478795.1 Gammaproteobacteria bacterium | reverse complement strand
TTTTAGCTGGCATCCAGCGTGGTTTCAAGGCGCTGGATGCCAGCTAAAAGCACGCTGGCATGACAGATCAGGCTGGCATGACAAGAACAAAGCAAGTATAATCCGCGCTCTCCATCGCTGGTCGCAAGCGATGGTTCATTTAATTTATTTGGAGAAAACCCATGAGCACACTGAAATTCGAACTGGAAGCTGACGTTCGGGCTGATGTGGGGAAAGGTGCGAGCCGCCGCCTGCGTCATACGGACAAGGTTCCGGCTGTCGTCTATGGCGGGGGCGAAAAATCCGTCTCCCTGACACTCGACCACAACAAAACCATGCACGCCCTGTCCCACGAAGCCTTTTATTCACATATCCTGAACCTGAAGATTGGCAAGGCCGTTGAAAAAGTCATTCTGAAAGATGTCCAGCGCGATCCGGCAAAACCCCGCATCGCTCACGTGGATTTCCTGCGCGTTCGTGCCGATCAGAAGTTGAATATGCACGTTCCGCTGCATTTCCGAGGTGCTGAAGAAGCCCCGGGCATGAAGGAAGGCGGCGTATTCTCACACCTCATGAACGATGTGGAAGTGAGCTGTCTGCCCGCCGATCTGCCTGAATTCATCGAAGTGGATATTTCCGGGATGGTTTTAAATCACACGCTGCATTTGAGCGATTTGAAATTACCGAAAGGCGTTGAACTGACTGCTTTTGCCCACGGTCAGGAAGAACACAATCACCCGGTTGTCACGATTCATATTCCACGTATCATTGAAGAAGAAGTCGTTGAAACCGTTGCTGAAGAAGCTGAAGGCGCACTCGCTGCAGACACAGCAGAAGGGGGAGCAGAAACAGCCGCCGGTACGACGAGTGAACCCACTGAAAAATAACCGTGAGGTAACCTGCATTGTCGCCTCGAACCCAGTCAGGCATTCAATTGATTGTTGGCCTCGGAAACCCCGGGGCCGATTACGAGAATACGCGACACAATGCAGGTGCCTGGTTTGTTTCTGATCTGGCAAAAGCGTCTCGCACGACATTACGCCCCGTCTCCCGATTTCACGGATTACACGGAACCGCTCACCTGCACGGTCACGATATTCACCTGTTGATTCCTCAAACATTCATGAATCTCAGCGGACAATCGGTCGGCGCACTCGCGAGTTATTACAAAATTCCACCTGAGGCTATTTTGGTGGCGCACGATGAAATTGATTTACCCGCAGGCGTCATCCGTCTCAAACACGATGGCGGACATGGCGGACATAACGGATTACGCGACATGATTACGCATCTGCATTCAAGACAGTTTTATCGCTTGCGGATTGGCGTGGGACACCCTGGCAATAGCAAGGACGTCGTTGACTATGTGTTAAAACCACCGACAAAATCCGAGCGCGAAGACATTTATTCTGCCATACAAACAGCAGAAATGATTTTGCCCGATTTACTGGGCGGACATTTTCAAAAAGCCATGCAACATTTACACACACGAGGATAACATGGGCATCAAATGCGGCATTGTAGGCCTTCCGAACGTTGGCAAATCCACTCTGTTTAACTGTTTAACCCGGGCGGGTGTTGATGCATCCAATTATCCGTTTTGCACGATTGAACCGAATACCGGTGTCGTACCGGTCCCTGATCCACGCCTGAACGAACTCGCAGCCATTGTCAAACCGGAAAGAATTTTACCGACCACGATGGAATTTGTTGATATTGCAGGCCTGGTGAAAGGTGCCGCAACGGGCGAAGGACTCGGCAATAAATTTTTGGCGAACATCCGCGAGACGGACGCGATTGCGCATGTGGTACGTTGTTTTGACAATACGGATGTGGTGCATGTTGCCGGAAAAATTTCACCGAAAGATGATATTGATGTGATTAATACAGAACTCGCGCTCGCGGATCTTGAATCCATCGGTCGCGCGCTATTACGCGTACAAAAACAGGCGCGAAGTGGCGACAAGACTGCAGTTGCAGAACTCGCCTTGCTCGAACGCATGCAGGCCCATTTGAATCAGGGTTTACCGGCGCGCGCGATACAGATGACGCCGGATGAAAAACTTCGTCTCAAATCCTTTCAATTATTAACGGCCAAACCGACGCTTTATATTGCGAATGTGGCTGAAGATGGTTTTACCAATAATCCGTATCTTGATCAGGTCAAAGCGATTGCTGAACAGGAAAAGGCCCGTGTCGTTGCCGTTTGTGCTGCGATTGAAGCCGACATTGCGGAGCTCGATGATGCAGAAAAAGATTTATTTCTGGCCGAACTGAATCTGGCCGAACCCGGCCTTGATCGTGTCATTCATGCGGGCTATCAATTACTGGATCTTGAAACCTACTTTACCGCGGGCGTAAAAGAAGTCCGCGCCTGGACGATTCCGGTCGGTTCAACCGCACCCCAGGCGGCAGGCGTAATTCATACCGATTTTGAAAAAGGCTTTATTCGTGCAGAAGTCATCGGCTATGACGATTACATTAAATATCACGGCGAGGCAGGCGCGAAAGAAGCAGGTCGATGGCGGCTCGAAGGCAAGGAATACATCGTGCAGGATGGGGATGTGATGCATTTTCGGTTTAATGTTTAAAGCGAGCGCGCAGACACAGAAAAAAAATCGGCTCCTTGCACATAATGGTGGAAATAATCCAGGTCGACCACCGCTCTTTCAGGACCAAATCGTGAAATCAATGCTTTTTCAAGTGTATATCCACGAGGTAATTCGATAAGAGAACATTTCTTTTCTACTTCATGGACAACAGTAACAGGTACTTCCTTGTCATAATATTTTATCTCGCACAAGGTCACGACTCTGTCACTGCGCAAATAAACAAGATCAATCTGAAAACCTTCATCTCCGCGCTGAAAATAAGGGCCCCATTGCACAACACGATCTTCAAATCCCATGATTTTAGCTAAATACATTGCATTGTTCAGGCAGTAATTCTCAAAAGCAAACCCAAGCCATGAGTTCCAGGCAGGCTTAACTAACTGATCAAAAAGATTTCTTGTTTGATTGGCAGAGATAAGTTTTTCGTATGGCTCAACATATTTAAAATAAAATCTTAGATATTCATCCGTTAATTTGTATTTTTTTAATTTACTATTGGCTTTTTTATTGTAAGGCACATAGCTTGTAATAAATAACGCTTTTTCCAAATTTTCCAAATAGGATTTCGCTCCACCACCTGAAGGAATTTTTAACTTCAATGCTATCTCATCCAGTGTCCGTGGTTGATCTCTCAGATAGCGGACAATATTTTCATACGTTTTATATTCTTTGAACTGACTATAAAATATTTTGCTATAATCATTTGCTAACACACCACTCTCGGTGAAAAGCATATTATTAATATTTTGATTAAACGATTTTCGCGTATCAACTTCTTTAAGATACTTTGGAATTCCTCCCAAAATTTGCAGGTATTGCAATACTTCATCGGTATTTCTTTTTTCATTCAGCAATTGATATGATTCGACAGGATTCAACGGCTTCAGGCAAAGCTCCCAATTAATTCTGCCGTAAAGTGCTTTTGAAGAAATCACTCTTTTTGTCATGTATGAGCATACTGATCCACACAAAACAAGCATAACATTCTGTTTACTCCAATTCTGATCCCAATATTTTTTTAAGAGACTCACCAGTCGGGTTTGATTCACAGCAAGCCACTGAAACTCATCCAGAAACAGAATGTATTTGTCTGTGGTTTGAGAAAAAAGTCGGGTTAAGTAGTCGAGCACAGGTTCCCAGGAATCCAGTTTAACCTGTTTTAGTAATGCATCACCTGTCTGTTCACTTAGATCCAATACAAGTTGCGCTATCTGCGCCCTGGTTCTATTTTGCTCCAGCCCTTCAAACCGAAGATGTTTTTTATCTTGCATAAAACGATCGACCAAACAACTTTTTCCTACCCTGCGTCTGCCATAAATCACAGCCAACTTGCTTTCCCTGGCCTGATACAATTGATTTAAATCATAAAGTTCTTTCTCCCGGCCAACAAATTTCATCTTTCACCTCTCCAGACTCTTATCCGCAAAGACAGTTAATTAAACTCAACTTGCGGATAATATACTTTAAAAACAAATTATCCGCAAACAAAGAGAGAGCCGTCTCGTTTGCGGATAAGGGAACATAAAGCAATAGAAAGAGTGTTACTGCAAGAGACAGGTATCTCAGAAATCCAAAAAACCACAATACAATCATAAAGTTACACAAAAAACACCTGAAATCGCCAAAGGACCAGAAAATAAATTTGTTAGTATAATCAATAAGTTATAAAAAATCAGGGAAAATGAACGGGCCGGCAAGTCGAGATTTTCCTGTATAATCAAACAGTTACAGACTTATCCTCAGTCGGCTCGTTTTCCAGACAGGCATCAAAAGAAAAAATACACCATCACAGCCAACGCCACGCCGCCAAGACCAATCAGGCCCATCAATGCCAACAAAGGCAGGCCAAAGGTGTAATACGGACGTAAGTTAATGCGTTCTTCGGTTTTCATTATGTTGATCCTTTTAGTATCAATTTCGGACAATAATAACACAAATTCGCTAAAAATAATCCTGCTTCATCGCGGCTTTGGCCAGTTTCAAGGTTTCTTCCGCCACCTGATTCGCCTTGTCGGTTCCGTCTTGCAAGATAGCGAGCACCGCAGCCGGATCACGCTCAAACTGCTTTCGACGTTCATAAACCGGTTGAATCAGATGGACCAGCACCTCAATCAATTTCTTTTTACAAGCCACATCGCCAATCGTTCCCGCGCGATAACGCTCCTTTGCATCCAGAACCCAGGCGGTATCCGGATTGAATGTATCATGAAAAATCCATAACGGATTATTGTCTGCGGTGCCAGGATCCGTCGCCTTCAGGCGTTTGGGATCGGTATACATGCCCATCACTTTTCGCGCAATCGTATCGGGATCATCACTCAGCAAAATCGCATTATCGAGCGATTTCGACATTTTCAACAAATTGCCTTCCGCATTCGGCCCGCCGGTTCCAACGAGACGTCGCGTGCGGCCAAGCTTCACTTCCACAATCGGAAACAACCCGCCCTGTTTCACATAATCCGCATCGTCTATGTGCGAATCCACACCGCAATACAGCTGATTAAATTTCCGCGCCACCTCGCGCGTCATTTCAAGGTGCGGCACCTGATCTTCACCGACCGGCACCACCTCCGGACGAAACGCGAGAATATCCGCAACCTGCCCCACCGGATACAACAAAAAACCAAAGGAATAATTATCCCCGAGACCCTTGTCCCGAATTTCATCCTTAATGGTTGGATTTCGCATGAGACGCGCATAAGGCACCAGCATGCTGAAAAAAAATGTGAGCTCCGCGATGGCCGGCACTTCCGATTGAATAAAGAGCGTACTCTTTTTGGGATCAAGCCCCACCGCGAGCCAATCCGTTGCGACATCGATCACGCTCTGGCGAATGTCTAACGGTCGATCCATCCGCGTGGTAAACGCATGTACATTCGCAATCAGAAAATAACAATCGTATTGATCCTGAAGCAGAAGGCGATTTTCAAGCGACCCGACCCAATGCCCCAGATGCAAACGGCCCGTCGGTGTGTCACCGGTCAGTAAACGCGGTTTGGTATGTGCTGGCACAATTTTATTTCCTTTTTATTAAATGATAGGCGACCTGACCGGCCCGCTTACTTTTTAAAATAGACCAATTGGCTGGCAGTAAAGCTTCATCCAGCGTGTCCCGCGCTTCCAGATAAATCAGCGCATCGGGTGCCAAAAAAGCGTTTTCTTCCAGATAAAAACAGCAAGGCAGCAGCAGATTGTCAGCAAAAGGCGGATCCAGGAAAACGATATTAAACGGTGTGGTCGGCGCTTTCAATTCCAAGGGGGCCTTTGCCCGATAAATTTCTGCATTATCCGCCTTGAACATTCGCAATTCGTCCTGCAACAAGCGCGTCACGATGGCGGATTCATCGACCATGACCACATAGGAAGCCCCGCGCGATAACGCTTCAAATCCGAGCGCGCCACTGCCGGAAAAGACATCAAGACACCGGCTGCCGGCAATAAAAGGCGCGAGCCAGTTGAATAACGTTTCCCGGACGCGATCCGGCGTGGGACGTACATTCAACACATCCGGTACTTTCAGTTTGCGCCCGCGCCATGCGCCGCCAATAATTCGCAGGATACCTTCCGCCATATCAGTGTGCTACCATCAACCACCTGTCAGAAAGTGTGGAATGTATCATGTTTAATATGTTAAAACGAAAAAAATCAGCAGAAACCGAACAGGCACCCCAACAACCCATGGAAAAATCAGGCCTCTTTTCCCGCCTGAAAGAAGGTCTTGCCAAAACCCGCGCCAGTTTTTCAAAAGGCATCGCCCGTTTGATTCTCGGCAAAAAAACGCTGGATCGGGAGGTGCTGGATTTAATCGAAACCCATTTGCTGACGGCCGATGTCGGCATTGACGCGACACAGGCACTCATCCACGATCTCACCCAAAAACTGGCACGCAATGAATTGCATGACACCGAAGCCGCACTGAAATCCTTGCAGGAAAATATGAAAGCGATGTTGCGTCCGTGTCAAAAACCGCTTGAAATCCGAAAGGAAAACGGGCCTTTCATCATTCTGGTACTCGGGATTAATGGCTCCGGCAAAACGACAACCATTGGCAAACTGGCACACCATTTTCAGGCAAATCAGCAGAAAGTGATGCTGGCCGCAGGCGATACCTTTCGCGCCGCCGCGATTGAACAATTGCAAATCTGGGGTGAACGCAATCAGATTCCCGTGATTGCACAACAACCCGGTGCCGATACGGCGGCGGTGATTTATGATGCGATGCAATCGGCAACGGCGCGTCACATCGATGTCCTGCTCGCCGACACTGCCGGTCGATTGCATACACAAACCCATCTCATGGATGAATTAAAAAAAGTAAAACGTGTTTTGATGAAACTGGATCCGACGGCACCCCATGAAACATTGCTCGTACTCGATGCGAGTATCGGTCAGAATGCATTAAACCAGGCCAGACAATTCAATGACGCCATGGGTGTGACCGGGCTTGTCATCACCAAACTGGATGGCACTGCAAAAGGTGGAATTATTTTTGCAATTGCGAAACAATTGGCTATCCCCATCCGGTTTGTTGGCGTGGGTGAGGGTATCGACGATTTAAGGCCATTTGATGCAGACGAATTTGTGGAAGCGTTGTTTTTGAGGGACGAACCGTTAACGGATTAACGAGGAGCGACCAGTGATTCACTTACAACATATCAGCAAACGTTATGCCAATAATCATCTCGCGCTGGACAACGTGAGTTTTGATCTGGAAAGAGGAGAGCTGGCTTTTTTAACCGGGCATTCGGGTGCCGGAAAAAGTACGCTTTTAAAACTCATCGCAGCGATGGAATCCCCTTCAAACGGCCAGATAAAAGTGGCCAATCACCATTTAAACCGGCTCAAACCGAGGCACATTCCTTTTTTCCGCCGTCACATCGGTATTATTTTACAAAGTCCGCATTTGTTGATGGATCGGTCTGTGCTGGATAACGCCGCATTGCCACTCATCATCGCAGGAAGACCTTATCGTGACATTCAAAATCGCGCGCGCGCCGTGTTAAGCAAAATGGGATTGCATCACAAACAAAAATGTTTTCCCTGTGAATTATCGAGTGGCGAACAGCAACGCGTTGCGATCGCACGCGCGGTGATTAATAAACCTTCCATTTTGCTCGCGGATGAACCGACCGGCAATCTCGATCCGAAACTCGCCCAGGAAACCATGGAACTCTTTCAGCAATTTAACGAACTTGGCATGACGATGTTAATCGCAAGCCACGATCTCGCCCTGATTCATCAATTAAAACACCGGGTCATTACCCTGTCAGAAGGAAAACTGGCATGACTTATTTTGCAAGACACATACAGGCCGGATTGTACAGTCTCGGCAAATTATCCCGAAGACCGTTCGCCAGTTTAATGACGTGTTTAATCATCGGGGTTGCACTCGCCCTGCCTGCCATTTTATTCATCACACTGAAAAATGCAGAACGCATGAATGGCGGCTTCCAGAAAACGCTCGAAGTGACGCTTTATTTAAAACAGGACGCGAAAGCCAGTGACGCGCATTCCCTTGTCACGCGTCTCAACCATGAGGCATCCATTCAGACGGTTCGCGCGATTTCGCCCGCTGATGCATTGAAAGAATTACAACAGCAGGCCGGTTTTGGGGCGGGTTCAGACAGTTTGCTGACTAATCCACTGCCCTGGACGATTGTCATCACACCGGATGATGCCATCAACACGCCTGAACGTTTCAATGCGTTGCGGGATGAATTACAACAATTACCGTTTGTCGACATCGTGCAGATGGATGATGTCTGGGTGAACCGGCTTACGTCATTTATTACACTCGCCAATCGACTACTCTATGCCCTTTCCCTGTTTCTCGGGTTGGGGGTTCTTCTCATCGTGAATAATACGATTCGATCCATCACCGAACAGCATCACCGGGAAATAGAAATCATGAAACTCATTGGCGGAACGGATGCCTTTATCCGCCGTCCTTTTTTGTATGTCGGTCTGTTATATGGCCTGTTTGGCGGGATCCTCGCGGGATGTCTTGTCACGTTACTGATGGTTGCCGTGAAAGGACCGAGTCAACATCTCGCAGCACTCTATGACAGTTCGTTCAGAGTGGCCGGCCTCGATTTTTATAACGTCCTGATTTTATTGGGTGGAAGTACTGGACTGGGTCTGCTGGGTTCCTGGTTCGCCGTCACAAAATACCTGCGCCAATAACACGCCTTGGAAAATAACCTCATTTGCAGTATATTGGCACTCTACCCTGTTGAGTGCCAATGACGAAGGTACAACCATGAATGATGAATTCGGCCTGCAACCGTTAACCTTAAATTTTTATCCGCTCGCAACAAGCCTTGATACGTATCTTGCGAAGGTTTACCAGATTCCGATGCTGAGTGCTGAAGAAGAATTTCGTCTCAGTACCCGTCTTCGGGAAGAGAATGATCTCAATGCGGCAAAACAACTGGTTTTACCGCATTTACGTTATGTTGTGCGTGTCGCGCGCGGGTATCTCGGTTATGGTTTGCCGCTGAATGATTTGATTCAGGAAGGCAATATTGGATTGATGAAAGCGGTCAAACGGTTTGATCCAGCGGTCGGTGTACGTCTTGTCACCTTTGCGATGCACTGGATCAAGGCAGAAATTCACGAATTTGTGTTACGCAACTGGCGCATTGTCAAAGTAGCTACGACAAAAGCGCAGCGTAAATTATTTTTTAATTTACGCCAGATGAAAAAACACCTGGGTTGGCTGACGCCGGATGAAGTGACTGAAATGGCGAAAGACCTTCGTGTCAAACCGGAAACCGTGCGCGAGATGGAAATGCGTTTGAGCACGAGCGATCCCGCGTTTGATGGGCATCCGGATGAAGATGACGATCGAACACATTTTGCGCCAGCAATGTATCTTGAGGATACGCATGCCAATCCGTTGCACCAGCTGGAAGCAACGGATTCAGCCGCTTTGTCGCACACAGCCTTACAGGAAGCATTAACAAAACTCGATGAACGCAGTCAGGCTATTTTGCAAACGCGCTGGCTTTCTGAAGAAAAAGCGACGCTGCAGACACTCGCGGATAAATATCAGGTGTCAGCAGAACGCATTCGTCAGCTGGAAAAAATCGCGATGCAAAAATTGAAGACAGCGATGGAACAGATAGATAAATAATATTAACCAGGCCCCGAAGATGATGGACCTCCTTTTTTTGGCGACACTTCAGTTTTATTTTTTGTTGCATCCTCTTTTTTATTTTCATTTTTTTGTTCGGATTTTTGTTCGGGTGGCTTGTGATAACGAAGCAATCCGTATTTTCTGACAAGATCCGCTGTCTTTGATTTTGGCTCCCGGGTTAAAAAATAATTAGCCGCCTCTCCAATCTGGCTGGCCGTCTTCATCCAATAGGCGCCCAAACGATCGCCAAAGTGTTTTGCGGTTTCCGATGGAAACCAGACCGTTTTTTTCTGTTCATCGACAACCTGATGAGCTACTCGTCTGGCCTGCTGATTTTCAACCATCACACCAAAATCGGTTCGCGCGGAGGCGAGGATTGCGCTGACCTCTCCTTTCACCGGTGGCGAAGACATCAGGAAAGGCAGGATATTGAATATAAAAACCGTTGACAGGGGTTTAAACCGTCCATGAAATGAAATGTTCTTTTCATTTTGATTGATCGTCGTCAGAGCCAATAAAAACAGCGTGCTTTGACGATCGCGCCAGGCGTGAAAATCGTTAAAAATTTTCTCCATCCCATACACACTGGCAGCTGCAGCTGTCTCCTGCGGAGTTTGCTCTGCAGCATTTTTTGCTGTCTCGCTAAAGTTATGTGACAAAAGCAACTTTACGGCGATTTCATAATTGATGAGAGCAGCCGTATGTAAAAGTGTATTGCCATCCTTGTCATACCATTCTTTCGCAATGCTTTTTTCATTTATTATTTTTTTAATCAGCCAAAAATTGGGGCCACCCATCCGCACCGTGTTGTCACGAGCCGCCAGTTGTTTCAGAAAACTATCCACTATTCTTGCATGTAACTCCGGTTCTTTCGGGCCTTTTTTCTGATCAATGATCCGTTCCAACACACTCGGGGAGCCACGAAGTTCATAATGATCCGGCCAGAGATCTTCGCGCGCGGTAGCCAATTCACCTGGCGTCTTTGCTTCTTTATTTTCGAGAGTGAGGTCAGCATTCGCAGAAATAATCAAATATTCAATGAATCTCCAGTCCCGGTTTCTGCTGATCGCCAGATGCAAACAGCTATTCCCCTCTTCATCCACCTGATTGGGATTGGCACCGGCTGCCAACAACAGTAACGCCAGTTCATTGCGCCGGGTCTCATCGATATTATTTGCTTTCATCAATTGCAGCAAGGCAACGCCATAGCGGGCGCGATCCTCTTTTGGATCCCCCTGCCGTTTTTCGACAATAGCGCGCACGCAATCCCAATGGCCCAGGGCAGCGGCCAATTCAATCGCTGTTTTACCTTCTGAAATAATGTCGGCAAGATCAAAAATCTGTTCTTTTGGAAAAGCCTGACCATCAACCACCTCGAAATCGTCCACGATACGAGCCACAGCCTCCGGATCATTGTCCTGGATGGCTTTTGCCAGTCGGTCTGCTGTGGCTTTTTCCGACTTGATTTCATTGGGATTTTCATCTTCTGGCCGGGATCGCATGGCTGGTTGCCCTCGTCAGGATGTATTACGGTATATTATGATATTATAGGCCAAATTTCAGGCGGAGATGCGCTGTTTAGCGTGTTGGCATTTTGTAATGCCTATTCAGTATTGGTTTCAATTTTCTTTATCGGAGCGTCATCCCGCGACGCTCTTCAAGCGGGATGACGCACGGATAGAGGTCAATTTAAAAATAAAGATGTGTGTATGCGCTTGAGTGTTTCAATTTTTTAAACCCGTCGAAATTTTCACATCATCTACCATTAAATAAAAAATCACTCGACAAACCCACCACGACGGGAAAGTCTTATCAAATTATTGAGCGCATATTGATGAAGCATTTTTGATTCGATAACAAGATCATGTAAGGCGCTCATATACTCAGTGACAATTGATTGGCTCGATTCGAGAAAATCCCTGCTCAAGGCAATGTAGGCAAGCGCTTCTGTCTTTAAGAGAGAATCCTGAATTCTCTCGTGAAAAGCAATTTGGTTATTTATTAAAGATGCAATATCATTTACGCTAGGTGTACCCACGATCAATCTCCTATGTCAGGTTGGTGTGGCCAGTGACGCGTGGGTGTGAACGCACCCATACGTCACGTTCTCTATGTAATAGTATCTGTCGATGAATCATGTGTCAACTATTATTATAGATATAATTTAACTGGTGTTAAAGATGAATGACCGATCCAAACGATCAGCCTACATATCAAAAAAAATAATAGCTCTCAGAAACTCTGCGGGGTGGTCGCAATCAGAACTGGCGCGTCAGGCAGGAATAACCAGCGCTGCAATTAGCCAAATTGAAAAAGGTGATCGACTACCCTCTTTAATTGTTTGCCAAAAACTGGCAGAAGCATTTAATGTATCAGTGGCGGAACTGACTGGAGATGTGCTCTTGTCTTCTGCAGAAATAAATGATGAAGCGCACGTTTTTTTTAGAAAATTTGGTGATATTAATAATCTGACCAAAGCAGATCAGGAAATACTTCATATAATTATTAATCGCTTGAAGCAAAAGCATATTGAGAGAAAAAAATAAATTCATCATACCTCGTCACTTTGTAACTGTTCAGCATCATCCATTAGAAAGAAGCGTCGCTCAACCCGCTTCCAACAGCAATTCCGTAACCCATAAATTCAGGCTTTTTCCCTGCGCTTCAGCCATCATCGCTGCTTTTGCATGAAGCTCAGGCGGTACACGCAACATGATATGACCGGAATAGGGTTTTTGAGGTGGCCTTCCTGCCTTCTTGCATGTTGCAAGATAATCGTCTACCGCTTCTTCGAAAGCTGCATGTAACTCAGATACAGAATCGCCATGGAAACCAACGACATCATTAATTCCTGCTATATGACCTGTAAAACAGTCATCTTCTTCACTGTATTCTATGCACGCTGCATAGCTTTTATAACGCATTATGTTCATGGTAATACTCCTGCTTTTTCAAGAAATGAGCGCGCATCACGAACCTGATAGGGCCTGGCTTCCTTCTCTGGATGCGGCCTGTGAAACGTAGCAATCACCCCATTAAGAACAAACCGCACTCTTGAGCCAGCACCCTCGATAACCTGCGCACCCGCTGCCACAAATAACGATTCAATACGCCGCCATTCAATGTGAGCTGGAACCGGTTTCTGAAAAATGGCCTTGATTGTTTTTTGATGCGTATTATTCATTCACTCACTTCTTATATGATATCAAATAATGATATCATAAATCTATCCATTTATGATTAAAAAAACAGGGCAAGCTCAGTAGCAAAAACTACACCCAATCCGAAAAATACCGTTCCTTCACCAACCCCGCCTGCGAAAGCGCTTCCCACACATGGCGCACCATCAATTCCGGGCCGCTCGCATACACCAACGGGCGTGTCATATCCGGATAATGTTCCAGAATAACGTTTTGCAATCGCCCCGTTTTTCCATGCCACTCCGGATGCGGACGACTTAAAACGGGTGTAAATGAAAAATGTTTGATTTCTCGCACCCATTGCGCCAGTAAATCAGAAAGATAAAATTCATGCGGCGCACTCACGCTCCAGAAAAAATGCATGCGCGGAGTATTTTTACATTTTATCAACTCTTCAATCATCGCTTTAATCGGCGCAAATCCCGTACCGCGCGCAAGAAAAATAATCGGTCGATCGCCGTATAATTTTTCAGCGAAACAAACACCATACGGTCCGCGTATCAGACATTTTTTTTCTGTCGACAGCGTTTGCAAAATCGCTTGCGCGGGTAAATTGTTCGATGGATGTGACAGGTGCAATTCTATCTGAAAATTGTCACGAGGCGCTGTTGCAATCGACAGAGGCGATGCACTGCCGTCAGAATGTATCATTTCAAGATATTGCCCGGCATGATACACAAGATGCGACGCATTCGAAGGACTTAATATCAGTTGCGTGATGTGATTTGAAAAAGGTTGAATGTCAACAACCTCATAATGGAATTCGTTTGCAGTCACATCTGTCATCTTCAGGCAACCTGTGAACCACCTGACGTCAATTGGGCACATTCATTCATCAACGCAAGACGCACTGCTTCAAGCTTTGGCATTTTGGCCGCGCGCAAGACTTCATAAATTTCAGCGAGTTTTTTGAATTTGGCAGATTTCGCCATTTTAGCCGGTGGGCTGCTTTCGGGCATTTCGCGAATCTGGCGAAGTAATTTTGCTATTTCTTCCCAATTCCAGGAATAGCGGATGTCCCGCGGAGAAGTCCGTTTTTTTTCAGCGGAACCTTCAGGCGCAACCTGAACACCCGTTTCAAGCACCCGTGCCTTGTAACGCTCTGCCGCTTCCAGCAACACTTCCAGCTTCTGGTCTATCGTACCGGTGATTAATTCATCTTCCTGGGGATAGAATAATATCGTCATGATGACATCCTCAATTTGTATCTTTATATGATTATACCCGATTTTCTCACTGTTGACGCGCCCGATCGAGTGCCCGGTAATTCAAGGCTTCTGCAATATGGTTCGCGCCAATCATGTCATGGCCGGTCAAATCGGCGATGGTTCGGGCGACCTTGATGATCCGGTGATAAACACGCGCCGACAAATTCAGTTTTTCAATGATTTTATTTAAAGTCGCCTGCACGCTATCAGTCAGCACACAACAATGTTCGAGATCACTGACAGTCAGATCACGGTTTAATTTTTTCTGTCGATCGTACTGGCGCGATCGCGCGTGCAACACACGTTCCTTGACAGAGGCGCTGCTTTCATTTTTTTTCGAGAGATCTGCTGCGAGCATTTCCAATGGCAAGGCAGGCACTTCCACTTGCATATCAATGCGATCCAGTAACGGCCCCGATAGTTTTCCGAGATAACGCTGTATCTGTACCGGTGAACAACGACAGATACGCCCGGTACTTCCCAAAAATCCGCAAGGACAGGGATTCATCGCAGCCACCAGTTGAAATTCCGCCGGAAAAACCGTTTGCCATGCCGCTCTTGAAATCGTGATGCTGCCGGATTCCAGCGGTTCGCGCAAACATTCCAGCACATGCCGGTTAAATTCAGGCAATTCATCCAGAAATAAAATACCCTGATGGGCGAGCGAAATTTCGCCAGGTTGCGGTGGACGACCGCCCCCCACGAGCGCCACACTCGAACTGCTGTGATGCGGCGCGCGAAAAGGCACCGCTTGCCATTGACGCACATCAAAACCCCGACGACTGATCGAGGCGAGCGCTGCCACATCCAGCGATTGTGTATCCGTCAAAGGCGGTAAAATCCCCGGCAATCGGCTGGCCAGCATGGTTTTGCCCGTCCCCGGTGAACCGACAAACAAAATGCTGTGCTTGCCCGCTGCTGCAATTTCAAGCGCGCGCCTCGCATGCGGTTGTCCGCAAACATCCTGCAAATCAGGCACCGGTTGTGTCACCCTCGGTGCAGCATTCATTTGACATAAACCAAGCCCGGTTTCGCCTCTCAAATGCGCGCACACATCCAGCAAATGGGTCGCAGACAATGCATTGGCCTCTTTAACGAGTGCCGCTTCTGCTGCATTCGTGTCCGGCACAATCAACGTACGTCCCGCCTCTTTTGTCGCAAGCACAACGGGTAATACACCCCGCACCGGTCGCAGATCGCCAGAAAGAGCCAGCTCGCCAACAAATTCATATTCTTTCAATTTTTCATCCGACAATTGTCCGGACGCAGCGAGAATCCCCAATGCAATCGGCAAATCAAAACGCCCGCCTTCTTTCGGTAAATCCGCCGGCGCAAGATTGATGGTGATGCGTGATCGTGGAAATTCAAAACACGTATTGAGTAATGCGCTGCGCACCCGATCCTTGCTTTCCTTAACCGCTGCTTCCGGCAAACCCACAATATTCAGTAACGGCATACCGCGTGAAAGATGCACTTCCACAACAACCAATGGTGCGTGCATGCCAGCACTCGCACGACTGTAGACAATCGCCAATGTCATGTTATTTCCTTATGCTTATGATGGATGAAAAAAAATAGAGAGTGAAAAAAATAGAGTGAAAAAAATAAAGAGAATAAAGCAGAAGAGTTACCACACGAAACGCATGGTAACCCTTTCATTCAACAAAAACCAGTGGCAAATATTATTTTCAGATCTTTCCTTGCACAGGCTGATTTTTATCTACAACGACCTGATGGTCAGGCAGGTTGGAAGCATCCGGTTTGCTTTCGTTATTTTCAACCGGAGGTGGAAATAACGCAGCACTTCCTGGCTGTGAAAACAGAGACGGTAGAGACGCTTTCGCAGCCACTTTCAAAGGCTCACTCAATGCATACGCTTGATCCAGAAATTGACTCAGCCAGACTTCCCGCTCGGCCCGGCGCATCCAGGCCTCCCTGTCTTCCGGATCACGAAAGGACTCTCCCAGTAAATAAGCACGCAGCACACGATCGTAAGCAGTATGCTCAATCACAAGATTTCGCGAATAGTCAGAGCTCCCATCAGGTTTACAAGGGTAGAGCAGGCTCATATGAATTTCTTTTGCCCTCTCCATATCGCCTGCCTGACGATAACAAATACCACGGCATAGTTGCACTCTGTCCACCTGTTCCGGTCTGATCTGCGAATCCAGAAAGGCATGCAATGCAGGCATATTTCGAACTTTGGCATCATATCTCAGTAAAACAGACACCACTTCAAGATTTTTTTGCTCAATCGCAATATCCAATGCTGTTTTTCCCTCATGATCAGGAATTTCAAGCCCGGCACCTGCTCTTACCAGCAGTTTGACGATATACACATTCGGCTTTTCCATCGAAACCGCACAAACGAGCGCAGTTTGTTTCAACTCTCTCTGAGTATCCAAATCGGCTCCTCCCTGAATATCCAAATCGGCTCCAACCTGAATAAGAGCATCTACATTTTTTTCATAATCGGCTGTGACAGCGTACATCAATGCTGTTTTCTTTGACTTACTTTGAAGATTCAAATCGGCTTTCGCGCAAGCAAGTGCCTTCAAAATGTTTTCGTGATCCGGATAAATCGCTGCAAGCATCAATAGTGTTTTGCCACCGAGAAATGGACAATTTATACTGATTTCTTTCGCTTCTTTCGCTCTCTGTATCCACTGAAGGATTACTTTGACCTGGGCCAGCTTCTCTTTTGGAGGGATGCTATTCGAGACAACCGTATTCAATAATTTTGATTCCAATGGATGCATACATTTTCCTCTCTCGTCTTGTAGTGAAAATATTTTTGAGCCGGTATACTATCACACAGAAGAGGAAGTGTACATATTTTAACCTGTGCAGGATGCTTTCATGATAAAAAACGTAGCCAAGTCACTGATTGTTGAACTGTTAAACGATGCCGGTATCACCGTTAATGGCCAAAACCCCGGCGATATCACTGTCCACAATGAACAATTTTATTCCCGTATTTTACGCGGCGGGTCACTCGCTTTAGGCGAAACCTACATGGATCTCTGGTGGGATTGCACGGCGCTCGATGTGTTGTTTGAACGGCTGATGCTCGCACACACGGAAGATAAAATTAAACGAAATATTCGACTGATCCTGAAACTGGCGCTTGCCCGCATCATCAATTTCCAGACGCCAAAACGTGCCTTTCAGGTAGGTCTCAAACATTATGATCTTGGCAATGATTTGTTTGAATGCATGCTCGATCGAAACATGAATTACACCTGCGGTTACTGGAAAAATGCCAGCACACTCGATGAAGCGCAACTGGCCAAACTGGATCTTGCCTGCCGCAAATTGCAATTAAAACCCGGCATGCGTGTGCTGGATATTGGTTGCGGCTGGGGCGCTCTCGCCAAACATATGGCAGAAAACTATCAGGTGCATGTGACAGGCGTTACGATTTCGAAAGAACAATGTGACTATGCGAAAAATAAATGTCAGGGTTTGCCCGTTGACATACGCCTTCAGGATTATCGCGAATTATCCGGGCAATTTGATCGCATTGTCTCGCTCGGCATGTTTGAACACGTGGGTCATCTGAATTATCGCACTTATATGAACATTGTAAAAAAACTGCTGACAGATGACGGACTTTTTTTACTGCACACCATTGGCTCCAATACCTCTGTCACGCGAACCGATGAATGGATCGGCAAATATATTTTCCCAAATGGCATGTTGCCGTCCATTGCACAAATTGGTAAAGCCAGCGAAGAATTGTTGATCATGGAAGACTGGCATAATTTTGGTGCATCGTATGATAAAACACTCATGTGCTGGCAAAAAAATTTCAACACTCACTGGGAAAAATTGAAAGCAAAATACGATGAGCGTTTTTATCGGATGTGGAATTATTATCTTTTGATGTGCGCGGGTGTGTTTCGTGCGCGTGAGATGCAGCTTTGGCAGATTGTGTTTTCGAAACAGGGTATTCCGGGAGGTTATGATGCGCCGAGGTGAACCTGTTCAAGATCCGCTGGCGTCCCCACATTATGCCACACCCCCTCATAATGTTCGCCGGTCACTTCCGATTTTTTGACTGCTTTTTTAAGCAAATCGCCGAGACGAAATTTTTGAGGTTCGCAGCCTGCAAATAATGCCGGGCGATACAATCCCACATTGGCAAACGTAAATGAATTCTGTTCCGAATAATCCAGTGTTTTGTCATGCAAATTAAAATCACCGCGCGGATGAAAAACCGGATTGTTGACGAGCACAAGATGCGCGAGCCCGTCTGGTTCTTTCGGCAAATTGTTTAAAGAGTAATCCGTAATAATATCGCTGCTTAATACAATAAAGGGTGTATCCCCCAGCAAAGGGAGTGCCTTGACAATCCCGCCGCCGGTTTCAAGTGCCTCCGGTTCTTCGGAATAATAAAATCTCGCACCATAACGCGACCCGTCCCCAAGCGTTTGTTTAATCAGATCTGCATGCCAGGAAATATTAATCACAATGTCTCGCACATTTGCACGTACCAGCGCATCAATTGAATATTCGATCAAATATTTTTTGCCTGCTTTCAATAAAGGCTTGGGTGTTTTTTCAGTGAGAACACCCATGCGCGCGCCCCGACCGGCTGCGAGAATCATTCCACGCATTTTTCCACCACCTGATTTTTTAAAAATTGATGTAATGATTTCATTTCTGCATAGCGTTCACTGATGGTTAAAACATAATTTAAAGTACGCGGAATGTATTGCAAATAGTGGTCATTGTGATCGCGCTGATATTTTCTTGAAAAAGTCAGCAGTGCTTTCAGATGGCGCTGCACGCCCATCCAGTCAAACCAGCGTAAAAATGCATTGAAACTGACAGACGGTAATTTTATTTTTTCATAAAAAAACCGTACCAGCTCCTGCACCATTTGCTCCGGCCAATCGATATAACAATCCCGCAACAGCGAAACGAGATCATATGTCACCGGTCCATAAAACGCATCCTGAAAATCCAGCACGCCGATTTTATCCTCCGGCAACACCATAAGATTCGCAGAGTGATAATCGCGATGCATAAACACTTTCGGCTGGACAGCGGCTTCTCTCGCAAGACAATCAAATGTTTCATCCAGCATGTGATGTGTTAAATCAGTCAAAGCCAGCATCAGATGTTTTTCAAGAAACCATTCTTTAAAAAGCATCAATTCAGCTCGCATGAATTCAGCCGTAAACGGTTTGAGTGTCCAATCATCTACTGTCGTTTGCTGCATGATGACAAGTGTATCAAGCGCATGCTGATAATGGGTCAGCGCATTGGTTTTTGTCAATTCCCGCAACAAAAGACGATCGCCGAAATCTTCCAGCAATAAAAATCCTTCAGACAAATTCTCTGCGAAAATCCGGGGTGCACAAAGACCTCTTTTCTGCAACGATTTTGCAATCGCAACGAAAGGAACACAACTCGCCTTTTCGAGTGAGGCATCCATGGCAATATACGTCTGATCCAGATGATGCACGCGGACATACCGACGAAAACTCGCATCCCCCGCGAGGGGTTCCAGTCGGCAGTCAGTCAGCTCACAGGATGCATTTAGCCATTGTTCAAAAGATGTCATCATAGGCGTGAAAGTGTAGCACAAAACCGTTTTCTGTCGTAACGCATCATCTGGTACACTGCGCTGTTTGAGATGGTTAAAGGGACACCTCGTTAGCATGCAGAATAAACTCATACCCTCTTTTTTGTGGATCGCACTGGCGAGCTTTTCTCCCTTAAGCCTCGCAGCCGACCCGTTTTGTTCTGTTGCAGTCCCGCCTTATCCCTATACCCGGAATCTCACGGAATCCGCGATTGCCAAAGACCTCGGCTGGATTCCCTGTGATGAAAACCGTTGCGGCGGCTTTTATCTGGAACCGCCTTTTACTGTCGCGCCGGAGCTCGCCAACACCGATAAAATACAGGTGACTGCCGATCAGATGCTTTTTGCACAACACGGTACGTCGATTGGTCAGGGCAAGGTGACGATTACCCGGTTTGGCCAACAGATTGTGGCGAATAAAGCCTATCTCGCTCGCGATCCGGTGACAGGCAAACTCGTGACCATTGATATGGTAGATGATGTCACGTTGCGTGAACCGAACAGCCTCGTGGTTGCCAAAACCGGTCATCTGGATCTGCGTACCAAAGGCGAATCACTGCATGATATTTTGTATCGCACGGCGATTTATGCCGATCGTGACCGGCAAAAAACGATTGTCTATACGGAAAAGGAATTGCAACAACCCCGAAAAATTGTGCAACTCTCCGCCTGGGGAAAAGCCGATGATTTTAAACAGTCTGCCTCACGCATTTATGAATTTCAGAATGCGAGCTACAGCACCTGTCCGCCCCTGACTCACGCCTGGCAAGTGAAAGCCAGCCACATTATGCTGGATAAAAACACCGGTCGCGGTACAGCAAAAGATGCGCGGGTCTACGTGCAGGGCGTTCCCATTTTTTATACGCCCTATCTCAATTTTCCGATTGATTCCCGCAGGCAAACCGGTTTTTTGACACCGACGGCGGGTACGTCGAGCAAGGCGGGCGTCACAGTACGCGCGCCGTTTTACTGGAATACCGCACCGAATTATGATTCCACGATCACGCCGGTTTTTTTATCCAAACGCGGATTGCAATTGAATGAACTGTTTCGTTATCTCACCCCCAAAAGCCTTGGCACCGTCAATGTAGCGGTCCTGCCGAATGATCGGGCGTTTTCGGATTTGCAGGAACGCTATCAGGCGCAATATGGCAACTCGACCAGTTCATTTACCCAGGCTGACCTGCATCGTCTGGAAGATGCGAGTGATACGCGAAAATCCCTGTACTGGGTCAACAATACGCGTTTTAACGATCACTGGACGGCGAATGTGGATTACAGCCATGTGAGTGATGATTATTATTTAAGTGATTTAAATAATAATTTTGATGTCGTGACAACCAACCAGTTATTGCAACAGGCAGAAGTCGTGCGACAAGGGCAACACTGGAACATCATGGCGCGTGCCCAGGGTTATCAAACACTGCACCCGGTCGATCAAAACGTCATTCAGAACCAGTACACGCGATTGCCGCAAATTGTGATCGATGGCGATTATCCGAATGCACCGCACAATCTGGATTTTTTCATCGCGAACGACATCACGCATTTTGATATCACGAATACACCGGGCGGCAGCATCACTGCCCCGACCGGCAATCGCGTGAATGTTCAGCCCGGCGTTTCATTGCCATTCAGTCGCCCCTCGTTTTATATCACCCCGCGCGTGCAATTTGCGATGACCCAATATGAATTAAGTCATGTCACAACCACTGCCTCGACCGGCCCCAGCCGTTCCTTGCCGATTGTTGACATTGCATCCGGTCTCTTTTTCGATCGTAACCTGACTGCATTTGGGCATGGCTATCGCCAGACGCTGGAACCACAAATTTATTACACCTATGTGCCGTATAAAAACCAGAATGCCATTCCGGTCTTTGATACAACGGTTAACACGCTCACTTATGATGAATTATTTATGTATAACCGGTTCAGTGGTCTGGATCGTATTGGCGATGCGAACCAGATCAGTTATGGCGTCGCCACCCGTTTTATTGACGATAATTCCGGGGTTGAAAAATTGCGTGCAGGCATCGGCCAGATCCTCTATTTCCGCGATCGCAAGGTCACGCTTTGCAGCCCGACCAACGTGATTAACTCCATGGTGCCCTGTGTGGATACCGGCAACAATCCGGCGAATAATTATAATAAATCCCCGTTATCCGGCATTTTAAATTACAGCCTGAATCCGAACTGGAGCCTGACCGCCAACAGTATCTGGGATGTGCAGACGAACAAATTCAACAACCAGAGCATTACCCTGCATTATGAACCTGAAGTTCGAAAGATCGTGAATCTCGGCTACGGCTATGTTTTTAATGGAGATATCCAGCCGAGTGATGTACCCGGCAGCAATCAAAGCAATTTATCGCAGACGGATTTTTCATTCGCCTGGCCCCTCTCGCGCGACTGGAGCACGGTGGGACGCTGGACACAAAACTGGAACCACCACCATTTTCAGAACCTGTTATATGGTTTACAATACGACAGCTGTTGTTGGGCTGTGCGTTTTGTCACCGGTCGCGCCTTTGCGAATTTGAGCCCAACCAATACGTATCAATACAATACCCAATTTTTTATCCAGTTTTCGTTAAAAGGCCTGGGTAATTATGGCAATGCGGATCCCGGGCAGTTACTGGCCAGCAGTGTTTCCGGTTATCAAAACAATTTTGGACAGGATTATTAACATGAAACCCTTTCGAATGACATGTCTTGCACTTTGTCTGTTACTGTCAAGCACTTCGCTCCTTGCAAAAGACCATCGTGAAACACTGGATGGCATTGCAGCCGTTGTTAATGATTCCGCCGTGACAGAGAGCGAGGTCAATCTCGCAGAAAGTACCGCGCGATCGCAACTGGAAGGATCCAACACGCCAGTGCCACCTCGCGATGAATTACGCAGGAAAGTACTTCAACAGGTGATCGATCGTAAATTACAACTGCAAGCCGCAGAACAGGCTGGCATTAAAATTTCAGAGACGCAAGTGGATCAGACGATCGATACCATTGCAAAACAAAATGGTGTGACAGCGGATGTGCTTTATGAAAAAGTGGCCAGCCAGCATCTGTCACGATCCGAATATCGCAAGGAAATTCGGGATGAACTGGCCTTGCAGCAAATTCAGCAACAACAGGTGGCTTCCAAAGTCATGATGAAACCGGACGAAGTTAAAAACTTTATGCGTTCGAAAGCATGGCAAAAAGCAGCTACTTCAGGAGAACCCACGAACATACCGGAATACCATGTCGAAGATCTCGTTGTGCTCTTGCCTGAAACGGCATCCGCTGATGATGTTGCAAAAGCAAAAACGGCAGCGACTGCGCTTCTCACCAAAGCAAAACAGGGTACAAGTTTCACGAGTCTGGCACTCCCGGATGATAAAACGCTTGAAAATAATGATCTCGGCTGGCACACATTGAATGACCTGCCGTCTGCTTTTACGAATGCGATTGCAACCGCCAAAAAGGGCAGTGTGATGGATCCGATCCAGACCGGAAATGGTTTTCACATTCTTCGACTCGTTGAAACACGCCAGCAAAAAAATGCAGCACCGAGCGCAGGAGGACCTGCCCCCACCGAACAGGAAGCGCAGGAAATGGTTTATCAACGTAAATTTGCCGAAGTGCTTAAAAAATGGGTGGCGAAATTACACAGTCAGGCTGTCATCAATTTGCATCCTGATTCCATTGCCTGACAAAATCAGGCCTGTGAAAAAATCATGAATCAATTGCCGCGAATCAGTTTAACACCCGGCGAACCGGCCGGGCTGGGTCCTGACATCGTCATTCAAATCGCACAACACGCATGGGATGCGGAGTTGATTGTGATTGCGAATGATGAATTATTAAAAAATCGCGCGCATGAATTACAATTACCGCTGGCACTTGTTCCATTCGATGCGAAGCTCCCCATCGAAAAACATCAACCAGGCCGTTTAAAAATTTTATCTGTACCCTTAAATCATCCGGTGAATCCCGGCGAATTAAGTATCCACAACGCAGCGTATGTCATGCAAACATTGGATATGGCAGCGGATCTCTGTCAAAAAAAAATCACCCATGCAGTTGTCACAGGCCCCGTGCATAAAGGCATTTTGAATGAAGCAGGCATTGTTTTTAGCGGACACACGGAATTTTTTGCTGAAAAAGCCGGTTGTGCGTTACCCCTCATGTTATTTGTGACACCTGAGACAAAAGTAGCGCTTGCGACCACGCATCTTGCATTACGTGATGTGCCGGGCGCAATCACTTCACAAAAAATCAAAACGGTTTTACGTCTTTTACACACGGAATTACAAAATAAATTCAACCTGCCTCATCCAAAAATGTTGGTGTGTGGTTTAAATCCGCATGCCGGCGAAAACGGTCATCTGGGTCGTGAAGAAATCGATATCATCGCACCTGCGCTTCTTGAATTGCGAAAAGAAAATATCAATGCAGTGGGGCCACTGTCGGCTGACACCGTTTTTACGCATCATGGCTTGCAGCATGCGGATGCGGTACTTGCGATGTATCACGATCAGGCATTGCCGGTTGTGAAATACATGAGTTTTGGGCGAGCGGTGAATGTGACACTCGGTTTGCCTTACATTCGAACATCTGTGGATCATGGCGTGGCGCTCGATGTAGCCGGAACGGGGCGTTCTGATCCTGGCAGTTTGATGGAAGCGCTGGCACTTGCTATAAAACTTTTATAAAAAACAGGCGCACCAGATCACGTTGAGGTGATTTTCATTATGGACTCTATCCGTACGTCATCAACCCTGTTGATTTGTTGTTATTCGAAGCCTCAATCGAAGCGTCATCCTGAGGCATCTTCTCGCCGAAGGATCATCTGCTATTTGCAAAGACTTTTTTGCGAGAGCTTGTAGATAGCAGCAGATCCTTCGGCGAGAAGATGCCTCAGGATGACGCTCCGATTGAGGCTGCGAATAACCAGGTAACCACAAATCAACAGGGTTGATGACGTTTCGATTAAGGCTTCTAATAATCATAACTCACCCGTCAATTTTTTATATTTCTGAAGTAATTCTTCCTGCGTTTCAACACAATCCGGATTCACCGGAATACAATCCACCGGGCACACTGTCACACATTGCGGTTCATCAAAATGCCCGACACACTCCGTGCAAAGCGCCGGATTAATTTCAAAAATCAATTCACCCTGATAAATCGCATTATTCGGACACACCGGCTCGCAGACATCGCAATTAATGCATTCATCGGTGATCATCAATGCCATCTTGCATCATCCTCTGAATTTTTTAGCGAGGGCTTTGGAAACCGCATCCGGCACGAATTTTGAAACATCGCCAGAAAGTTGTGCAATTTCCCGAACGACACCCGATGAAATATATGAAAAATTTTCCGCCGGTGTTAAAAACAAACTTTCAATATGCGGATTCATTTTCCGATTCATGCCCGCCAGTTGAAATTCATATTCAAAATCAGACACGGCACGCAACCCGCGCAAAATAATATTCGCATGATGTTCTTGCATAAAATCCAGCAACAACGATCCAAACCCATGCACATCCACATTGCGATGATGCGCCAGCACTTCCTTTGCAAGACTCACCCGCTCCTCAATCGGAAAACACGGCTGTTTTTTTTCACTCACCGCAATCGCGACAATCACGCGATCAAAAATCCGCGCTGCGCGATCCACAATATCCATGTGCCCATACGTGATCGGATCAAACGTACCTGGATAGACCACAATATTTTTCATTCCAAAACCTCGCTCCAGAAAATTGCCGTTATTATAAGGCGATTACCTCGATTTACGGTATGAAAAAGACTGAAAAAGGGGTGAAATCGCCCAGGTGCTTTTTTCGACGAAAATTCTATAACTTGTTGAATATACTAACAAATTTATTTTTCCACCTCGAATGACTTTTTTGAAGTTTACTATAACTATATGATTATATTGATATTTTTTTATTTTTCTCAGTCACCTGATTATTGACTATACTCAATAGATAAAAATGATTAATTGAGGATTATCAACATGCCAGGCGAACGAGAGGTTATTGAATCGGGGGAGCGGTTATTACAGGAGTCGGAACGATTGCTGCGCTATGCGAGAATGGTGCAGGATCAACGCGCGGATTATCAGGCACTGATTGCGGAGATTGAAAAATACAATTCTCTTTCCTCACACGAGCTTCTCATTTTTTTAACCCAACTGTTTAATCCGGAAAATTCATGGCTCACCGATCCTTCTCCGAAGCAATTCCAGGCGATATCAAATCTGCAAATATTGTTAAGTGACCTGGGAGACTCCAAACAAAATGACAATCAGACTCGTTTATTGACTACCAAAATAAAAGATCATCTTGGGGAACTTGAAACGCTGGTAATACAACCTCAGAACGATCCTGTCAAAATCAGTCGATCATTTATGGAGAAATTTTCTCCGGAATCAGAACAAAAAGAGTCTCTCCCGAAAAACACCAACAGAGTGAGAGCACCCTTTACACTCGCACTTTTACGCACACGTGATGAACTGGTATCCAATCACCCGACCGGAAAATATCTGGATGAACTTTACAGCCATCCTGATTTTGAAAAATGGATCGGTCAATACACGCATCGAAAGGAAGCCAAAAAACTGGCCGAACTTGAAAAAGAAATTGTGATGAGCATGGCAGATAATTTAATCGAATCCTGCAAGCGGGAGATGAGTCTGGTTTTCACAAAAACAGAAAATGTAAAAGACAAAAAGGTGATAGCTGAAGCAAACAAGGAAGCAGCAAGACAATCTGATAAAGTGTCTCGCTATGTAGAAAACGCTATTCTGGACGCCGGATCGATTGAGCTGGTTGCCCGGATGAAAAAACGCTGGATCCATGTTGCAGATGAGTGTCATAAACGCGGTGACTTTAATACGGTTTTTTCAATTCGCAATGCACTCCAGTCTCCCGCCATCAGCCGTCTGAAAACAGTGGATAATTTACTGGATACCAATACGAAAAAAATAATGCAATCCATCGATGCATTGTGCTCATCCGACAAGCAATATAAAACAATCAAAGATACCGTGCTCCAGTGGATACGACAAAACAGAGAGACGATTCCTTACTATGGTGCAGTGGCACACTTACAAATTTTTCTGAGTGAAATAGAGGCGCAACCTGATCACTCTGATATGCAAAAAGATATGCAAAAAGATATGCAAAAATTTTCTCTTTACCAATCTGCCCTCAAGACATTTTCTCTTTACCAATCTGCCTTCAAGGCCGTGCGAGATAATACTCTTCATACCAGTCGTTTTATCCCGGATGGACTGCAAAAAACAATCGATGCCGTTTCTGTTGCCGATCTGGATCAATCTAAAAATCCAGGCGTCGCTTATCTAAAGGAAACCATGCAAAAATCCGATGCCATTGAACCCTCATCCAGATCCAAATCGAGCCGCCAATTCATGTATAGCAGCACAGCTACAAGCGTAACAAGCTCAACCGCAACCGTACAACGACCTGATTCCAATGCATCAGTCAGCTCAATAACCGGTGAGCCTGGGCCTGTGAAGATACACGTAGTACGAAAACCATCAGGCGGCAATTCCCTGAAATAACAGCCAGTGTTATGATGCGTTCTCCTTTTTTAAATCAAACAGGACACAATGGACGCTGACCAGATTCGCACCTTGCAGGCCATGGGTATTCAGCCATGGCTTTCAAACGCCTCGAAAAAAAATAGCCCGGATGAGTGGACAGCACTCCGGCAGGCGGTTGCAAGCTGCACGGCCTGTGGTCTCGATAAAACACGCACGCAAACTGTTTTTGGGTCGGGAAACCATCAGGCAAAACTCATGGTGATCGGGGAAGCGCCTGGATTTCATGAAGATCAACAAGGTGAACCGTTCGTCGGTCGCGCGGGTCAATTGCTGAATGCCATGCTGGAATCGGTTGGGCTCGCGCGAAGCACAGTCTATATCGCCAATATTTTAAAATGCAGACCGCCCAACAATCGCGACCCGGAACCCCGTGAAGTTGCACTCTGCACCCCGTTTTTAACCCGACAAATTGCCCTGATTAATCCGGTTGCACTACTCGCGGTGGGCCGCATTGCCGCGCGTTTTTTGCTGGAAACGGAAGCCTCTCTGGGCGCCTTGCGCGGGAAGGTTCATGCATACGGGCCCTTAAATACCCCGTTGATTATCACTTATCACCCGGCTTATTTGCTCCGAAATCCTGCAGACAAGAAAAAGGCCTGGCAGGATTTGCAAAAAATTCAGACATTATTACAACTGCCTGATAATTAAATTATTTGACCCCATTTTCCTGCCAACTGAGCGGTTTTTTGATCATTTCCTTAAGGTTTCCTTAAGCAAATGGTTCTACGATACCGTTTTTTGATCAAAGAGAACCCTGTTCATGGAATCAAGAAACGATAGCATGGCCTTGCACAGAGCAGTGGAACAGAACAACGTGTCCTTGCTTGCATTGCACCTCTCAAATAATCCTGATTTAAGCGTTTTAAACGAAAACATGATGACTCCCATGCAGCTCGCCTCTTACCGTGGAGCATGGGGCTGCTTTAACAAACTGCTCGAAAAAACAGAAATCACTGCAGAAAACAAAACTTATTTGATCGATTGTCTTTTTAAAGCGGTTAGGGAAAACCATTCTGGCGCCGTGAAAGCTTTATTGGAAAAAGGTATTTCCGTGAATGCTACCAATGAACACGGTGATCGCTGCCTGGATCTTGCCATTCGTCAAAAAAATGAGGACATGCTGGATTTACTCCTGTCTTTTCATCCTGACCTGGCACTGAAAAACGATCTTGAAAAAATAAAACCTCTTGTATTAGCCATTCACTATCAATTTTATCAGGGTGTCGAGAAAATTCTGGCATGCACCACTGAACGGAGTCGTAACGATCGAAAAATACTCGCGGAATTGTTACCTCAAGCCATCCACCTCAAACAGATTCCATTACTGAAACAACTGTTGAGATTCCGTCTCCCGATCGATATTCTGCAAGAAAATCTGAACACCGCCATTGAAAAGGATGATCCGGATAGCAGGAAATGCATTTATCTTCTGTTGAAACAGGTTAAAATCGATCCGGCTAAAAAAAATAATTTTAGAAAAATAGTCTACAACGCTATCTGCGATAAGCGTTTGGATATCGCCAGATTACTCATGGATCAGGGCGTGCCTGCTGACTGGTGTACTCCTCCTGATCAAAAACCCGAAGACAACTGCCTCTATGCAGCAGCTCGCGCAGGCAACATGAGTCTGCTTGAGCGGTTATTATCCTGCAATCGTGCCGAAGCGGCCCATGAAGATTATGAAGTGGCTGAAAAAAAAGCATGGAAGCTTTTTAAAAGATCTTTTTTTTATTGTAAAACCCCTGTCGAGGTGGCGGCCAGACGTCATTATTCACTCTTTATGGATGACAGGAAAATCAGAGCAACTGTCCTGAACGAATTCGTCAACGCCCGATTAAATCCATCACGCGCCAATTTTTTTTCCCGCTTGCCAGATGGCATCTTGCTGCATACGTTAAGCTTTCTTGCTAACGGAATGCCGAAAAACGGAAATAAAATACTGAGCGAAAAAGTCAACCAGATCCGGCAGGCCAGAAATAAAGAGGCCAAAATACTGGCCCAACAATTCATCGATCAATTCTGGTTGCCCTCTCTATTGCAGACAAAAGAAGTCAAAACACTCATTTCAACATTAAAAAATCTGTTGAAAAACCCGGATGGTACGGCTGACAACATTGGCGAAGCCGTCCGTGCTTTCATAAAAACGCTGACACCCGGACCTGCAAAAGAAAAATCATCTACACAGACATTATTGGAAGCATCCGGTTTGCTGAAATTTGTGCCGAAAACAGAAAAAGAAAAATTGCGATTCAACCAGCAACCTGCCTTGCTACTACCGTCTGATCAAAAATCTCCTTCCATCAAACGCAGATAAGGTTACCGAATTACCGATTCAATCCAATCCAGCTGTCGTCGTAGCGCACCGCGATTTTTGAGCACAACCTGAAAGGCATTCTCACCTGTTTTGTTTCGATAATCCGCATTTTCAAATAATTTTATAACAGCTCGCGCGAGTTCATCCGCATCCATCACTTTCAACAGGCCTTCCGCTTGCAATAACAAATCCGTGATTTCCGCGAAATTAAATAAATACGGACCCGTAATAACCGGTTTATGCAACGCCGCCGGTTCTATCACATTGTGACCGCCGACGGGTACAAAACTGCCTGCCACAAAAGCGACATCCGATGCTGAAAATAGCACTAACATTTCCCCCATCGTATCGCCAAGATAAACAGCTGTGTTTTCATCGCACGGAGATTTTTCACTCCGACGAACCATCGTAACATTTTTTTCAGAAACTAACGCTGCAACCGAATCAAATCGTTCGGGATGACGCGGAACTAAAATTAATAATGCGTGTGGAATCGCTGCCCGTATTTTTTGATGCGCCGCCAGAATGATTTCATCTTCACCCGGATGTGTACTCGCTGCAATCCAGATGAGTCTGTTTTCACCGAGCGCTTTTCGTAATGCAGCGCCTTTTTCAGATAATCCTTCCGGTAATTCCAAATCAAATTTTAAACTGCCCGTGACATGCACGCGTTCTTTCGGCATGCTCAATGCAATAAAACGCTCTGCATCCGATTCACCTTGCGCAAGAAGACAGGTTGTTGCAGAAAAAATTTCCTGAATGATGGGTTTAATTTTTTGATAAAGTTGCGCGGATTTTTCTGACAATCGCGCATTGGCTACCACAACAGGAATGTTTTTTTGTTGGCAGGCAACAAACAAATTGGGCCATAATTCTGTTTCCATCACAACAAGCACACGCGGCGTGATTTTTTTAAAAAAACGGGCCAGCGCGTCTGGCAGATCATATGGAATGTAGGCACTTTTAACACTGTCACCGAAGGCGGCTCTCACTTTTTCCCGACCCGTCACCGTCATGTTTGTCACGAGAATCGGGGACTCGGGATGTTTTTCTTTTAATGCCCGGATGAGTGGCATCGCTGCAATTGTCTCACCCAGTGAAACGGCATGAATCCAGAGGCACCCATCCAGATTGAAATCGTAATAACCCAATCGCTCTGCCCAATTGAGACGATAAAGCGGTGCGCGGCGCGAACGCCACAACAATCGCAAAAAAATAAAGGGCAAGGCAAGATAAAATAAAAAAGTGTATAGGGCGCGCAACGGTGTTTTCCTTCTCATGAACTTCGCGACATACTATCGCGAATTTTAATGGAAATAAAAGTGATTTCCTGGTTATCATGCGTTTATTCAAACAGGAATTTTTATGATGTCTGACTATCTCATTGCGCCATCCTTGCTGTCTGCCGATTTTGCGCGCCTGGGTGAGGAAGCGACGAGCGTTCTCAATGCAGGTGGCGATATGCTGCATCTCGATGTCATGGACAATCACTACGTCCCCAACCTGACCGTCGGGCCTCTGGTTTGCGAGGCATTGCGAAAGGCCGGTATTACCGCACCCATCGATGTCCATTTGATGACTAACCCCGTGGACAGGCTGATTGTGGATTTTGCAAAGGCGGGCGCCTCGCACATTACCTTTCATCCGGAATGTTCCGATCACCCGGACCGCAGTCTTGATCTCATTCGAAAACACGGCTGCAAGGCAGGTCTCGCGCTGAATCCGGCCACCACCTTGCATTGTCTGGACTATGTCATGGATAAAATTGACCTCATTCTCGTGATGTCGGTCAATCCCGGTTTCGCAGGGCAATCCTTTATTCCCTCCACACTCGGCAAATTAACCGAGGCACGTGAACGGATCACCCGAAGCGGTAGAACTATTCGCCTTGCTATCGATGGCGGGATTAAAACGGATAATATTTATGAGGTGGCAAAAGCAGGTGCCGATATGTTCATTGCAGGTTCTGCCATTTTTACACAGCCGGATTATGCCAAAGTGATTCAGGGCATGAGACAGGCTCTTTCGAGGATAAAATAATCATGCAAAAACCCAAACCCACCGCCGGCATGCATCACGTCGCCCTGTTTATTCGGGAGTTTGAGGCGTGCGCGCATTTTTATACCGCACTCCTCGGTATGGAAATCGCATGGCAGCCGGATGAAAATAACCTGTATCTCACCTCTGGCAATGACAACCTGGCCTTACACCGGGCGCCCCCTGACTTTCTCCCTGATAAATATCAACATCTGGACCATATTGGTTTCTTTTTAACCGAACGTGAACAGGTGGATGTGTGGTTTGAGTATCTTAAAAATCAACAAGTTACGATAAAAGCCCTCCCGAAAGACCATCGCGATGGCACGCGCAGTTTTTATTGCGCCGATCCGGATGGCAATGTCGTTCAATTCATTTTTTATCCTGCAGCAGTGCGTTAAAAAAAGCGATATGTTGATTAATTATTGATCTGTATTGGTTGATCTGTATTTTATCTATCCCCACCCACCCCCCCATCGGCGGTATAATAAAAGGGTCGAAATAATGGATTCATCCTTTATGGGAGGCAATTATGAAAGACTTCGAGAAGAAACAACCTTTGACAGATAAAAGCAAGACGGTGAATACACCATTGGGTGGCACGAAACCAACGGACAAGACTCGACAACAACCTCTGGGCGGTGGAGCCGGTGGTATCCACAATATACCCAAAACGCCTACAACAGGCGGAACAGCAGGGACTGGACAACAGCAACGTCCATGGGAAAAAAGTAAAGACCAGAACAGATAATGCCTGCTTCATTCCTGGATAGAAAATAGAATCGATCAGCGTTCCTCGCTTGCCCGGCCAACGACACGTATTCTTCATTGCATGTCTTTAGATGGCCGGGTTTTTTTATGGTTTTTTACGTCTATTCAGATTGTCATGCCAGCATGCTTTTAGCTGGCATCCAGTGTCTTTAAAGGCGCTGGATGCCAGCTAAAAACATGCTGGCATGACAGAATTGCGATTTGCTTTGATGTTATTTTTTGCCATCATCCTCTTCGTCATCGTCTTTAATCCAGTTCGGCGGACTGCCGGGGGGTCTTGGTGTCGCATTAAATGGCGTCGGTTGAAAGCGGGAGCGCTGGCCCTGGCCCGCACCACCCTGATCGCTGTCACTGCCTGATGATCGGGTTTCGATGATGTCGGCTTCCGTGAATTCACGCAAGAGATCCATGCCTTCCCACAAGCGATAAGTGGCCCTGACCTTGAAACGGGCATCTTCCAGCAATTTTTCCTGAATGAGCGCTTTTGCAGCCTGTATATTGTCAAGTTGTGCAACCGGTGTTTCACCGCCGCGTCCATATTGTTTTGTCACTCGATATAACATATTGTCTTAATCCATTGAACTGTCTGGTTGTTAACCTTGTATCACACCCGCATCCGTCGCCAGCAACAAAACATCCGCCGCGCGTCTTGCAAAAAGTCCATTCGCCACCACACCGGGTATATTATTGATTTTTTCTTCCATGCCACCCGGATCGAGTAGTTTCAGATTATATACATCCAGAATCAAATTACCATTGTCCGTCACAAATCCATTGCGCCAGACCGGATCACCACCGAGTTTGACCAGTTGACGGGCGACATAACTTCTCGCCATCGGGATCACTTCAATCGCCACAGGAAACGCACCCAACAAATCCACTTTTTTCGAAACATCCGCAATACAGATAAATTTTTTCGAAACAGTGGCAACAATTTTTTCGCGCGTTAACGCACCCCCGCCACCTTTGATCATTTGTTTCGCTGAATTGATTTCATCTGCACTATCCACATAGAGCGACAATTCATCCACGCTGTTTAAATCCCAAACCGGAATGGACAGCGCCTTCAATCTTTTTTCTGTCTCAACGGAACTGGCAACCGCCGCTTCGATTTTACCTTTCACTGATTTTAATTCATCAATAAAATAATGCACGGTTGAGCCACTGCCTACACCAAGCACTGTGCCATGTTCAATGTATTGAATCGCCGCTTTTGCCGCTGCTTTTTTCAAGGTTTCTCTATCCATGCGTTATGTTTTCCCGTTTTTTGAATGTTCGACACCCAATGTATATAACGTCGTCCAGCTGTAAATACCCGTTCGATGGCCGTCGCTAAAAATCAGTTTCACGGCGTAATTTCCAACAGGCTCAATAGCAAGGATATTCACATTCGAACCGTTAAAACGCGTATCCGCAGAAGGTGAAGATGCTCGCAAATAATCGCACGGAAGAATAAAACGCTCCCCGTTTTCAAATTCAATCTCGAGTGTTTTCGATCGCTTGTGCAACGTCAATTGTCGCGGTGTCGGACTTTTTTCCTGCGTCATGGTTTTCCGTTAAAGAATGTAACGACTTAAATCTTCGTCTTTCACCAGATGCTCCAGATGCTGATCAACATAGGCCGCATTCACCTTAATCAGCTGACCACTGCGATCGGTCGCCTCATACGAAATTTCTTCAAGCAACCGTTCCATGACGGTGTGTAAACGTCTCGCACCAATATTTTCCGTGCGCTCATTCACAACCCAGGCGACTTCTGCAATGCGTCGCACACCGTCCGCCGTAAATGTCACATTGACACCTTCCGTACCGAGCAATGCCACATACTGTTCCGTGAGGGACGCTGTCGGCTCCGTTAAAATACGCACAAAATCATCGGTGCTGAGTGCCTTCAACTCCACCCGAATCGGCAGACGGCCTTGTAATTCCGGAATTAAATCCGACGGTTTTGCATAATGAAACGCACCGGATGCAATAAATAAAATATGATCGGTACGCACCATGCCATATTTTGTCGAAACCGTCGATCCTTCGATCAATGGCAACAAATCACGTTGCACACCTTCGCGCGAAACATCCGCCCCTGTTGTTTCCGAACGCTTGGCAATTTTGTCAACTTCATCCAGAAAAACAATACCATTTTGTTCGACACTTTCAAGCGCCCGCGCTTTTATTTCTTCATCATCAATCAATTTGGCTGCTTCTTCCTCGCGCAATAATTTATGGGCATCCGCCACTTTGACCTTGCGCATTTTTTTACGATCTGTCGATAAATTTTGAAACATGTTTTGTAACTGGTTCGTCATTTCTTCCATGCCGGGGGGTGCCATGATTTCAACACCGATGGGTGCTGCGGACACTTCAATTTCAATCTCCTTGTCGTCGAGTTCGCCCTGACGTAATTTTTTGCGAAACACCTGACGCGTCGAACTGTCTTCCGAAACCGGTTCCTGTGCCGACTCGCCTGCAAAATGCGGGCGTGGTGCAGGCAAAAGCGCATTTAAAATACGTTCTTCCGCTGCATCTTCAGCCGCGAGACGCACGCGTGCCATTTCCTTTTCCCGCATCATTTTGATCGCCATGTCAGCAAGATCACGAATGATGGATTCCACATCGCGACCGACATAACCCACTTCGGTAAATTTCGTCGCTTCCACCTTGATGAAAGGTGCATCCGCGAGTTTCGCAAGACGACGCGCAATTTCTGTTTTGCCAACACCCGTTGGACCAATCATCAAAATATTTTTAGGCATGATTTCATCGCGCAATTCTTTTGGCAATTGCATGCGACGCCAGCGATTACGCAAGGCAATCGCCACAGCGCGTTTGGCTCCGGACTGGCCGATGATGTGCCGATCCAGTTCATGGACAATTTCTTTCGGGGTCATGTGTGACATAATGATTTACTCTTCACTTTTCTGTTCTAAAAAAAAAGACGCTGCATGAATCATTCAGGATGCGCCCAACGTTTCAATCGTAAAATTCGCATTGGTATAAATACAAATGTCTGCCGCAATCCCCAATGATTTTTCCACGATGGATTTCGCATCCATCTCCGTATTTTCAAGCAGCGCCTTGGCTGCGGATTTGGCATAGGCGCCGCCTGAACCAATCGCAATCAGACTGTTTTCAGGCTCGATGACATCACCATTGCCGGTAATAATCAACGAACTTTTTGTATCGGCCACCGCAAGCAGCGCTTCCAGTTTTCGAAGAACGCGATCGGTGCGCCAATCTTTCGCAAGCTCAACCGCCGCACGCACCAGATTGCCCTGATGGGTCTCCAGTCTTGCTTCAAATTTTTCAAATAACGTAAACGCATCCGCCGTACCACCCGCAAAACCGGCGATAACCTTGCCATTATACAAACGGCGAACCTTGCGCGCGTTGGATTTCATCACCGTGTGGCCATGCGTCACCTGGCCATCGCCGCCAATCACCACGTGATTATTGCGACGCACAGATAAAATGGTGGTACCGCGAAACTGTTCCAAGGGTTATCTCCTGTTTTGAAAATTTTGCTGTATATGGGGATGATCGGATAATTTACAAGCTTGCCACACATCAGGACGTCCTGATAGAACCTTCAAATCCTTTTTTACTCAGCTGTCTTTGTGCAGATTTTGCCTGCTTCTGGCTGGGCCAGGGTCCCTGTTGCACCCGAAACGTGTGTTCCGGCGTTTTGACAATATCCGTCGGAACACCGGCCAGCAACAGGGAAAGACGCAACTGGCTGGCGCTCACCGGGTCTTTAAATTCACCCACCAAAACAACATATTGAACCGCCTGTTTCCGGGGAGCTGTGGTTGTAGCCGGGGCCGCAGCCGTAGCGGGTGCCGGTTTCAATTCAGTTGTCTCGGGTAAGTTGACCTGTACATTCGGAAGTTCGGTGTAAAAATCAAATTGAATATCATCCGCCGGTGAGGTGACTTGCAGTTTCCCTGTTTTTGCAGCTGTTTTGTCTTTGCGTGACACCATCGCTGTTGCACGAGTCACCCATCCGGCAACGTGCTCATTCGAAAAAAAACGGGATTGACGATACGCATGAAATGCATAAACAGCAACGATGATAAGACCCAAAGCCACGATCATAGCCAGCGCCGCGTGCAGGACACTGCGCTCTTTTTGATGCTGACGCCGTCTGGCCGATATCATCTTTTTCGCATAGTCTTTTGGCATTTTTCATTCCTAACCTTTGCCATCCGGGTCTTCATCAATCATCGGTTTTTTAAAATCACACGGCTTATGCGGACAAACCAGTTCCGTGCCATGCTTTTTCGTGACTTTAATGGTTAAAAGAGGCCACGCACATTTGGGACAGGCCTCCTGAACCGGTTCATTCCACAGTGCATATTTACAATCCGGATAGCGTCCACAGGAAAAAAATATTTTACCCATCCGCGACTTGCGCTTCAGGATATGGCCCTCGTGACATTCCGGACAATCCACACCCGTGTCAACCGGCTTGTTGAGTGATTCAATAAATTTGCAATTGGGATAACTGCTACAACCAATAAACTTGCCATAACGACCCGTCTTTAATTGCAGTGGACCACTGCATTGCGGGCAGGTACGTCCTTCTACAATGTCGGCTGACACTGCACTCGATTTATCTTCATCCACGCTTCGTGTGTAGGAACACTCCGGATAACCGGTGCACCCGATGAAACGGCTGTGTCGTCCCAGACGAATCGACAACGGTTTTCCACAATCAGGGCATTTCTCATCGAGCGCTTCCTGGGTCACATCACTGCGCTTCACGGTCTCTGCCACTTCATCCACCTGATGTTTGAAATGCTGCCAGAAATCTGTCAGCAGGGGAACCCATTCCTGTTCACCGCGAGAAATATCATCCAGCTCATCCTCGAGTTTCGCGGTAAAATCATAATCTACATACTGCGTGAAATGCATGGTCAAAAATTTATTAACAATGCGTCCCACATCGGTCGGTTTGAAACGTTTGTTTTCAAGCGCGACATATTCGCGATGCTGCAAGGTATAAATAATGGCGGCATACGTCGATGGACGGCCAATCCCATGATCTTCGAGGGATTTGATTAAAGTGGCTTCGGAATAACGCGGCGGCGGCTCGGTAAAATGTTGATTGCAAATCAGGGCATTCAGGGAAACGGCTTGACCTTCTTCAAGCGGCGGCAACAGACGATCGTCCTCCTCCGCTTTCGAATCATCAAGGCCTTCCTTGTAAACCAGCATAAACCCGGGATCCACCACCACCGATCCATTCGCGCGAAACAAGCCAACACCCCCACAATCCAGATCCACCGCTACTGTATCAATCGTGGCAGATACCATTTGTGAGGCGACCGTCCGCTTCCAGATGAGATCATATAATTTGTATTGTTCGGGATTTAAAAATTCTTTCAGTGTTTCTGGCACACGAATCACAGACGTCGGGCGAATCGCTTCATGCGCTTCCTGTGCGTTTTTCGCCTTTGTTTTGTAAAGACGCGGTTCATCCGGCACATTGGCCTTGCCATACCGTTCACCAATCAGATGACGAATTTCCGAAATCGCTTCTGCTGCGAGGTGAACCGAATCGGTACGCATATAGGAAATAAGACCCACCGCACCTTGTCCGGTATCCACCCCTTCATACAATTGCTGGGCGGTACGCATGGTGCGTTGTGCGGTAAATCCAAGCTTTCGGGCCGCTTCCTGTTGCAGGGTGGATGTAATGAAAGGGGCTGCGGGATTACGCTTGCGCTGTTTCTTTTCGACGCGTGCCACACGCAATTGGCCATTCGCCGCCCTTTCCAGTTCTTTTTTAATGACTTCTGCCTGATCGGCCGTCGTAATGGAAAATTGCTCGAGTTTTTCACCCTGATAGTGGATGAGCTTCGCCGTAAAATGCTGTGATTCGACTTCTGATTCGGCAACAATATCCCAGTATTCCTGGCTCACAAATTTTTCAATTTCTTCTTCACGCTCAACAATCATGCGTAATGCCGGACTTTGTACTCGACCTGCCGATAATCCGCGGCGAATTTTACGCCAAAGTAATGGCGATAAATTAAAACCCACTAAATAATCTAATGCACGGCGTGCTTGTTGTGCATTCACTAAATCCATAGAAATATCGCGAGGTGTTTCTACTGCCGCTTGGACTGCTGTT
>DATIJJ010000084.1:0-10602 GCA_035478795.1 Gammaproteobacteria bacterium | reverse complement strand
TATCAAAGGCAAACGTCTTGCAGAAAAACTGGCTGAGGAATATGCCGATCATTTTTCGATTAAAATTGCGCGCTGTTTTGCGTTTGTGGGCCCCTTGTTGCCACTGGATTCCCACTTTGCAATTGGCAATTTTATTCAGGCATTTTTGCAAAATCAGCCTGTCCATGTTAAAAATGCCAACACCTGGCGCTCGTATCTTTATGCGGCTGATTTAATGATCTGGTTGTGGACGATTCTGACTCGAGGCGAATCACTGCGTCCGTATAATGTCGGTTCAGATAAAGCCATTAATATGGCAGAACTTGCAAAACTGGTTTCACCAACAGGTTCCATATCAATTAATTTGGGTGAAGAATCGCGTTACATTCCGGATATCACGCGTGCACAAACTGAGCTGGGATTAGATGTGAGTGTTGATCTTGCAACAGGTATTCAGAAAACGATTGATTTTAAAAAATCACCATACTCCCGATAATAATCCGCTTCATCATACACATCCGACGCCAGCACCATACAAACCGCCGACTGTTGAAAATTTTCAACGGATGTCCAGGTCATCGGAGCGACATACAAACCTTCCCACGGTTTATCCATGAGAAAACGCTGTTTTTCCTGCCCATCATCCAGTTCCACTTCAAAACTGCCACCGAGTGCCAGAATAAATTGTTCCAGTTTTTTATGTGCATGCGCGCCACGTGATTTCTGATCCGGTACCGCATACGAATAAAAAATACGTTTGATGTCAAATGGCACATGCTTCCCGCCTTCTGCAAAACTCAACAAACCACGCTCATCGCCGATTTTCGGTAAGATCACCCGCCTGCAATTTTTTAGACTCATTTTATTTCCCTGATAATTTCACGATCCAGATGGTATTTTTTTCCGCATGAACAAAAAGATTCTGATTCAGTCCATGCCAGTCTTTCTCCGCAATAACAAATCCAGCCCTGAATCCGCGCCGGATTACCAAACACCAGCGCATGCGCGGGAACATCTTTCGTCACCACACTGCCCGCACCGATCATCGACCATTTGCCAACCGTCACACCTGGCAAAATCGTTGCATTCGCACCCACACTGCACCCTTCCTGCAAAAGTGTTTTGGGGTATTCAGCAAGATGCTGCTGACTGCGCGGTCGTTTATCATTGGTGAATGCCACACACGGGCCAATAAACACATCATTTTCAACAATAACACCTGTCCAGATATAAACACCGGATTTGACCGTCACCCGATCCCCGAGCGTCACGCCATTTTCAATCAGGGTATGATCGCAAATATTGCAATTCGCCCCGATTTTGACGTCAGGGAGAATATGCGCAAATGCCCATATGCGGGTATTCGCGCCAATCGTCACATCTTTTTCAATGAGGGCATGGGAATGGATTTTTGCTGAAGGGTCTATCATACGATTCTCGCCTGTTTTCATGGTGCAATTTATACAATACTTGACGAGCAACAACAATAGAGTGATGATAGCCGGCGTTAACTATTTCCCTGGAATCTCATGATTAAACAGACCTCTTCCCAATCATCCGATGGCAAGACAGCGCGTTTTTTATTTCTGTCCTGTCTGCCATTGGTGCTGATTATTCTGGCGATCTGGCTGCCGTATGGTTTCACCACCGGCACCTTATTGGAAGAGTGGGGAACGCTTGCTCTGTTCGAACAGGCTGGGCCCATTTTTTTTACTCACCTGAATGGCCCACTGGCAGCGCATGCACTACGCCCGCTGACTGTTCTGCCGCATTCGCTGGCTTATCTACTCAATAAAAATTCATTGGATTATTGGCATGTCATCACCATCCTGTCGCTCATCATCAAGGGACTGGCATCGGCGTGGCTCACGCGCGCTGCGACCGGTTCGCGCTTTTGGGGAATCGTCGCAGGGTGTCTGGTTCTGTTATTTCCGGCAGATACCATGCAACTCGCCTTGCGCGGGATTGGAATTAATTCTGCACTCGCACTGGTCTTGCTCGGCGGTGCCTGTTCTGTAGCTGCTTTTCAAAATCCTCGCCGTATCGTCTCATACAGCCTTGGCGTATTGTCTTTTGTTTTTTTACTGACATCGATTTTAATTTATGAAGCGGGCTACAGTCTTTTTCTGCTGCCTTTCCTGATATTATTTGTGCGTTTCGGATTGGCTGACACCTTGCAATTCATAAAATCCCGACTTCTCGTGACTGTTCTCTGGCTCGCGCCTTTCATTATTTATCCGGTTTATTGTTTTATCGTCGCATCTCGCATACAAAGCTATCAGGCCAGTCTGATTGCAGGCTCCAATCCGGTGATTCTGTTTCTGCACTATCTTCCCAAATTATTTTCAATCGGCATCGTACGCAGTCTTTTGGGCGGATGGTTTGACGCACTGCGAATGACCATTGAAGAATATAGCCGTACCGGTTATCTCTGGCTTTTTGTCATAACAGGTCTCCTTGCGGGATTTCTTTTATTTATTTTGAAAACCGACATCGACACCCATCCGGCCTCATCAACTAAAAAATGGGGTCGCCTTGCCGTGGTCGGCATGGTGTTATTAATGTTCGGTTATGCCCCTTCTTTACTAGTGCCTGCTCATCTGGATATTAGCCAACGCACTTTTTTATTTGCAACATTTGGCGCGGTTATGGTCTGGATTGCATTCCTCGCCATTCTTTTTCGAGCAAAAAAATGGATCGCGCTATTGCTGATTTTTTTTCTGATTTTGATTGGTCTCGGCGCACAATTATTTCAATTTGAACATTATGCGCGATTATCGATGACACAGCGTTATTTACTCAAAAATATTATCGAGAATGTTGACGGAAACCTGAAAGGCAACACGCTCGTGATTTTGGATAAAAGCAATCAGCTGGATAAAACCTGGATGTTGCCTGCGGGTTATCTCGGCAATGCGTTGACGTATTTTTATCAACAACCCATCGCTTCTGTTGATGTTTGCTATAACAGGGCAGCCTGTTCTGAAAAGAAAATAACTGTCACGATCCAACCGGATGGCTCTGTCACTCCCGTTGCTGCATTGGAAAAATATAGAAACCAACTACGCGACAGCAACACGCCGGGCGCACTGCGTTATCGCGCTATTCTGATACCGCAACCCGGCCCGTTCAGTCGATCCCTGTGGCGAACGGTGGATCCCTCACAATACAAATGGCAATTCGGTGACTGGTGGAGTCTCGATTTACCCATCAAGGGCAGCGGCTGGAATGAAGCGGTCTGGACAGTGCATTATTTTCATCATGAAGCGTCTGCCTGGAAAAAAAACAAACAAGCGACTTTATTATTTAATCTGCAGCCTGCTGAAAAACCGTATATTTTAAAAGGCAAGTTTGTCACTATTCTGACGCCTGCCATTCAAAACAGCATGCGAGTCAGTATCAATGGGCATTTGTTGAAACTCGAATGGAAAAAAGATAACGCATTTCAGGCTGTTATTCCGATGAAGGTTCTGGTATCGGGAGTCAACACCATTGAATTTGATTCGGATGTGGATAAGGCGTCGGGGTTGTCGGCTGCGTTGCAGCGATTTGAAATTTTAACAGCACCGGTTAAACCCTGATGAAAAAGCAAATCCCTTTTTTATTTTTATCACTCATTCCGTTAGTTATCATTATTCTTGCGATCTGGCTACCCTATGGATTCACCATGACCGGCCTCATGGAAGAATGGGGGTTGCTCGGCGTATTCACTACAGATGGCCCTGTTTTTTTCGGGCACACCGTTGGAGCACTCGCGCAACATGCGCTGCGTCCATTGATGATATTCTCTCTTTCATTGAGTTATGCGCTCGATCCCAATTCCTTTTTTTATTGGCATATCCTGACCATTCTGGCTTTACTCACACGAAGTCTCTCAGCCTGTTACTTGCTTTGGGTTGCGACAAACTCCCGCTTTTGGGCAATCCTCATGGGCATTCTGGTTTTAATATTTCCCGCTGACACCATGCAACTGGCCTTCCGCGGGCTTGGTGTGAGTTCAGCACTTTCATTATTGTTAATGGGGAGTGCTTGCTGTGTAGTCGCTTATCGGCAAAATCGACCTGCTATTTCCGGTATCCTCGCCTGTTTTGCTTCCATTTTATTTCTCTTTTCAATCTGGATGTATGAAGCAGCCTGCGGCCTCATATTATTGCCATTCATGATACTTTTTGTGAGGCAGGGCTTTTTTGAAACGCTGCAGTTAATAAAATCCCGCTTTCTTGTGACGATGCTCTGGCTCGCACCGCTCGCCATTTATGCTGTCTACTGGGTGATGATCTCGCCCAAAATCCAGAGTTATCAAAATACGCTGATGGGTGGACAAAATCCTCTGATTCTTTTTTTTCATTCTCTCCCGAAATTATTTTCAATCGGCATGCTGCGCAGTCTTTTGGGCGGATGGTTTGACGCATTACGCATGACGTTACACGAATACAGTGGCACGGGTTATGTCTATCTCTTCGTGATAACCGGTTTGATTACCGGGTTTCTTTTATTGTGTATTCGAGATCAGGAAAACACCGGAACAGATTCCCATTCCAAAAAATATTGGCGTCTCGGTTTAATCGGCCTGTTATCACTCATTGCAGGCTATGCGCCTTATTTATTATCGCCCTATCATCTGGCGACCAGTCAACGTACTCTTCTGTTTGCGACACCCGGTGCTGCCATGGTCTGGATAGCTGCCCTGATGCTGCTTTTTCACTGGAAAAAATGGCTAACGACTCCATTAATCTTTTTTTTAATTCTGATTGGAACAGGCGCACAATTATTTCAATTTCATCATTATGCAGAACTCTCCCGAATACAGCGTACCCTGCTCAAAAATATGATTGAAAATTTTGATGGCAATCTGAACGGCAAAACGCTTGTTATTTTTGATAAAAGCAATCGGCTGGATCATATGTGGATGTTATTGACACCGGGTCTTGAAAGCGCACTGACCTATTTTTATGGCCACCCGATTGAGCATATCGAAGTTTGCTATCTACCGACCGGAGAATGGCGATCGGAATGGAGTTCACCCATCCCGTTTAATCACCTTGGCACCTGTCATGAAAATAAAAACAGCTGGCGATTTCAATTTGCAACGCCCACTGCCACACCCAATATGCCTCATCCGAAAAAACCGCCGGATATCATTTTTTCAAAAAAAACTCTGATCGCCATCACGATCAACCCGGATGCTTCAGTAACACCGGTTGCTTCGTTGCAGAAATATAGAAATGATCTGCGAGAAGGTAACAGTGTCACCGCAATTCGCTATCGCAATATTCTGATGCGAGAACCCGGCCAGTTCAGTCAATCACTCTGGACGATTGATCCATCACAATACAAATGGCAATTCGGTGACTGGTGGGGTCTCGAACAGCCCATTCAGGGAAGTGGCTGGAACGATGCCAACTGGGCAATCCATTATTTTCATCACCATGCATCCGCTCTCAAATCCGATAAGCGGTCGACCTTATTATTCAATCTGGTTCCTGCTCAAAAACCCTATTTTTTAAGCGGAAAATTTTCTATCGCCTTTACACCTGCCATTCACGATACGATGCGGATCCGCATCAACGGGCATCCTTTGGATGTAAAATGGGACAGTGATGGAAAATTTAACGCCGTCATTCCGATGAATACATTGCTATCCGGTATTAACACCATTGCATTTGATACAGAAGCGGATCCGGTCACGTCCGGATTATCCGGTGCGCTGGAATGGTTTAACATTTCGACGGAGAAAAACTGACATGAAAATCGCAATCGTCTGCGACTGGCTGGTCACTTACGCGGGAGCGGAACGTGTTCTTGAAGAATTGCTCGTCTCTTTTCCGGATGCGGATGTTTTTGCGATCGTCGATTTTCTGGAACAAAAAGACCGTCATTTTCTGAAAAATAAATCCGTCAACACGTCTTTTATCCAACATCTGCCTTTTGCCAAAAAATATTATCGATCCTATCTTGGACTCATGCCACTTGCCGTTGAACAGTTCGATGTTTCACAGTATGGCCTTGTGATCTCAAGCTCGCACGCTGTTGCAAAAGGTGTCATTACCGGGCCCGATCAGATTCACGTAAGTTATGTCCACTCCCCCATGCGTTATGCCTGGGATTTGCAACATCAATATCTGAAAGAAAGTGGTCTCGATAAAGGCATTAAAGGTTATTTTGCAAAACGGTTATTGCATAAAATGCGGATCTGGGATCAACGTACTGCAAATGGCGTCGATCATTTTATTGCGAATTCAAACTATATTGCACGCCGCATCTTTAAAACCTATCGACGGGAAGCGGATGTGATTTATCCACCCGTTAAAACGCATTTATTTAAACCGACGGGTAAAAAAGAAGATTTTTATTTAACCGCCTCACGCCTCGTTCCTTATAAAAAAGTGGATTTGATTGTCGAAAGTTTTACAGCAATGCCCGATAAAAAATTGATTGTCATTGGCGATGGGCCTGATTTTGCAAAAATCAAATCGAAGGCAGGGCCGAATATTCAACTGATGGGCTATCAGCCCACAGATGTCCTGATCGACACCCTGCAACGGGCGAGTGCCTTTGTTTTCGCAGCAGAAGAAGATTTCGGTATTGTTCTTGTGGAAGCCCAGGCTTCAGGAACACCGGTCATAGCATACGGAAAAGGCGGCGCGCTTGAGACCGTCCGGGGTCTTGACCAGCCAAACCCGACGGGTGTGTTTTTTCCGGAACAAAACGTTGCATCAATCTGTGAGGCCGTCCGGAAGTTTGAAACCCGTCGCGATCAATTGACCCGCGAAAATTGCGTGGCCAATGCCGGGCGTTTTTCGACTGAAAACTTCCAAAAGCGCCTGAAAGAGCAGTTTTCAAAAATTCTTTATTAATCATGGAGTTAATATAAAATGGCCCGATGGATCCTTATGCAAAAAAATAAAAATCCTTGTATATTCATGATGTTACGCTATTTTTCTCAGTGGGTGCGTATTCTGTCTTCCATTGAATTTTTGCTGACTTTTCAGGCAGGTTGCTTTATCCTTCATACCAATTTTTGCTGTAATTTGAGGTAGCCGGGTGAAAAGGGAAAAAAGCAGTTTTTTCAAGTTTCTAAAGAACGCCATGGAATATTTCACCGCGGGAGCTGAAAATAAACAGGCGGACAATATTCCCCTGTTAATCCAGCAATGCCTTTTTGAAGACATCGTGCAAAAGAAATCATCCAAAAAAATCGCCATTTTTTTTGATTTGCAACACATTAAAAAAAGTGCCATCACTGACTTTTCGCTTAAAACATTCTGTCTTTTTCCAGATAAATTCCATGTTTTTACAACTTTTCCAACACCAGGCTCTGCCATCGCAGAGTATGTACTGAAAGAAGTGGCGAAAGCAGTCAACATTCCTCAAAAAAATCTGAGTGTGTTTAATGCGAAAAGTTATGCAGACATGGATTCGCATTTCGATTACGTGGCCAATATTTTTGTGCTGGGCGATTCCCCTTATAATCTGGAAACATTCGAAACCGCCATTCGACTCCGCTCTCTTCATGAAAGAAACTATTTTTATTTTCACGATGGTATGTACAGCAATTTATTATATAACTGGATTATCAAACACCATTACAACTGGCAGCACTTTATTCAAAATTATTATCCAACCATGGACAGGCTGACGGGTGTCACGACAGAGGACCTGCTCGGTAAAAATATTCGAATGATCAACCCGCTGATCCAGTTGACCGGTTGCACCAACATTATTGTGAATGCAGAAAATTGCATCCCGCTCATTAAAAATGAAGTCAATAACCGCGATATTCACTACATCAGCGCCTGGCTGCCGATTCCGGATTATCGCAATATCGAGCCTCTTTTCTATGAAACGGGAAACAGTTTTATCGTTGCACATTTTGGTATTCCCAACCTGTTCAAGCACATTGATATTTTAATCGAAGCTGTTGCCTTGTTACGGCAAAAACAGGATGTAAAACTGTTATTGGCAGGCTATGGCGTTAAAAATTATGTGAAATCACTTCCACCCCACGAACAGGCTTTTATTATTTTTGAAGAAAGTCCGGATGCCACACACCTTTTATCATTAATGAAGGGCGCGGATGTCACCGTACAACTCCGCTGGCCGACCATGGGACAAGCGTCGGGTATCGTCAGTGAAATGCTTGGACTCGGATTGAAATGTATTACGACAGAAGGATTTGTTAACAAGTGTTTCAGAGAATATGTGATCGAACTGCCAGCGTATATCGCACCCGAAACACTGGCCCAGGCGATTTTGGATAACAAGGATAATATGGTCATACCGCCTGCAGAACATGCGAAACTGCTAAACCAGTTTTCCTATTCCGCCAGCGCCAATTTGATCTATGACCATATCACGCAACCCGAACATATTACATTAAGGCATACTGACGAAAACATTCTTGACGAGGCAAAAAACACAGGCATGACAGAAAAAAATAAATTAAGAATTCTCTATGGCGCCTCTCATCGGGTTTTGCGTTTTGAAGAAGTATCATTATTTATTGAAGCCGGTTTTGAAGTCATCCCGGTCAAAGCGCATTGGGACATATTCAAAAATCAGGAACCGGGTGCGGATGATCCGTCACACCCTTTATATCCAAACTGGCGGGAAACCTGCACCATTCCGGATTCTGTGATTGAAAAAATTCAGGCGATTGATCTTTTGAGCTATCACGATCTGAATGCCCGATCGGGTGTTGTTTCTGATGAAGAAGCGGCTCTTTTGAATGAATGGATTGATATCATCTACATTCCCAATTTGCTCCCCACCGTACCGCGCGTCCTCACCTGGTTTAAAGGCCTGACCCTCTTTCGCGTTTATGGTGAAGGGAACATCATGACGTATGATGAATGGGCGAAAAACAGTGGTGCAGATCTGTCCCTGCTACAAAAATACGATGCTCGTTATGCCACCATGCTCATGCTCTACGCGCTGAATGGTCCGGAGCATCGCAATATTCTTGGAACAAATGTCTTTCATGTGGGTCCGTGCGTAACACGCAGCCGCGTAGTCGGACAATGGAAAGGCGAGGCTTCTGCCAGAATATGTAATACGGCACTGTCCTACATTTATGAAAATCCGCACTGGACGGATATCTATCACGAATTTTGCGACGTTTTCAGAGACATTCCGCTGCGTTTTCTCGGAAAAAATAACAAATCGAATGAAATCCTGAAGCAAGACAAACGTGTGACCGGCACCATCAAAAATGATATGGAATATCTCGATCTTTTGACTGATTGTCGATGCCTGATTGATCCAGGTACCAGTCCATTCCACACGCATTATACGCCGCTTGAAGCCATTATCATGGGCATTCCGGTTATCTTCATGGAAAATTCCGGCATGGCACAGGAAATTTTGCGCATTATTCCAAAAGGACAACTGGAAAATTCCGGCATCTGCAGCGACTTTCTCGAAGCAAAAACAATCATGCAACGTTGTCTGGATGATATCGAATACGCAAAAACCATTTCTGCGAATCAACGAATTATCGCAGAAAAAATGTTTTCGCCAGATGCCGTCCTCAAACAAATAAAAGAATTTGCTCATGCCGCGCCGGAATTGTTAAGAAAAGCGCGCGCCTTATCTGCCAGTGAAAAAGTCTTTGAGAAAATATTTACACCTCGCATGACGGGAAAACTGGCATCGACAAATGCTGCCACGATGGGGCTGATCCGGGATCCCATCTCAGGTAAGCTGACGCATACTATCAAACACATCATTAAAAAGATTTATTTTTTCCAGCTGAATATCATTCGCGCAACCTATAAATTTATCTGCCCGGCAAAACATCACGAAAAAGTGAGTGCCTTTCTTTTTAAATCCTGTTTTCCCGAAACGTTTAAAAAAATGTCTCAATTAAAACGACATGCGAGTCATCAGGAATATCGGATCAATAACATACTGAATGAAACATCCACGTCCTCTTCACGACAAAATGGAAGCGAGTAATCCGATGACAGAAAGAGAGTTCACAACATGATGAAAACCGCCCTGATCACCGGCATCTCAGGCCAGGACGGCTCCTACCTCGCCGAATTATTACTGCAAAAAAATTACCGCGTCGTGGGCCTTGTTAAAAACAACCACTCCCACATTTCAGCCAACATCGAATCCATTCGAAACGACCTTGAATTTGTGCAAGGCGATCTGGCTGATGCGAGTGCCATTTATGCCGCCATCCAGCAAACACAACCGGATGAAGTCTACAACCTCGCTTCGCAATCCTATCCGGGGGACTCCTGGCGATGTGCGATTGAAACGACTCGCATCAACGGTCTGGGTGCACATCTGTTATTTGATACGATCCGGCAACTAAAACCGGATTGTCGAATCTATCAGGCATCGTCTTCTGAAATGTTTGGTGATGTTGTCGAATCGCCTCAACATGAAAACACACCGTTTCATCCGATTAATCCTTATGCAGCTGCGAAATTGTATGCACACAATATCGCGAGTATTTATCGAAAAAGTTACGGCATGTTCATCAGTTGCGGGATTTTATTCAATCATGAAAGTGAACGTCGCGGCGTCCATTTTATTACGCAAAAAGTGAGTTATGCCGCAGCCTGTCTCAAACTCGGCATCCAAAATTCAGCTCTCCTCAGTGAAAAAGGC